>CAXGUG010000051.1:0-27267 GCA_964012715.1 uncultured Rhodospirillaceae bacterium | reverse complement strand
TTATTGGTAGCGGAGGAGGGACTCGAACCCCCGACACGCGGATTATGATTCCGCTGCTCTAACCAGCTGAGCTACTCCGCCATCATGGGCCTAGGGGCCCGAAAGGCATCCCGGGTGTGCGCCGGAGAGGTGGGATTTAAGGCCCTGTCGCCCGGGTGTCAAGAAAGACCTGCCGCAATCATGCAAACGCCCATGCGGCGGGCTGGGCGGACGGCGGGATTGACGCCGCCCCGGCCCGGAATTCAGGATCATGGAGTTGGGCTTGGATCAGGCCCCGTACCAGCGCCAATCGCGGCCGTTGAACGGGCCGCGGGCATTGCGGGCCCCTTCGAGCATGCGGGATTTCGCCTCGGATTGGGGCTTTTTGGCCCTTTTCCGCGTTCCGCCGACCCGTTCGTTCTGCAGGCGCTGAAGTTCCGTCTGTTTGACTCTGTCGTCGCGCATATCGTCGTTCACCGTCTCGCCCCCTTAACCGTGTCCGTCCATGGCTTTGTTAACCATAAGCGAGTCGTATCAAAGGGGCGCGGCGAATCATGTGACCCGCGTCACAAAAGGTGAAAATGCCCACGCGGAACGCCGAAACGTTGTATTGCGCCCCTTATCGGGAGGGCGGTGTTTCGGTGTCGTCAGAGGTCGTGAGGCCCAGGCTGTTCAGGCGCTTTTGCGTATCCCGCTGGATCGACCCGCTCAGGAATTCATGGGTCTTGCGGATCAGCGCCTGCGTTGCCGCGGTCGAGGCCTGCACCGCCACCGGCTCTTCATAGTCGGCGGCGAGCCACGGGCGGTCCGAGATATCGCCCTTGGGCATGGCGCGGACCACCGGCTCCGGGTCCTTGACCCAGGCATTGACCATGGGCGGGGCCTGATATTCCGCCGGGGCCGGTTTTTCCGGCGCGTTATAGCGCGACGGATGCTTGCCGTAATAGTTCACCAAGCGGCGATCCTGGCCCGGCACGGGCTCGCGGAAGCATTCCACGGCCCCGCCGAGCGCGGCGTAGCAATAGGTGGGTTCATAGTCGGCGACGCCTTCTTCGTACTTGTCCACGTAACTGCATGCGGAAAGCGCGGCAACGAAGGCGATCGTTGCGATTACCTTTTTCATGGGGGTTCTATCCCATCCTGCGTCAAAACTCGTCCGACGTCAGGATGACACCCCATGGTTAGCAAGCGGTTAACGGCCCCGCACGGGGCCGCCCCTCTTTCGCATTGCTCAAGCCGGGCCTGCGACTAGCTGTTGACGTCGACCACCGTGCGGCCGCGAAGCTGACCCTTGAGGATTTTCCCGGCCAGGTCCGGCAGGTCGGAAAGGCTCGCCGTTTCGGTCAGGGCGTCCAGCTTGTCCAGCGGCAGGTCCTTGGCGATGCGGGTCCAGGCCTCGATCCGGCGTGACGTCGGGCAGGTCGCGGAATCGATCCCGCACAGGTTGATGCCGCGCAGCAGGAACGGCAGCACCGTGGTTTCCAGCTTGAACGACCCGGCGTTGCCGACCGAGGCGCAGGTGCCCCAGTATTTCAGCGTCGCCAGCACGGAATGCAGGGTCGGCCCGCCGACGTTGTCGATGGCGGCGAGCCAGTTTTCACGACCAAGCGGCCCCTTCGGCGGGGTTTCCAGATCGGCCCGGTCGACGATGGTCGTCGCCCCCAATTCCTTCAGATAGGCGTGGGATTCCTGCCGCCCGGTGGACCCGGCGACCCGATAGCCCAGGTTCGACAGGATCGAGGTCGCGACAGACCCGACGCCGCCGGAGGCCCCGGTGATCAGCACCTCGCCGTCGGCATCGGGGGTCAGGCCATGGTCTTCCAGGGTCATGATCGCCAGCATGGCGGTGAAGCCCGCCGTGCCGATGGCCATGGCGCGCTTAAGGTCCAGGCCCTTGGGCATGGGAACCAGCCAGTCACCCTTGACCCGGGCTTTCTGGGCATGACCGCCCCAGTGAACTTCACCCACGCGCCAGCCGGTCAAAATGACCTCGTCGCCGGGTTTGAAGTTCGGGTTGTCAGAAGCCTCGACCACGCCGGAAAAATCGATGCCGGGAATATGCGGGTAATCGCGGACCAGACGGCCCAGGCCGTTGATGACCATGCCGTCCTTGTAGTTGATGGTGGAATATTTGACCGCGACGGTCACGTCGCCCTCGGGCAGGCGGGCCTCGTCGACATCCTGAAAGGATGCGGAAACCTTGCCGTCGGTTTCTTCCAGCATAAGGGCCTTGAACGTGGACATGAGAGAGCCTCCCGCAATCGGTTGTGTCGTGAACGGTTTTCAAACGGTGTAGAGAAGCCCCGCGCCGGGGTCAACGCCTAGGCGTTTCCCCTAGGTCAACAAGACGGATGAACCGCCCCATTCATCGTGCGGCATACCGGCTGGCCATATTCGACATCTGAAATCGCGGAAAAGGCCGAACCTTTGACGGTGGAGCCCGCATAGCGTTCCGCCCCGCCAACACTGCCTGCGGCTTCTGCCTTGGCCGTTTTTCGGTCATCGGTCAGGACAGGGATTTTGGAAGTATCAGCGGCTTCAGACGGCTTATCGTCGAGCCGCCGCGCCGTCCCGACAGCGAATTGGTCCTTGCAGCGACTTCTTTCGATCACCCGGCCCACGGCATCGGCTATTCCGATGACGACCGCCCCGATCACCCCTCCGGTATTGTAGTGATAGCGCGTCCCTTGCGTACGCTGGATACATTCCGCATAGGTCTGCGGCGGGGCAAGCGCCGAGCATCCGCCCAAGGCGAGCGCCAGCAAACAGACCAATAGAATGCAACGCATGCCCTGCCTCCCCCGAGAGCCGTCCCCATGAGAACCGACGCAGGGTATCGCAGCACAACGATTAAGGGAAGTTAGCCGGCAATCCGCCAGGACAGCGTTTCCCCGCCCTTGAAGGCAACGACGCGTTCGCGTCCGCCGTCGACGTCGGGGGTCGACACATCGACCGCTTCCGGCTGGGTCCAGTCGGCGCGCTCCAGGGTGATGGTCGTCTCGTTCACCGGCAGGCCGTAGAACGCCGGACCGTTCAGCGAGGCAAAGGCTTCGAGCTTGTCCAGCGCCCCCGCCTGATCGAAGGCTTCGGCATAGACCTCGATCGCCGCCGGGGCCGAGAATATCCCGGCGCAGCCGCAGGCCGCTTCCTTGGCATGGCGAGCATGGGGAGCTGTGTCGGTGCCCAGGAAGAACTTGGCGCTGCCCGAGGTCGCGGCCTTGACCAGGGCCTGACGGTGCACTTCCCGCTTGGCGATGGGCAGGCAATACAAATGCGGGCGGATGCCGCCCTTGAAGATATCCGTGCGATTGATGATCAGGTGATGGGCCGTCACCGTGGCCGCGACATTGGCCCCCGCCCCCGCGACGAAGGACGCGGCGTCGGCGGTGGTGATGTGCTCCAGCACGATCTTCAATTCCGGCAGGCGTTCGGTCAGCGGCGTCAGGATGCGGTCGATGAACACGGCTTCACGGTCGAAGATATCGATCTCGGCATTGGTGACCTCGCCATGCAGCAGCAAGGGCATGCCGATCGCGGCCATGCGCTCCAGCACCGGATAAACTTTCTCGATCGCGGTCACGCCGCTGTCGGAATTGGTCGTCGCCCCGGCGGGATAATACTTCACCGCCGTCAGCACACCGTCGCCATGACCGGCGGCCAGATCGTCCGGGTCCGTGTTGTCGGTCAGATAGGCCGTCATCAGCGGCGTGAATTCGATCCCTTCCGGCACTGCCGCCAGAATGCGCTCGCGATAGGCCGCGGCCAGGGCCGAGGTGGTCACCGGCGGCACCAGGTTCGGCATGACCACGGCGCGGGCCATCTGCCGCGCGGTATAGGGCACGACGGCGGCCATCATCGCGCCGTCGCGGAAATGCACATGCCAGTCGTCGGGACGGCGGATCGTCAGGGTATCGGTCATCGGTATTTAAAGGCTCAGACGGCCTCTCCAAGAACTTCCAGGACGCCGCCGCGCTGTGCGCCGCCCAGGATGTGGTGTTGATGCCAGACGGCATAGAACAGCAGGCTCCAGGCGGCCTGCATCTCGCGCTTGCCGGCGCTGCGGAACAACGCCGTCACGGCGTCGGGCCGGCAAATTTCGGCGACGCCGGCCTGAGCCGCGACCAGGGGCCCCAGGCGTTGGCCCTCGGCGGCGATCCATTCGCCCACCGGCACGGTAAAGCCGCGCTTGGCCGCGAACGGGCGGGCCATCGGCGCGACCTTTTCCAGCCATTGCCGCAAAATCCATTTGCCGCGCCCGCGCCGGACCTTCAGCGCATCGGGCAGGCCGAAGCCGAACGACGCCAGCTTGGTATCCAGGAACGGCACCCGGCCCTCGACCCCATGAACCATCAGGCAACGGTCGAGCTTGGTCAAAAGATCGTTGGGCAGCCAATCGGCCATGTCCACGGCCTGGGCCCGCTGCAGGGCCGTCCAGCCATGGCCGCGCGTATCCTCTTCGGCGGCGGCCATGCCGCCCCGCCAATTGCGGTTTTCGTCGCGCAACAGGCCCAATCCTTCCAAAGCACCCCGGTCGCGCATCGCGCGCCCGCCCAGGATCCGCCAGCGGGTCGCCCGGCGATACCGCCCGTACCCGGCGAAGACCTCGTCCCCGCCCTCGCCCGACAGGATCACCTTGGTCCCGGACTCGCGCGCGGTCTGCGCCAGCTTGTAGGTCGGCAGCACGGCGTAATCCGCCGCCGGATCGTCCATGGCGGCGGCGATCTCCGGCAGCATGTCCCAAAAGTCGGCGGCGCCGAATTCAACCTCGTGATGATCCGCGCCCAGATGGGCCGCGATCTCGCGCGCCAGGGCCCGCTCGTCATGCACGGCTGTGCCCGAGAACCCGGCGGTAAAGGCTTTGACCGGTCGCTCGTTCAAACGCGACATCATGGCCAGCAGGACCGTGGAATCGATCCCGCCCGAAAAGAACATGCCATAGGGAACGTCCGAGCGCTGATGCACGCCGACCGCATCGTCCAACAGATCGTCCAGGCGCATCAGCGCCTCGGAGCGGCTGATGTCCTTGGGCGCGCCCTCAGGCAGGGGGGAGGTCCGGTTATGTCCGATCACCCGTCCCTTTTCGACGATCAGGGTCTCGCCGGGCATGACCCGCTCGATCCCGGCGAAAGGCGTTTCCCGGCCACAGGAAAACTGCGTCTGCAGCATCTCGTCCCGCGCCGTCGGGTTCAGGCGGGCCATGGCCAATCCAGCCCTAATCAGGGCCTGGGGCTCGGACGCGAAGGCGAAGCCCGCCCCCGACTGGGAGAAATACAGCGGCTTGATACCGAACGGATCGCGGGTCAGGACAAGCCGCCCCCGCGTCTGATCATGAATGGCGATGGCGTACATGCCGCGCAGATGGTCGGTAAAGGCCAGTTCCTCGCGCAGGTACAGTTGCAGCGGGACCTCACAATCGGAGCGGGTCTTGAACGGCACACGGCCCAGGTCGAGTTTGACCTCGACGTAATTGTAGATTTCGCCGTTGGCGACCAACACGGCCTCGCCGCCGTCCGGTCCCTTGGCGGCGATGGGCTGGTCCCCGGTTTCCAGATCGATGATCGCAAGGCGGGTTTGGATCAGGCCGACGTCGCCGTCTACATGGCGGCCGCGCCCGTCCGGCCCCCGATGGCCCAGGGCGTCGGCCAGCGCGTCGAGAATCTCCGCCGCCGGGGCGGAGCCGTCTCGCGTCATGATACCTGCAATACCGCACATGGGAGCGATCTTACGTCAGTTTTGCGATTTCGTGACGATGGATTGAAAAAATTCCATGTAGCGCTTCACCACTTGGGCTTCGGTAAAGTTCTCCTGGTAAACCTCGTGACCACGGCGGGCGATGTTGTCGGCCAGCTCGTAGTCCTCGGTCACGGCGCGGATCGCGCGGGCCAGGGCATCGGAATCGTCGACCGGCACCAGAATGCCGGAATCCATGTGTTCGATCAGCGTACCCGGCCCCATGCTGTCGGCGGCGATGGTCGGCACGCCCTGCGCCCAGGCTTCCAAAATCACGTTGCCCAGCGGCTCGTGCCGGGACGGACAAACGAACAGATCGCAGGACGCGAACAGCGCGGGCGTATCCTCGCGCCATCCCAGGAACCGCACGCGCGGCTTGATTCCCAGGTCTTCGGCCTGCTTTTCCAGGCTTTCACGCAGCGGCCCCTCGCCCGCCAACCACAGATAGGTATTGGGCACGCGGGCCATGGCGCGCAACAACACGTCGAAGCCCTTGTTCTCGTGCAACCGGCCCAGGGCCAGGATCAACGAGGCATTTTCCGGGGTGTAGAGCGAGCGGCGATTGATCGGCTCGGCCCGTTCTTCGCTGACGAAGTTCGGCAGGTAATGGGCCCGGTCGGTGACCCAACCCTCGGTGACGATGTGTTTGACGATGTCTTCCGTATTGCCGATCAGATGGTCGCAGTTCTGATAGTACTTCAGGTCGTAGTACCCACCCAGGCGCGCGACATGGACGAAATCGCCGTTCGGCTTGGGGCACATCTTGGTCGCCCGGTTCATCCAGGTCATGACGATCTGCGGCTGAAAGGATTTGATCTCGTGCTTGATCGCGCGCGGGGTGCGACGGTCGAGCATGCCGCCGAACGGCAGTTCCAACGGCTCGATCCCCGCATCGCGCAGCACCTGGGCGCGGGCCTTATTTTCACGGATCAGCACACGCTGTTCCAACCCGGCGCGGTGCAGGGCGCGGACCAGCCGCACGAAGAACGTTTCGGCGCCGCCGAATTCCGCCCCGGCCATGGCCTGAAGAACTCTCATCTGGAAAAACCTTTCGTCATGGCAACAGCCGTTCCCAGGCCGCGGCCGCTTCGGGCCAGCGCCAGGAACGCTGCTTTTCCAGGGCCGCCGCCTGTTGCGCCGACCACAGGGCATCATCCGTCAAAAGCCGCACGGCGGATGCGGCGAACGACGCATCGTCACGGGCGACAAAACCCGTTTCACCGTCGATCACCCGCTCCTTCATGGAACCCAGATCCGTCACCACGGTGGGCAGGCCCATGCATTGGGCCTCGGCCACGGACATGCAGAAGGTTTCATTGATGTCCCCGCGATAGAGCATGCATCGGGCCTGTCTAAATTCCTCGATTAGGCGCTGCTTGGGCACCGGCCCTTGCAGACGAACTCCTTTTTCCGCCAAGCCCTTAGCCTTGTCGAGAACTTTCGCCATCGGGTCGGCCTTGCGATCCCCGGCAACGCCGTAGACCGCCGCCCCCGTGAACAGGTGCAGTTCCGCCCCCGGCACCTGGGGCTGGATGTCCAAGGCCCAACGGTCGAGCAGCCAATCCAATCCGCGCAAAGGGTTCGAGGTAAAGACCGCGCGCGGCCCCGGCGGGGATGAGGCGGGCTCTGCCGCGCAGAATGCATCGGGCAGACCGTAAGGAATGACCACCCGATTGCGCACCGGGCACCAGCCGGGATAGGTCTCGGCGTGGTAATCGCCGATGAACACGATGGCGTCGGCGTATTTCCACAACTTCGACAGATAGCGCCATTTGACCATGTAGGTCGCGGGATTATGGGTCCAGAACACGGTCCGCCCGGCCTGCGGCATCAGGGGCAGCACCTTGTCCCCCCGGTTGGCGATGAACAGGTCGGCCTTGTCCGGCATGCCGTCCTTGAGCGGCACCCAGCGCACGCCCTTGTGCACCAACGGTCCGGCGCAATTGTTATGGACCGAGACCTCGTGCCCGCGCGCGGCCAGTTCCTCCATCAGGAACACCAGCGAGGTTTCGGCCCCGCCCAGGGGGCCTTGTTCGGGCGTGCGGCCATCGAATTCGATGCCGTCATCGGCCAGGACGATACGGGCCATCTAAATCTCTTTCCGGGGGTTGCCGTCGGCGTCTTCGAGTGTCGCCTTGAGGTGCGAAATCAGGGGATACAGCCCGGCGCATAGCGCGATCATGAAGCCGTAGCCGCCTTCGCGGTAACCCTTGCGCCGGATGTAACATTTGAAGAACCGGGTGAACAGGCGACGCAGATTGTTGGCGAAGGAACCGGCCTGTCCGGTTTCGCGCAGGTCGCGGGCCCGCGCCGTGGTGTAGCTGTCCAGCCGCCGCAGCATGTCCGACAGGTTGCGGTCGACGTAATGGTCCAGCCGATTGGTCAGCATCGGACCCTTGGCCCCGCTCCAATCCAGGGACGGATGGACCCGCTGCGGTCCCCAGCGCTTGACCCCACGGCGGAACAGGCCTGGATACGCAGCCTTGCCGAAGCTCGCCCCCCAGCCCCAGCGGACCAGACGCTCGCCGATATAGTTATCGACCAGAATTTCGTGCCAATCGTGCGGGGTCGACCCGATCACGGCGCGGATTTCACCGGCCAGGGCCTCGGGCACGCGCTCGTCGGCATCGACTTCCAACACCCAGTCGCCGGTGCAGGCATCGATCGCAGCATTGCGCCGGTCGCCTTCGATATCCCAGGAACCTTCGACGATCCGGTCGGTGAAGCGGCGAGCGATCTCGCCGGACGCATCCGTACATTTGTCCAACAGAACCACCAGCTCGTCCCCAAAGGTCAGGGTCTTCAGGCAGTCTTCCAATTGCGCCGCTTCGTTGTGGACGCAAATGGCGATGGACAGCTTCGGGCCGCCGGTCATGACGCGGCTTCCTTGAACCCGGTCCACAGGTCACAGGCCGCGGCTTCGGCCGCATCGACGGACAGCTTGTCCATCAGGCTCGGCGAGTTTTCCCAATCGTAATTTTCCGGGAAACTTTCCAGGAATCCGGCCCCGCGCACCACGCGGCAATGCGCCCCCCAGGGGGCGTATAGTTCATCCGGCGTCGGCCCGAACAGGCCCAGCGTCGGCACCTCCGCCGCCGATGCCAGGTGCATCAGGCCGGAATCATTACCGACATAAAAAGAAGCCCGCTCCAAGCAGGCATAGACTTCCAGCAACGACAGATTGCCGACCAGATCGATACGCCGGTCCTCGGGAATGCTGGCCAAAAATTCCTCGACCGAGGCACGCTCCGACTCATGGCCGAACACGGCGACGGAAGCCCCTGCCAGAATGCCGCCGGCACCCGTCAAACGGCGCACCAGCTCGGCGAACCGATCCTGCGGCCAGGTCTTGCCCCGCCAATTGGCGGTGGGGCCAATCGCCAGGACCGGCTTGTCGCCGGGGATCAGGCGTTCGGCCACGGCGCGATGGGCGTCGTTGATCCAGATTTTGGGGGCCGGAACGTCGTCGGTGATCCGCATCACCTGGGCATACCGCTCCAACCGATGGCCGGCACCTTTGCGCCCCATTCGGTAGCGATGCCAGGTCGGAATCAGATAGGTCATGGGCGTATTGCGCAGATCGACCAGGATCGACCACATCCGCCCGAAGCATTGCGACCACAGGCCCAGCCAATGCAGCGACCAACGCTTTTTGTCCAAGACGATGATGCGTTCCAGGCCCGGCACCGCTTCGAACAGCGGCGCGGCCACGGGACCGCAGGCAACGGTAATCCGCGCCCCGGGATTGTCGGCGACCAGACGGCCCAAAATCCCCGTGGACAGAACCGCATCGCCGATGCGGGTCGCCGTGACGAACAGGATATGTTTAGCCATGACCGATCGATTTCGTGTCCGTTGCGCGGGCCGGTAGCGGACATGCCCGGACGAAACCGCTGTTTCGCCGCTGATTGAAACGACATGCCCCCGTCATAATAGGGCACTTATAGGGCGGGTATCCCCTGTTGCCTAGGGCGCTGGCGGCTCCCATATTCAGGGCAACCGTTCCGATCCGAACCTGGGATAGAATCATGACCAAGAACATCTACGTAATTCTGGAAGATCGCGGCGTCCTGGCCGTCGGCGGCGACGAAGCGCGGAGCTTCCTTCAGGGCTTAATTTCCAACGATATCAACAAGGTAACGGCGGACCACGCAATCCACGCCGCCTTGCTGACGCCCCAGGGGAAATACCTGCACGATTTCTTCATCGCCCAAGCGGCGGACGGTCGCCTGTTGATCGACTGCGAACGCGAACGCCTGCCGGATCTGTTGAAGCGGCTGAAAATGTACAAACTGCGGGCCAAGGTCGACCTGGCGGACGTGTCCGAGGACTGGACCGTCGCCGCCCTGCCCGGCTTTTCTCCGACCTTGGCGCGGATCAAAGTGGCCAGTCCCGGCGATGCCCGGGCGGCGGACGGCGGCGTTTATTTCATCGACCCCCGGTTGGAGGAACTGGGCGCCCGCGCGATCCTTCCATCGGCCACCGCCGAACAGGCCTTGGGTCAGGATGGCGCCACGGCGGGCGAGCGGCCCGCCTACGACCTGTTGCGCCTGTCCCTGGGCGTACCCGACGGCACCCGCGACATGATCGTCGATAAATCGATCCTGCTCGAAAGCGGGTTCGACGAACTGCACGGCGTCGATTGGAACAAGGGCTGCTACATGGGGCAGGAATTGACCGCCCGCACCAAGTATCGCGGCCTGATCAAAAAGCGCCTGATGCCGGTCGAAATCGCGGGCCCCCTGCCCGAACCGGGCACCCCACTGATTCTGGACGGCAAGGACGTGGGCGAAATCCGCTCGACCGCCGCAACGGACGGTGGCGGCCTGGGCCTGGCCCTGGTGCGGCTGGAAGTATTGGAAGACGGCATTCCCACGCTCGACGCGGCGGGGGCGCAGGTCACCCCGCGCAAACCGGGTTGGGCGACGTTCTAACCAACAATCTTCATTCTGGCCGGATGGGCGGCGGATCATCATAATCCCCGCCCATGACCCTGTTTTTCTTTCGCAAGGCGGCACGAATGCTCAAGCCTGTGGCCCGCAGCTATGAACGCCGCCTGGCCGAGCTGGGCCCGGACGCCCGCGCCGTGTTCTGGAAAAGCGAGGATCACCAATACGTCCGGTTCGAGCGTCTGTACGAAGTGTTCGACCCCGCCGACGAGCGGGCGGGCGGCGTATCGGTCGCAGATTTCGGCTGCGGCTACGGCGCGTTCTTCGATTTTCTAAGAGAGACGCCGGTGCTGCGAGGCGGCAGCTTCGTCGGCTACGACATGTCGCGAAAGATGATCGACGCCGCCCGCGCCCGAACCCGCGATCCGCGCGCCCGCTTCCTGCAGCAACTGACCGTGACCGAGCCAGCGGACTACGTCTTCGCCTGCGGCACCTACAACATGCACCTGGGGGCCGACCCCGAGGACTGGGCCGACTACATCAAGGAAAGCCTGCGCGGGCTGTGGACCCGCACCGGCAAGGCCTTGGCCTTCAACCTGTTGCGGGGCGACGCAACCGAACGTTATCAGGGCCTGTACTATGTCGATGGCGGGGAATTCCTTGATTTCTGCCGCCGCGAACTTTCTGCCGATACCGTCATGACCGACGACGCCCCCCTGCCCGACTTCACCTTCGTGGTTCGGCGTTAGGACTTGGAGCGCGTCGCCTCGTACAAGCTCCGGACGACGGCTAAGACGCGCCGATCGGCACCCCGCCGGGCGACGACCTGCACCCCGACCGGAAGCCCCTGCACCCGATTGACCGGAACGGTCATCGCCGGTTGGCCCGTCAGGCTCCACAATCGCTGCGGCTCGCGCGGGCCGGTTCCATCGACCAACAGAGGGGCAAGCCCCACCGTCGCCGGCATCAACAGAACCCGATCACCGATCCACTCGTCCAGGGCGTCGGCCATCTCGGACCGTTGCTTCATCGCTGCGTCGTATTCCGCCGCCGAAACCCGGCGGCCCCGTTCGATATAGCTCCGCACGCGTTCGCTCATCATCTCGCCGTGCCGGTCGTAGTCGCCGCCGTGGTGCGCCGCCATGTCATGAGACAGCAGCCGGTCCAGGACCTCGGCCTCGCGATCGGCGATCCATTGCGGCAAGACGTCGTCACGAACGTCGAGCCCCGCGTCCGTCAGTTTCCGGGCCGCCAGGGTCAAGGCGCCCGACACCTCGGGCATCATCCCCTCCGCATACCACGGCAACAGAACGCCGCATTGCGCCGCCAGCGCATCGCCGTCGCCATCTGCCATCGGCATCAAGGCATCCAGAACCGCCGCCGCCGTATCCGGGTCGGCGGCCATGAAGCCGACATGATCCAACAGTTCCGACAGAACCATCGCCCCCGTCGCCGGAATGGCGCCCCAGGTCGGCTTGGCGCCGATACAGCCGCAATAGGCCGCTGGACGAATGATCGATCCGATGGTTTGCGTGCCTAACGCCGCCGGCGCCAATCCGGCGCCGACGGCGGCAGCAGACCCCTGGGACGAAGCGCCGGGACTGCGCGCCGCATCGAAGGGGTTGGAGGTTGGTCCCACGCGTGACATCGCGTATTCCGAGGACACGGTGATTCCGGCGATCAACGCCCCTGCGTCGCGCAGCCGCGCAACCGCCCAGGCGTCCGAAAACGGCTGTCGCCCATCATGGATCGGCGTTCCCCAACCGCATTCATATCCGGCGACATCGAACACTTCCTTGACCGCGACCAGCATGCCGTAAAGCGGTCCCCGCCGATGGGCGGGCACGGTATCCAGCGCCGCGGCCTCGGACCGCAGGCGGTTTGCGTCGATCTGGCGGAAAGCCCGCAAGGTCGGCTCGGTCTGATCGACACGGGCGAGGAAACCCTCGACCGCCGCCGTCGCCTGCCCGCCGATGTCGGCATCGGATGTCGAAAGAGCCTCAGTCATGGAACATCCCTCCGCCGCCTTCGAGCTTGAAAGTCTTGGCCAATTCCTCGTCCAACTGGTCGTAGATGATTTTTTCCAGTCGACGGAACGGCTCGGTCGAAAAATCGCGCGGGTGCGGCAGGTCGATTTCCTGATCCAGCTTGACCCGGCCCGGACGGGCCGTCATGACGATCACCCGGCTGGCCAGATAGACCGCTTCCTGCACCGAATGGGTCACGAACACCACGGTCTTGCGGTTGCGTTGCCAGATTTCCAGCAACTGATGCTGCAGGAACCGACGGGTCAGCGCATCCAGCGCCCCGAAGGGTTCGTCCATCAGGATGATCGACGGGTCGGTCGCGAACACGCGGGCGATGGCGACGCGTTGTTTCATCCCCCCCGACAGTTCCGTCACCCGCTTTTCGGCGAAATCCTTCAACCCGACCATGTCCAGGTATTCACGGGCCCGGGCATAGCGTTCATCCCGGCCCATGCCCTGCCGTTCCAAACCAAAGGCAACGTTGTCGATAACGTTCAACCAGGGGAATAGGGCGTAGTCCTGAAACACCATGCCGTGGTCGATGTCCGGCTTGGTGATCGGCTGGCCGCCGACCAGAGCCTGCCCGGCCGACGGCTTGATGAAACCGGCCAGGACGTTCAGCAGGGTCGACTTGCCGCAGCCCGAGGGGCCGACCAGGGCGATGAACTCTCCCGCTTCGAACTCCAGGCTGGTCGGGCGAAGGGCTTCGACCGGATCGGAATTTTCGGGATGGAAGGTGACGGAAACCTCGCGGATCGAAATCCCCTTGGTGCCGCCGCTGGTTTTGGTTTGATCGGACATCTCAGCGGCCTCCCCACGAAAAGCGTTCGTTCAAAATTCGGAAGACCGAATCGATCAAGACCCCCAGAATGCCAATGGCGACCATACCGACCAGAACCATGTCGGAGCGCAGAACCTCCATCCCGTCGGCGATCAGGTAACCAAGGCCGACCTGGGCCGCAACCAGTTCGGCCGCGATAATCGCCGCCCAACCGGTGCCGAAGGAAATGCGCAGGCCGACGATGATCGTCGGCATGGCGGCCGGCAGAATAACCCGCGAGAACAAGGCGCGGTCGGTCTCGCAGCCCAACACCTGTCCGGCGCGGATCAAGACCGGGTCCACCCCCTTCACCCCGGAAACGGTGTTCAACAGGATGGGAAAGAAGGTGGCGATGAAGATGATGAAGATCTTGCCGCTTTCGCCGATCCCGAACCACAGGATGGCAAGCGGGATCCAGGCCAACGGCGAGATCGGTCGGAACAGCTCGATCACGGGATCGACCAAGCGCTCGAGCCGGCGCGAGCGCCCCATGGCCAAGCCCAGAGGCACCGCGATGCAGGCAGAGATCAACCAGGCCGCGACGACACGCCCCAGGCTGGCCCCGGCGTGAACGAAAAGGGCGCCGCTCATCACCATTTCAGCGAAGGTCTTGGCGGCCAGCGCCGGCGGCGGCAGCAGGGCGACATGAGCGTTGGTGAAGATAACGGCCAACTGCCAGACGACGATGATGAACATCGCGGCCCAGAGGTATGGCAGAACGGAAGCGGCGGTCTTTGCCGGAAGTTTCACGACGGTTCCTCGCTTTGGAACAGGAAATTTCTGCGTTCGGCGGCCCGGCGACGGAAGCGGTAAACCGCCCCGCCGCCGGTCGCGATCTTATTTGAATTCGGCCAGGGCTTTTTTGGCGAAGCTCGGATCGAATTTCGGATTGTCCTCAGGCTTGAGGATGCCCGCGTCCTTGAGGAACTTGGTATAGGCCTCGACCGTCGACGCCTCGGGCGCCACGTCCAGGTTGTAGACCGAGATCTTTTCCTTGAGGGCGAACGAGATCACCTTCTCCGGGAACTTGATCTGTTCGGCCCACATCTTGATCGCCTGGTCTTCGTTCTTGAGGATGAAGTCCACGGCCTTGACGATGGACGAGATCAGGTCCTGAACCAGGGCCGGCTTGGCGGCGATGAAGTCCTCACGCGCATAGACGCCGTTGCCGATGTAGTGACCGGCTTTGATCGGCAGGATTTTCTCGGCCTTCAGCAGAACCTTGGAATGACCCGACGCCAGGGCGTTGGAAACATGCGGGTCCCAGGTGATGCCGGCGTCGACGCTTTTGTTGGCCAGCAGCGTCGGCACGTCCGAGCCCTTCGTCTTGAACAGTTCGACGTCGCCGACCTTCAGCCCGGCGTCGGCCAAGGCCTTGACCAGCAGCGGATATTGCTGCGAGCCCTTGCCCGGGAAGGCGATCCGCTTGCCCTTCAGCTCGGCGACGGATTTGATCGGCGAGTCGGCGGGAACGATGATCGCGGCCTGCTCCAGGATCGAAATGGCCAACAGCTTCGCAGGCAGTCGTGCGGCGGCGACGATAGCCGGGCCCATGCCCGCCGAAGCGATCTGGATTTCGCCCGCGGCCAACGCCTGGTTTTCTGGCGCGCCATACGAGAACACTTTGAATTCGATTTTGACGTCGTGCTTTTTCTCGACCGCGTCCAACAGCCCCATCGCCTTGGCGATGTAGATCGGCATGGTCGCCGGTTGGGTGCCGAAGTTGATGGTATCGGTCGCAAGGGCCTTGCTCGGCGATCCCGCCGTAACCGCGGCGGCGGCGACAGCGCCCGCCACGGTCATGCTCTTGAGGAATTTGTGCAGCATTACGCTCTCCCTGTCAGGTGAAAGGTGAACGACCGCCGCCGGGCAAGGTTCATCGGTGTCTTGTTGCCGGCACGGCCGCAATCGACATCCGCCCTTGGATGACCAACTGACATCAGGATTGCGTTAGGAGAGAACAGTGTCAATGAAAAATCGTGACATCAGGTCACGATTTATTGATCACCCTCGAACATCGACCGACCGATCCGGTCGGCGGCATCGCGGAATGTGTCCAACAATTCAACGGCCTTGGCGATGGGAAAGCGGGGTTCAGGGGCGTGCACGGCCAGCCCGGCGATGACCTCGCCCTGGGGGTCGCGCACGGGCACCGCCAGGGCGATCAGGCCGATCGCGTCTTCCTGATTGTTGATCGAATAGCCCTGGGCCGCGACCTGCTCCAGATTTGCCTCGAGCTGATCCGGATCGGTCAGGGTGTATTTGGTGAACTTCTGCAATGGGGCCGCGCGCAGCACCCGGTCGCGGATTTCCTTCGGCTGATAAGCCAGCAACAGCTTACCGATGGCCGTGCAATGGGCCGGAACGTGGCTTCCTGCCTTCAACTGCACGCGAAGCGGCCAATCACATTCCACACGGTCGATGTAGATGATTTCATGCCCGTCCAGCATGCCGACGTTACAGGTTTCCTTCACCTCGTCGACCAGGGTCTGCAGGATGGCGTGGCTGGCCCGGGTCGAATGGGACGACGAAATCGTGTTCAGCGCCAAAGCCCGCAGCCGCGCCCCGGTGGTGTAGCGGTCGGTGCCCGGCTCCTTGCGGAGCAGGTTCAAATCTTCCAACTGACGGATGACCCGATGGATGGTCTGGCGGGGCAGGTCCAGGTCGCGGGAGATATCGACGATCCCGAGGGGACGAATTTCCTGGGTCACCAATTCCAGAATAGAGACCGCCTTTTGAATGGCTGAATTGGTTTCCGGCTTATCGTCCACTGTGGTCCCCCCTGTTTTTCGGGCTGACTCACAGTGAACAAAAACCGAGACAATGTGTCACGCAAAATATTTCAAAATCTTCCCCTCAATCCCGGGGGCGAACGTCACCCAGGACATCCAGCTTGGCCTGCAGCACCAGCCGGTCCAATCGTTCGATCGATAGATTGGCGAAGACCTCGATCCGGTTGCGAAGCTGTCGCAGGGCCCGGCCATAGACCACCTGGCGTTCCGGTTCAGTCCCATCGGCGGCACGAGGATCGTCCGTTCCCCAATTCACGACCATCGGGTTACCCGGAAAGGGCGGCAGATCGTCCGCGCCGACACGGTCGGATACGACGATAACGAAATCGATGTTCATACCCCCGCCGTTCAGATACTCGCCGATCTGCTTGACCCTCAGGCCATCGGTCGGAATTTGCGCCAACTCCAAGGTTCGGACGGCCAAAGGATCGATCGCACCTGCCGGGTCGACCCCGGCGCTGAAGGCTTCGAAACGGCCGCCCGACAGGTCACGCAACAGCGCTTCGGCCATCAAGGATCGGGCTGCGTTTTCGCGCCCGACAAACAACACGCGGTAGACGTCTTGGTGCATGGGATGCCCTCGTTATGCGGGGCGCCATGCCGGTACCGCCGCAGGTTGCATACGGCACCCGTTATAAAAGTCTGAAATGACAACCGGTTTACCGCCCGGTTACGGACCTTTGACCGCATTCATCCGGGCAAAGCCATCCGGATGCGGTCAGGCGCCCAGATCGACCTCGTCCAGGTACTCGGGCACAATGACGTCCCAGCCCAGGCGATCCTCGATCTTCATCCGCAGGGACGATGCCGCTTCTGGCTCGCCATGGGTGACGAAGGTCCGCTTCGGCGGTGCCTTGAAATGGCCGAGCCAATCCAGGGTTTCGTTGTAGTCGGCGTGGGCGGACATGTTGTGCAGGATGTCGACCTGCGCGCGGACCGGCCACATATGACCATGGATCTTGATCTCGTCCTCGCCATGGACCAGGCGCGAGCCGCGCGTCCCCGCCGCCTGAAAGCCGGTGAACAGGATGGTATTGCGGGGGTCACCGACGAAATGCTTCAGGTGATGCAGAACCCGCCCGCCCGTGGCCATGCCGCTGGCCGAAATGATGACCTGCGGCACGCCCGGCCCGTCGTCCAGCGAGCGCGATTCCTCCGGCGTCGTCACATAGCGCGCCGCGTTACAGACCGCCGCGCACAGGCTGGGGTCCAGCCGGTGGTCTGCCTGGTGACGCTGCATCAGCTTGGTGACGTTGATCGCCATGGGGCTGTCGAGGAACACGGGCAGGTCCGGAATTGCCCCAGTCTGCTGTAATTGAAAGATGTGATAGAGGATGCTTTGCGTCCGCCCGACGGCGAAAGCCGGGATCACCACCGTACCGCCGCGCGCCGCGGTTTCGCGGATGATGCGGCCCAATTTAGCCTCGGGGTCCGAATCTCGGTGCAGGCGGTCGCCATAGGTCGATTCGACCACCAGATAGTCGGCATCCTGAATTTCCGCTGGGGTCTTCATCACCGGGTCGTCCGCCCGGCCCAGGTCGCCCGAGAACACCAGCTTGGTCGCTCCGTCGGAAATCGTGATGAAGGCCGAGCCCAGGATATGACCCGAGCGCGCCATGCTGAAGGTCACACCGTCTGCCAGACGATGTTCCTCACCGAAGGATACGGCCTTGAACGACCGCAAGGATCGTTCCGCGTCGGACTGGGTATAAAGCGGCTGCGCCGGCTTATGCTTGGAATAGGAATAACGGTTCGCCCGCTCAGCATCTGCCTCCTGCAGGTATCCGCTGTCCGGCAGAAGAATACCGCATAGGTCCTGGGTCGCCCGCGAACAGAAAATCTGCCCCTTGAAACCATTCCGCACCAACAGCGGAATGTAGCCGCTATGGTCCAGATGGGCATGGGTCAGGATCACCGCGTCGATACTGGTCGGATCGACCGGCAGCGGCGCCCAGTTGCGCCGGCGCAAATCCTTCAACCCCTGGAACAGGCCGCAATCAACGAGAATTTTCGCGCCCGCGGCCTCGACCAGATACTTCGACCCCGTGACCGTGCCCGTGGCACCCAAGAACGTCAGTTTCACCGGCGAATGCTCCTCTGCTTCGGCTGCCGACCTTACACCATTTTTGCGCCTGCCCCGCAGTCGGGCGCAAGATCGAAGTCTTATAGGCTTTACAGCCGGGCCATGTGCGTTCAACGCAGTTCCCTATCCGGCTGAAAATGCGTAAGGTTCCGGCCATCCTATGCCGCATTCCCATAAAGGTCCGCCCATGTTCAGTCGGTTTGTCCTGATCGCCGCCCGTCGCTTGTTCCGCAATTGGGTCAAGTATGCGAGCGCCGAGGCCAAGGCCGACCGGAAGGCCCGCAAATACGCCGCCGACATTCTGCGCGTCGCGGCCTTGGAACGCATCGCCGTGATCGAACAGGACGTCGTCACCGCGACCGGCGGGATCGTCGCCGACGGGCCGTTCAAGGGAATGAAGATCGACCCTCAGGTCTCATGGGGCGACGGCTCGGTCACGCCGAAGCTGCTCGGTTGCTACGAACAGGAAATCGCCGACTGCATGAACGCCCTGCGCGACACTCCGTTCGACGCCGCCATCAACATCGGCTCGGCCGAAGGCTATTACAGCATCGGCGCGGCCATGCTTTTGAACACGCCGCGCGTCGTCGCCATCGACATCGACCCGGCGGCCCTGGACGCAACGCGCCGCAATGGCGAACGCAACGGCGTCGCCGACAAGATCGAATGCCGGGGGGCCGTGGATACCGATGGCTTCAAGGCGCTGCTGGAAGAATTCCCCCGGAGCCTCGTGATCTGCGACTGCGAAGGCTACGAGGTCGAGTTGATCACGCCCGAGACCGCCGCCACAGGAGCGCAGGCCCATTTCCTGATCGAATGTCACGACTTCATCGGCAAGCCGGTGACCGAAGACCTGGCCGCCGTGCTGTCGAAAACACACGACGTCGAGATCATCAGCGAGGGTGCGCGCGACCCCAACCGATATGAAATCCTGCGCGGGCGCGACAATCTGGACCGTTGGTTGGCGATGTGCGAATTCCGGCCCCAGACCATGCGCTGGGTCGTCGCCCGCCCGCGCACCGCCGCCAGCTAAGCATCGGCGCGCCGGGCGATGCTGTTCAATTCATACGAATTCGTTCTGCTGTTCCTGCCGGTCGTCCTGACCGGTTTCTATTTTCTGGCCCGGCGCGGCAGCCGCACGCCCTTGCTCGCCTTTCTCGTTTTCGCCTCGCTGTTCTTTTACGGCTGGTGGAATCCCAAGTTCCTGGCCCTGATCGCCCTGTCGATCGCCGTCAACTACGGCTTCGGGCGATTGATGCAACTTGGTCGGGTCGTCGCCTGGATGTGGGTTGGGATCGCCTTCAACCTGGGGCTTTTGGGCTATTTCAAATACGCCGGGTTCTTCGCGCGCAACCTGTCAGACCTGTTCGGGCTGGGCTGGCAGATGCCGGACATTATCCTGCCCCTAGCCATCTCCTTTTTCACGTTTCAGCAGATCACCTATCTGGTCGACATGCGCCACGCCCGCGTCGCCCCGCACGGCTTTCTCGAATATTGCCTGTTCGTCACCTTCTTTCCGCAATTGATCGCGGGACCGATCGTCCATCACAAGGAAATGATGCCGCAGTTCAACGACGTCGGGCGGTTCCGCTTTTCGTGGGACGATCTGGGGATGGGGCTGTCGGTGTTCTTCGTCGGCCTGTTCAAGAAAATCATCATCGCCGACGGCATGGCGGCCTTCGCCACGCCGGTGTTCAGCGCCGCCGAGGTAGGTGCCCCCATCGGCCTGATCGACGGCTGGGGCGGGGCGCTGGCCTATACCTTCCAGCTCTATTTCGATTTTTCCGGCTACACGGACATGGCGACGGGGTTGGCCCTGATGTTCGGCATCCGCCTACCGGTCAATTTCTATTCGCCCTATAAGGCCGTCAGCATCATCGATTTCTGGCACCGCTGGCACATGACCCTGTCGCGGTTCCTGCGGGATTACCTTTACATCCCGCTGGGCGGCAACCGGCGCGGCCCGGTGCGGCGCTATAGCAACCTGCTGGCGACCATGGTACTGGGCGGGCTGTGGCATGGCGCTGGATGGACCTTCGTCGCCTGGGGGGCGTTGCACGGCCTTTATCTGGTCATCAACAACCTGTGGCGCGGCCAGCGCGGCCCCGCCGCCGACACCCCGACCGCACGATGGGCCGGGCGGGTGCTGACCCTGCTCGCGGTGATCGTCGCCTGGGTGCTGTTCCGCGCTGAAAGCATGGCCGGGGCCGGATTGGTCCTGAGTGGCATGGCGGGCCTTGGGGGCACCGCCCTGCCCCCGGAACTGGCCGAGATCAAATGGGCCGAGGCCTATCGGCAGTTCGCCCTGTTGCTGGCCTTCGTTTGGCTGGCCCCCAACACGGCGCAGTTGTTCCGCCTGCATCAACCGACGTTGCCGCCCGAGCGCCCCTTGCCCGATCACACCTTGGCGCGCTTGGCCGTAAAATGGCGCCCGTCGGGCAAATGGGCCGTCGCCCTGGCCTGTGTCGCCGTGGCGGCTCTGTTCAACATGAACGAAATCAGCGAATTCCTGTATTTCCGGTTCTGACATGACCTATGTGAAGCAACTGATCCTCGGAATTCTGGCCCTGACCGTTCTCGGCGGCGGGTTGAACCTGCTGATCGACCCGTTCGACATTTTCGGCACGCCGCAGGTCGAGCGCCTGAACACCCGAAAATCCTTGGGCTCGGACCGGCTGACCAAGCCGCTGCAGGCCGTCGTCCGCCGACCGGAGACGATCATCCTGGGCACTTCGCGCTGTCTGCATGGCCTAGACCCCAAGGACGCCCCCGGACGGAAAGTCTATAACCTGTCGGTGCCCGGCGCCCTGGCCGACGAGCTGGCCGCCCTGTCCCGCCATGTCGCCACGGCGACCACCGCCCACCGCCTGATCCTGTGCCTGGACTTCGTCTCGTTCAATGACGCCCGCAGCCAACGGGCTGGGTTCTACGACGAGGTTCTGGGGCCCTGGGGATTATGGCGGTCGGTGCCGCGCACCGTGTTCTCCTATGCCGCATTGAAGCGCAGCCGCAACACCCTGCGCGATTCCCTGCGCGGCAAACCGAACCGCTACCGATCGGACGGGTTCCGCCCGTTCGAGCCACGCGACAAAAACGGTGGGATGATCACGCCGGTTGCTTCGTTCCTGTCTCCCGGCGGGGCCTATCGCGACTTTCCCGGCACGCAGGCGAAGCTCGCGGAGCTGCCGCCGCTGTTCAAGGACCTGCGCGCCGCGGGCATCGAGCTGACCGTGGTCGTCCCGGCGATCCATGCCGTCCAATTGGAAGCCATCGCCGAAGCCGGCCTTTGGTCGATGTTCGAAAATTGGAAACGCGGCCTGACCGCCGCCTGCGCCGTCGCCGAAGTTCACTGTTGGGATTTCGCCGGATATTTCCCCGAGACGACCGAGAACCTAAGCCCGCCGCCCCGCAACTTCGGCGACGCCAGCCACTTCCAGCCGTCGCTTGGCCAGCGGATGCTGAAACGGATCGCGGACAGTTCCGATGCCCCAGGTTTCGGCCGACGCCTGACCCCGGTCGTGATCACCGATCACTTGCGCGCCATACGCCGCGCCCAAGCGGCCTATCGCAAAGCCCACAAAGCGGACGTCGCCGCTGTCCATAAGATCGCGGCGACCTACGGCCTGCGCCCAAAAGATCAGGGCAAATAAAAACGCCGGCGGAGCATTTCCCCGCCGGCGCTTTCAACAAAGCTCGTAGACCGAACGCTTACTTCTTGTCGGCCAGGGCCGCCTGCGCGGCAGCCAGGCGCGCGATCGGCACCCGGTACGGCGAGCAGGACACATAGGTCAAACCAACCCGGTGGCAGAACGCGACCGAAGCCGGATCGCCGCCGTGTTCGCCGCAGATGCCCAGCTTGATATTGGGGCGGGTCTTGCGGCCGCGCTCGACACCGATCTGAACCAGCTCGCCCACGCCTTCCTGGTCGATGGACACGAACGGATCCTGTTCCAGCACGCCCTGGCGCAGGTAGATGTCCAGGAAGGTGCCCGCGTCGTCGCGCGAGAAGCCATAGGTCGTCTGCGTCAGGTCGTTGGTCCCGAACGAGAAGAATTCCGCTTCTTCCGCGATCTGATCGGCGATCATGCAAGCGCGCGGCAATTCGATCATCGTGCCGACCATATAGGGCAGCTCGATCCCCTGCTCTTCCATCACCTGCTTGGCGACGCGGTCGATGATTTCCTTCTGAACCTGCAGTTCCTTCTTCAAGGACACCAGCGGCACCATCACTTCGGGGAAAGCCTTTTTGCCTTCCTTCATGATCTCGGCCTGGGCTTCGAAGATGGCGCGAGCCTGCATTTCGCAGATTTCCGGATAGGCGATCGCCAGACGGCAGCCGCGATGCCCCAACATGGGGTTGGATTCATCCAGCTCGGCCCGGCGCACGCGCACGTCGTCGACGGTCACACCCGCCGCTTCGGCGACTTCGGCCAGTTCCTCGTCCGTATGGGGCAGGAACTCGTTCAACGGCGGATCGAGCAGACGGATGGTGATCGGCAGGCCGTCCATGATGTGGAACAGCTCCAGGAAATCCTGACGCTGATGCGGCAGCAGCTTGTCCAAGGCCTTGCGGCGCTCGCCTTCGTCACGGGCCAGGATCATCTGGCGCATGTGAATGATGCGCTGCGGGTCGAAGAACATATGCTCGGTCCGCGACAGGCCGATGCCTTCGGCGCCGAACTTCTTGGCGGTCAGGGCATCCAACGGGGTTTCGGCGTTAGCGCGCACGCCGATCACCTTGACCTCATCGACCCAGGCCATCAGCTCGCCGAAATCGCCGGTCAGTTCCGGCTGAATCATCGGCACTTCGCCCAGCATGATTTCGCCGGTCGAGCCGTCCAGAGTGATGATCGCGCCTTCGTTCAGGGTCTGGCCATGGGCGTGCAGCGTCTTGGTCTTGTAGTCGACGCGCAACTCACCAGCACCGGAAACGCAGGGCGTGCCCATGCCGCGGGCAACCACCGCCGCGTGGCTGGTCATGCCGCCACGGGTGGTCAGGATGCCTTCGGACACGTGCATGCCGGTGATGTCCTCGGGCGAGGTTTCAGTCCGGCACAGGATCACCTTCTCACCGTTTTCGACCCAGGCTTCCGCGTCCTCGGCCGAGAACACGATCTTGCCCGTGGCCGCACCCGGCGACGCGGGCAGGCCGCGACCGATGACGGTCTTTTCGGCCTTGGCGTCCAGGGTCGGGTGCAGAAGCTGGTCGAGCTGCGCCGGATCGACGCGGCCCACGGCTTCTTCCGTGGTGATCAGTTTTTCGGCGACCATATCGACGGCGATCTTCAGCGCGGCCTTGGCCGTGCGCTTGCCGGAACGGGTCTGCAGCATCCACAACTTGGAGCGCTCGATGGTGAACTCCATGTCCTGCATGTCCTTGTAGTGGCGTTCCAGCTTGTCGCGGACGGCCACCAGCTCGCCGAACACCTTCGGCATCACCGTTTCCAGGGACGGCAGGTTCGATTCCTGGCTTTCACGCTCGTACTCGGTCAGCGGCTGCGGCGTGCGGATGCCCGCGACCACGTCTTCGCCCTGAGCATTGACCAGGAATTCGCCATAGAAGTGATTGTCACCGGTCGACGGGTTACGGGTGAAGCACACGCCGGTGGCGCAGTCGTCACCCATGTTGCCGAACACCATGGCCTGGACGTTGACCGCCGTACCCCAAGCCGCCGGAATGTCGTTGAGGCGGCGATAGGTGATGGCGCGGGCGTTCATCCAGCTGCCGAACACCGCGCCGATGGCACCCCAAAGTTGGGCCTGCGGGTCCTGCGGGAATTCTTCGCCCAGTTCGTCCTTCACCAGTGCTTTGAAATCGGCAACCACCGCTTTCCAATCGTCGCCGGTCAGGTCCGTATCCAGGGACTTGCCCAGGCGGTTCTTGTGGTCTTCCAGGACGTCTTCGAAATTGTGATGCTCGACGCCCAGAACGACGTCCGAGAACATCTGGATAAAGCGGCGATAGCTGTCATAGGCGAAACGGGCGTCGCCGCTTTCCTTGGCCAGGGCTTCGACCGTCTCGTCGTTCAGACCCAGGTTCAGGATCGTGTCCATCATCCCCGGCATGGATGCCCGCGCGCCGGAGCGCACGGAAACCAGCAGCGGCTTGTCGGTCGAGCCGAACTTGCGGCCCAGGGTCGTTTCGACCTGGCCCAGCGCCTTGGCGACGGAATCCTTCAGGTCGGCCGGATAGGACTTTTCATGGTCGTAATAATAGGTGCAGACCTCGGTCGTGATGGTAAACCCAGGCGGCACCGGCAGGCCCAAACCGGCCATCTCGGCCAGGTTCGCCCCTTTACCGCCCAGAAGTTCCTTCATCCCGGCATCGCCCTCGGCGGCGCCGTTGCCGAAGCTGTAGACCCATTTCGTCATGATCAGTCGATCCCTTTTGCGGTGTTATCCCTCGATCCTCGAGAAGTCGGCGACGCCTTCCAGCGCCGTCCGGATCATGGAGAGCAGTTTCAAACGATTTTCGCGAAGCTTGGCGTCGTCCGCGTTGACGGTGACCTTGTCGAAGAACGCATCGACGGGTGCGCGCAGCCCCGCCAGCGCGGTCATGGCGGCGGTGAAGTCCTCGGCCGCGACCTTTCCGGCGATCACCGGCATGGCCTCTTCCAGCGCGCTGAACAGGTCCCGTTCGGCGTCGTCGACCAGCATGGTGTCGTCCGGCTGCGCGGCATAGGAAACGCCGTCTTTCTTTTCTTCGATCTTCAGAATGTTGGCGGCGCGGCGATAAGCGGTCAGCAGGTTGCCGCCGTCGTCCGTGCCCAGGAATGCGGCCAGGGCCTCGACCCGCGCCAACAGACGGACCAGGTCGTCTTCGTTGCCCAGGGCGAACACGGCATCGATATGGTCGTGCTTCACGCCCTGTTCGCGCAGGTGCACCTTCAGCCGGTCGGCGAAAAACGACAGCAGGTCCGGCCCCACGGCCTCGCCCTTGCCGTACAGCCCTTGCGACTGGGCGAAGGCTTCGAGCAGCGGCAGGCGCAACTTGTTTTCGATGACCAGGCGGATCACACCCAGGGCGGCACGGCGCAAGGCATAGGGATCCTTGGACCCGGTCGGCTTTTCGTCAATCGACCAGAACCCGACCAGGCTGTCGATCTTGTCGGCCAGGGAGACGCAGACGCTTTCCGGCTTCGACGGGCAGGCGTCGGACGGGCCCAGTGGCGAATAGTGCTCGGCGATGGCCGTGGCGACGGCGTCGCTTTCACCGTCGTGGCGGGCGTAATAGGCCCCCATGATGCCCTGCAGGTCCGGGAACTCGCCGACCATGCCGGTCGACAGGTCCGCCTTGGCCAGACGCGCGGCGGAACGCACCTTGTCCCGGTCGGCACCCGGCACCTTTTCCGACAGTTCGGCGGCCAGGGCCTGCATGCGGTCGACCTTTTCGTCCAGGGTGCCGAGCTTGGCATGGAACACCCGTTCCTTGAGCTGCGGCGCCTTGGAAGACAGCGGCGTCTTGCGATCCAGGTCCCAGAAGAATTTGGCGTCGGCCAGACGGGCCCGCAGAACACGTTCGTTCCCGGCAACCACCTGGCGCCCACCGTCGGTCGTCTCGCGGTTGGCGACGACGATGAACTTGGGCGCCAAATTTCCCTTGGCGTCTTCGGTCGCGAAATATTTCTGATGCTTCCGCATCGAGGTGATCAGAACTTCCGGCGGCACATCCATGAATTCGGCATCGATCTCGCCTATCAGCACGACCGGCCATTCGACCAGGCCCGCGACCTCGTCCAACAGGGCCGGATCGTCCTTCATTACCACGCCGGCACCCTTGCACATTTTGGCGGCGTCGGCGGCGATGATTTCCTTACGGACGGCGGGATCGATAATGACCTTGGCGGCCTTCATCGACTTTTCGTAGTCGGCGAAATCGGCGACCTCAATGGTGCCCGGGGCCATGAAGGCATGGCCGCGCGTGGTCACCCCGGCTTCGACCCCGGCGAACTGCACCGGCAGACCTTCCTGATCGAACACGGCCAGGATCGAATGCAGCGGCCGAACCCAGCGCGCCTTGCCCGTGCCCCAGCGCATGGACTTAGGCCAGGGCAGGTTCTGCATCGCGGTCTGGATGATCTTGGGAAGGATCAGGCGCGATTTCTCGCCGGCCTGTTCGACCTTGGCGAACAGGAAGGTGCCCTTCTCCGTGTCGCGCTGTTCGATCTCGGTATCCTTGGGCAGGGACTTCATGAAGCCCTGTTTGGCCTGTTCCGGCGCGTCGGCGCGGGGGCCGCGGCGTTCCTCGGAAATATCGGCCTGCTTGGCGGGCAGGCCATAGACCACAAGCGTCAGCCGCCGGGGCGTGACGAAGGTCTGGGCATTGGTGAAGGTCAGGCCCGCGGCCTTGAGCCCCTCGCCGACCAGGCGTTTCAGATCATCTGCCGCACGCGCCTGCATGCGGGCGGGAATTTCCTCGGACAGCAATTCAAGAAGAAGCTCGGGCATTATTCGACCTCAACCCCTTGCGACTTCATCCAAGCCGTCGCCGACCCTTTGGCCAAATCGCGGACCCGCAGGATGAAAGCCTGCCGTTCGGTCACGCTGATGACGCCGCGCGCGTCCAACAGGTTGAACAGGTGCGACGCCTTCAGACAGTAGTCATAGGCCGGCAGCGCCAGGCCCTTGTCCAGCAATTGCGCGCATTCCTTTTCGGCGTCTTCGAAATGGCGGCGCAGCATGTCGGTCGAGGCATATTCAAAGTTATGGGCGGAAAATTCCCGCTCGGCCTGCAGGAACACGTCGCCGTAGGTCTTGCCGCCTTTGTCCTTGGGGATGCCGTCCCAATCCAGGTCGTAGACGTTTTCGACGCCCTGGACGTACATCGCCAGACGCTCCAGGCCATAAGTAATTTCCACCGGGACCGGATCGCATTCGTAGCCGCCGACCTGTTGGAAATAGGTGAACTGCGTCACCTCCATGCCGTCGCACCAGACTTCCCAGCCCA
>CAXGUG010000050.1:0-27548 GCA_964012715.1 uncultured Rhodospirillaceae bacterium | reverse complement strand
GGCAAGGGCGCGTCCGTCAGCTGCAGGTCGCGCACGGGCAGGTCGCGCGGCAATCCTTGGGCCGTATGCAGCCAGTCGCGCGCCGTTTCCTCGTCGCCCAGGCCGTCGATCAAACCGTTGTCCTTGGCCGCCATGCCCGAGAACACGCGCCCGTCGGCCAAGGCCAAAACCTTGTCCCGCGCCATGCCTCGGCGCTCGACAACCATGTCGACGAACTGACCATACAGATTCATCAACATGTCCTGGGTCGCCTTGCGGGCGACGTCGCTCAACGGTTCAAACGGATTGGGCTGGGCCTTCAGGGGCCCGCTTTTGAACACTTCCGGCTTGATGCCGAGCTTACCCAACAGCTCGGTCACGTCGGCGGTCTGCAGGATCACGCCGATCGATCCGGTCATCGTGCCGCGCCGGGCGAGCACATGATCGGCGGCGATCGCCACCATGTATCCGGCCGAGGTCGCCATCCCGCCCATGACCGCCACGGTCGGTTTGACCTTGGCCAGATCGCGCAGCACGTCGAACAGGGCCTCGCCGCCGACGAAGGTGCCGCCCGGCGAATTGACCCGCAGGATCACGCCTTTGACGTCGTCTTTCTTGGCCAGGGCCTTGAGCCGGCGGATGCGGTCGTCTTCGTCCAGGATGATGCCGTCGATGGTCAGGCGCGCGACATACTCGCCACCCAACAGGTCCCGGCCGCCCAGGCGCCCGGCCCCGATGACCACGACCACGGCCAGGGCCGCGAGGGCGATCAAACGCCAAACGGTCAGATGCCGTTTCAGGCGGCGGCGGTCGAAAATGATGTCGGCGTCTAGGCTCATGGCAAGGCGGATATCCGTCGGTTGAAGATGGAGTTCAGACAAAAGAAAACCGGGAGCCTCCATTACGGAAGCTCCCGGTGACTTTATATGCGTGGCCCGCAGGGGGGCAACGGCAAAGCCGAACCCACCCTTATGGGGACAGGCTTACTTGTCGTCGTCGGCCTCGGCCGCTTCGACCTGCGCCTGCTTTTCCTTCAGGGCAGCACCCAGGATGTCGCCCAGGGACGCGCCGGAATCGGACGAACCGTATTCCGCCATGGCCTTCTTCTCTTCCTCGACCTCAAGGGCCTTGATGGACAGAGACAGCTTGCGGCCGGACTTGTCGATCTGGGTGATCTTGGCGTCGACCTTTTCGCCGGCGGCGAAGCGGTCGGGGCGCTGTTCCGAACGGTCACGCGACAGATCGGACTTGCGGATGAAGCCCAGAACCGCGTCGTTGACCATGACTTCGACGCCACCGTCGTTGGTCTGGGTGACCGTGCAGGTCACGACCGAGCCCTTCTTCAGGCCGTCCAGAGCGCCTTCGGCCGGATCGTCGTCAAGCTGCTTGATACCCAGCGAGACGCGTTCCTTGTCGACGTCGACGTCCAGGACCTTCGCCTTGACGATGTCTCCCTTGTTGTATTCGGCCAGGGCTTCTTCACCCGACTTGTCCCAGGACAGGTCGGACAGGTGAGCCATGCCGTCGATTTCGCCGTCGAGGCCGATGAACAGACCGAATTCGGTGATGTTCTTGACCTCGCCTTCGACTTCGGCGCCGACCGGGTATTTGACAACGAAATCTTCCCACGGATTGGCGTTGCACTGCTTCAGGCCCAGCGAGATGCGGCGCTTGTCCGGATCGACGTCCAGGATCATGACTTCCACTTCCTGGCTGGTCGAAACGATCTTGCCCGGGTGGACGTTCTTCTTGGTCCAGGACATTTCGGACACGTGGACCAGACCTTCGACGCCCGGCTCCAGCTCGACGAAGGCGCCGTAGTCGGTGATGTTCGTCACGCGGCCCGTGAACTTGGTGCCCACCGGGTACTTGGCGGCGACGCCTTCCCACGGATCGGCTTCAAGCTGCTTCATGCCGAGCGAGATACGCTGCGTTTCCGGGTTGAAGCGGATGACCTGCACCTTGACGGTTTCGCCGATCGACAGCGCTTCGGACGGGTGGTTGATGCGCTTCCAGGCGATGTCGGTAACGTGCAGCAGGCCGTCCACACCACCCAGATCGACGAACGCGCCGTAATCGGTGATGTTCTTGACCACGCCGTCCAGGACCTGACCTTCCTGCAGCGAGGAGATGAGTTCCGAACGGGCTTCCGTGCGGGTTTCCTCGAGCACGGCGCGGCGCGACACAACGATGTTGTTGCGCTGCGGGTCCATTTTCAGGATCTGGAACGGTTGCGGCACGCCCATCAGCGGCTGAACGTCGCGGACCGGGCGGATATCGACTTGGCTGCCGGGCAGGAAGGCGACGGCGCCGTCCAGGTCGACGATGAAGCCGCCCTTGACGCGGCCGAAGATCACGCCGTTGACGCGCTCGCCCTTCTCGAAGGCCTGTTCCAGGCCGACCCAGGCTTCTTCGCGGCGGGCTTTTTCGCGGCTCAGGCGAACCAGGCCGTCGCGGTCTTCATAACGTTCGACATAGACGTCGACTTCGTCGCCGGGTTTCAGGGTGGCGTCGGAGCCGGGGCTGATGAATTCCTTAACCGGCACGCGGCCTTCGGACTTGAGGCCCACGTCGACGATGGCGAAGTCGTTGTCGACGGTAATGACAACGCCGCGCAGCACGCGGCCTTCAAAGCCTTCGTCGTCGCCGAGGGATTCACTCAGCAGTGCTTCAAAATCTTCGGTGGGAGCCGCCATAGCGGCATCGGTATTGGCCATGAGTTTCGAACCTTTCGCTACATTTCTGGCCTGCCGGTTGGTTCCGGCGGTCTTAGGTTAAACACAAAATCCCGCGGCGCCCCGCCTTATAACGACGGTGACGGGCGGGCATTTCGTTCCAAAAGTGATCGAGGGAAGCGGCTTAGAAGTCCCCAGGCGACCTAAATTTCTCCAACGATTTCAAGGGCCTTGGCAAACACCTCATCGGCGTTCATGGCACTTGTATCAAGGAGGGTCGCGTCTTCGGCCGGCTCCAGCGGCGCGACGGCCCTGGATCTATCCCGGGCGTCCCGCTCGCGCATCTCTTCGAGAACGCGCGCATATATAACGTCGGGGTCCTTTTCCCGCAACTCTTTGTATCGCCGCTCGGCCCGTACTTCGTCGGACGCTGTGACGAACAATTTCACGGTTGCATCGGGGCAGACCACGGTGCCGATGTCGCGCCCGTCCAAAACGGCGCCCTTGGCGCCCCCCGGCGGGGTGGCGGCGAAGTTGCGTTGGAACTCCAACAGGGCGGCGCGGACGCCCGGTACGGCGGACACTTTCGACGCCGCCTGAGCCACGGAATCGACCCGCAGGTCGGGGCGGTCCAGATCCGCGGGCGTCAGGGCCCGGGCCTGGGCCTCGGCGGCGGCGGGGTCTTCCGGGTCGGCCCCGGCTTCCAGCACACGCTTGCCGGTGGCGCGGTACAGCAGCCCGGTATCCAGATAGGCCAGGTCCAATTGCTCGGCCAGACGCCGGGCCAAGGTGCCCTTACCGGCGGCGGCGGGTCCGTCTATGGCGATGATCATGGCGATCCCCCTACTTACTTAATGTCGGCGCCCAGGCCGTTCATCATATCGACGAAGCCCGGGAAGCTGGTGGCCATGGCCGCACCGTCGTCGATGCTGACCGGGTTTTCCGAAACCAGCCCCAAAACCAGAAAGGCCATGGCGATGCGGTGATCCAGATCGACCGTGACCGTGCAGCCCCCCTTGGGACGGCGGCCCGCCAAGCCTTGGACGACCAGATAATCGGTGCCTTCCTCGACCTCGACCCCGGCATCGGCCAAGCCACGGGCCACGGCGGCCAGACGGTCGCTTTCCTTGACCCGCAGTTCCTCCAACCCGACCATCCGGGTTTCGCCCTCGGCCAGGGCCGCGGCGACGGCCAGGATCGGATATTCGTCGATCATCGAGGGCGCGCGTTCGGCGGGCACGGTAATTCCCTTCAGCCCACCGGCCCGGACCCTCAGGTCGGCGACCGGCTCGCCCGCTTCCTCGCGGGCATCGACGGTTTCGATCGAGGCCCCCATCTCGCGCAGGCAGGTCAGCAGACCGGCGCGCAGCGGGTTCAGGCCCACGGCCTTCAACGTCACGTCCGAGCCCGGCACCAACAAAGCGGCGACCAGCGGGAAAGCGGCGGACGAGATATCGGCCGGAACCGCGACGTCGCGGGCGGTCAATTCGGGCTGACCGGTCAGGGTCACGCGGCGACCAGACGGACCGTCCTCGACCGAGACCTCGGCGCCGAACCAGCGCAGCATGTTTTCGGTATGGTCGCGGGTCGGCTGCGGCTCGATCACCGTGGTCGCGCCGGGGGCGTTCAGACCGGCCAGCAGAATGGCCGATTTGACCTGGGCCGAGGCGACCGGCAATTCGTATTCGACCGGCCGCGGATCGGCGGCGCCGGTCACGGTCATCGGCAGCAAGCCACCCTCGCGTCCCGAGAATCGGGCGCCCATCAGCTCCAACGGCTTGGTCACGCGACCCATCGGACGGCGGCACAGCGAGGCATCGCCGGTGAAGGTGACCGTCATGTCGTGGCCAGCGACCACGCCCATCATCAGGCGCACGCCAGTCCCGGCGTTACCCATGTCGATCACGCCTTCGGGTTCGCTCAGGCCGCCGACGCCGACGCCGATCACCCGCCAGCTGCCGTCGGGAAGTTTTTCAGCCCGCGCCCCCATGGCGTTGACCGCGGCAGCGGTCGCCAGGACGTCCTCGCCCTCCAACAGGCCGGTTACATGGGTTTCGCCCACGGCCAGGGCGCCCAGCATCAACGAGCGGTGGGAAATGGACTTGTCTCCGGGCACGCGGACGGTGCCGGAAAGAGGCCCGGAAGCCCCTGCCTGAAGCGGCGTTTTAGCGGCGGTGGAAGCGTTCACGGAAACGGGCTCTCCCCAAGAAAAATCGATCGGTCGGCGGTGCTGCGCCGCCGCGGCTCTCTAGCATATCGGGCCGCCCGCCGCCAATCATCCGTGGAATGTGAAATTAGGGGCATTTTGCTTTTGACAGGGGGCGGTGTTCATGGCATTGGGCACGACGAAGACGCGATAAGGAAATCACGCCCCTTGGGGGGATTCAGGCACAACTTCAAACAGCGGGAGGCAGCCCGTGGCGAAACCCGAATGGGGCCGCAAGATCACCTGCACCGGTTGCGGCAATAAATTTTACGACATGCAACGCTCGCCGGCGGTTTGTCCGTCATGCGGCGCGGAGAACGATCCGATGCAGGCGTTCCGACCGAAGCGCAGTGCGCCGAAGCCGGCCGCCCAGTCCGAGACCAAGCCGAAGCAGGCGAAAGCCGCAGCCGAGGATGACGAGGACGATCTGGACGACGTTCTGCCCGAGATCGATGACGACGATCTGGGTGATGACGTGGACGACGACGTGGACGATTCGCTCGACGACGACGAGGACGACGACCTCATGGAGGATACGGCGGATCTCGGCGAAGACGACGACGACCTGGACGAAGTTCGCGAACACATCGAGTCGGAAGACGACGTCAAGGAATAGGCCGTCCGGCGCGGGAAAATCACGTTTCGAACAAATAGCGTGATTTTTCCCCTTGCCATCGGAACCCTTCCGTCATTATGTTCCGCCTCCCGGTTGACCGGGGACCCCGGCAGTCCTATTTTCCGGGTCCCGGTTCGCCGGAACATCCCAAGTTTTCCTGCAATGGCAAACGCCTACGTGGGACCAAGTGGGGCCGTAGCTCAGTTGGGAGAGCGCTACAATGGCATTGTAGAGGTCGTCGGTTCGATTCCGTCCGGCTCCACCATTCTAACCCCCTGTATTTGCAGGGGGTTTTTGTTTGTCCGCTTTCCGCGCGTCTTCGATTTTTCGCCGACTGTGCCCAAAACGTGCCAGTAGGTCGAAGCGCCCTCATCGGACCCATCGACCACATCATTCAATGCCCCGATGGCACGCTCTTGGAACTCCGGGGCGAGGTGGGCGTAGCGTTGCACCATCACGAACGACTTATGCCCGGTCAGTTGCATCACCACGTGGAGCGGCACGCCTTGCTGCACGAGACGTGACGCGAAGGTATGCCGCAGATCGTGAAAGCGAACGTCTTCCAGGCCCGCGACCTTGCGGGCCCGTTCAAACGACGTCGTGACGTCCGACATGGGCTTGCCCTGATAGGTGAACACCGGGCCCGTGTCATGCGGCCCCAGGTGTTCGAGGATCGCCCTTGCCCGGTTGGTCAACCGAACGGACCGATCTTCCCCGTTCTTCGTTTTGACGAACAGGACGCGGTTGTTGGCGAGGTCCACGTTCCGCCAGTTAAGCTTAAGGGGTATGCACGAGGTTCCGTCGAGCGAGATGCGGATGCGATGGAGCGTTACATTACGTAGGGGAGAGCGTTACGTACACGTCGGCCGCCCCGCCTGAATCCGGCGCGATTGTTTTGCGCCGGGTTGCTGAATTCAGGGGCCTACAGAAGGGTTGTGATCCATCCACGGGCATTCTGCGTACAATTAATTGAGCCGAACAAACCACTAATGGATCGGACCCAGGTGACACGTGCGTATAATTTTTTCCGTTGGTCTTGCCGCCTTATTCATCGTCGCGGTTACGGAGCCCGGGGCTTCGAACGATACGGCGCGTCATGCCCGCAACACCGATCAAGCGATCCATAACGGAGACGAGATTCACTTCGACGTTTATCGCAATGGAACCCGTGTCGGCTTTCACCGGGTGCGGTTTCAGGAGGACGATAAGGGGCTCGCCGTCGAGGCTCAGTTCCAGATCCAGGTCACGTTTCTAGGCGTCACCGTCTATCGTTATCGTTACGATTCCAGAGCATTGTGGACGGATGGCGGCCTGTCCGCGATCCGGACGACTGTCGATGACGATGGCGCCGTTCTGGAAGTGCAGGCTCGGCGGATCGGCAAGCGCATCTACGTTGCGGCCGGTGACATCGCCTATGAAACATCGTCCCCTCTTTTCCCTACAAATCACTGGAACGCTGGGGTGCTTGGCCAGAATCGAGTCCTCAACACATTGACCGGACAGATCAACAAAGTTCGTATTGAGGCGAGCGGTCCCGACCGCGTGGAAACGGAACGTGGGCCCGTCGCCGCGACCCATTATGCCTATACGGGCGATCTGCAGACCGACGTCTGGTACGACGCGGCGGGACGTTGGGTGAAAATGCGGTTCCAAGGCCGGGATGGCTCGTTGATCGACTATGTATGCCGCCAATGCCAGGGCGGCCCCAGCAAGAGGACATCGGGATGATCGAGACCGACCGCCCCAAGGCGGCCTGGGTCACCGGCGCGGGAAAGGGCATCGGGCGCGCCCTGGCCCTGCGCCTGGCGCGCCAGGGCTATATCGTCGCCGCCAGCGCCCGGTCGGAGCAGGACCTGATCTCCCTGGAGCAGGTTGCGGACGGCGGGCGCATCACCGGATTCCCCCTGGACATCACAGATGCCGGGCGCGCGGACGTCATGGTCGAGGTGATTGAAAACCGGCTGGGTCCACTGGACCTCGCGGTCCTCAACGCGGGGACCCACCGGCCGACCCCGGCGGTGGAATTTTCAGCGGCCGAGGCGCGAGGCGTCATCGACACCAACCTGTCGGGAACACTGAACTGCCTGGCGCCCATCATGGCGCGTTTCATGGCGCGCGGTGCGGGCCAGATCGCCGTGGTCGCGTCCCTGGCTGGGTATCGAGGCCTCCCAGGGGCGGCCGCCTACGGCGCGTCGAAAGCCGGGCTTATCAATCTGTGCGAGTCGCTGCGCCCGGAACTGGCGGCGGCGGGTGTGGATATGCGTCTCATCAATCCGGGTTTCGTGAAAACGCCGCTAACGGACAAGAACGACTTTCCCATGCCCTTTCTCATTGACGTCGAGGAGGCGGTGGACGGCATCATCGACGGACTGCAGGGTGACAGCTTCGAAATCGCTTTTCCCCTGCGGTTTGCTCTGCTGATGAAGCTGATGAAGCTGCTGCCCGATCGCTTGTTCTTCGCCGTCACGCGGCGCATGCTGCGCAAATGACATCGCGACCGACCGACGCCGCCGACCGCTATCGGCACTATCTTGAAACACTGACCCCGCAAACGCTTGACGCCTTGGGGGACCATGTCGCCGTTGATGTCCGCTTCAAGGATCCATTCAACGACGTGCGCGGGCTGAACGCCATGCGCCGCGTCTTCGAGCATATGTTCAAAAACGTATCCGGCATCCGCTTCACGGTGCACGGCATGGCGCAGGACGGCGCGACCTGTTTCATGAACTGGCGGTTCGCGGGCCGGCTGGGCAAACGGGAATGGGTTTTCGACGGGGCCAGCGTCATCACCTTGGGGGCAGACGGAAAAGTCGTCAGCCACATCGACCATTGGGATGCGGCGTCGGCGTTCTATGAACGTCTGCCGGTTATTGGATGGCTCCTCGCGTGGATTCGTGGACGGTTAGCCATTCGCTGAGAACCTCCCCGGACATGTGCAGGGCCTTCTCGGGCTTGATGAAGGCAAGGGTAACCGATCCCACCTCGATCCCGAACTTGCTGACCTTCGCCCGGTTTATCAGAACGTTCGACGGTTGGAGAAACATCCAGTCGTCGAACTGCACGCGGACGGTTCCGTCGCCGATCTTCAGGTCCATGTCGTACCGCCAATTCAGCGCGTTGCCGTAGGCTTCACCCTTGGCCTTGCCGATCACGTCGTCGGCTTCGCCTTCGTAGGTGTGATCGTCGGTCTTGCGGATACGCCATACGCGGCGGTCGGTCTCGCCGTCGGAATACTGAAAACGTTCGTCCAGTTGCAGGACCGTTCCGTCCCAGGTGCCCGTGATCTCCACCACGAACTGCCGCCGCAGGGTGCCGAACCGATCTTCGAAAATGCCCCAAGCTTTCGTCGATCCTTGGAAGTAATCCTCGATCAACAGGACGGGGGATTGGTCCTTGAACTCAACGGGTTTCATCTTTGTACATCCGTTCAACATCAGAAAAGCAGAGACGGCGATAACGATGCGTCCAACCATTATTTGGGTTCCCGGGTTTGTGGTTTAAACGAGCCGGCGGCGGATCGCCCGTTGCCTGGCGGCCGTCAGAGGAAACCGCCACATGGTTCCGATCGCCACACCCTTTATTACGATGGGAACAACCGCATAGATCATGATCAGCGCCAGGATTCCGCCGCGGCTAGGCGCATCCGGATCGAACCCCAATGCGGCAACGCCCGGCAGGGCCAGCCCCACCGCCGCCGCCAGCGCCAGTTTCGTGCTCATCCCCCAGAAGGCGAATTGCAGGCCGGCGCGGTCAACGCCCCCGCGCAGGCGTCCGTAATCGATGACGTCCGCCTGGATCGCCGGCGGCAGGGAAAGATCGGCGCCCAGGGCGGCCCCGGTCACCACGCAGACCACAGCGAAGGCCGCGAAGGCGCCGGCCGGCAACAGCGGCACGGCGGCGAAGGCAAGACAGGCGGCGATCATCGCCAGGCACCACAGCCGATGCTTGTCCATGCGATGGACGAGCATCAGCCAAGCGGGGATCGAGATCACGGCGGCGAGGAAATAGACGAGGATGAATAGCGCCCGCTGGTCCGGGCCGGCCCCCAGGCCATACTGCAGATACACCAGGAACAGAACCGCCGGGATGCCGTTGGCCAGACCATTGGCGAACCAGGCGAAAAGCAGGCGGACAAACGGCTTGTTGCGGACCAGTCCAACCAGCGCGGCCGCGATGCGGGCCGGGCCCGCGGGACCGGGCGGCCCGCTGGGGGCGGCCTTTTCCGGGACGGTCCACAGCAAAAGCGGGATCACGGCGGCCCCACCCAGCACCGCGACCCAGACGATGGCGGCCATGGCGTCCCGTTCGCTGCGTCCGGCCTCCGTCAGGGCCGAGGACAGGACCGCCGCGCCGACGATGCCGATCAAGCCCAGGGCTTCCCGCCAGGACGTGACGCGCGACCGCTCATGATAGTCACCGGAAAGCTCCGCGCCCCAGGTCAGATAGGGCACGGCGACCATGGTCCAACCGCCGTAGAGGACCATCGACCAGACCAGCAGATACGCGGAGCCGGAGGCGTCGGGCGGCATCAGGACCTGCCATAGGCCAATGCCGGCAACCATCGCGCCGACAGCGATCCATGGTTTGCGGCGGCAACCGGCGATCCGCGTCCGGTCGCTCAGGGCGCCGATCAGCGGATCGGTGACCGTATCGAACAGCCGCGCGGCCAGAAGAATCCACCCCACCGCCGCCAACCCCAGGCCGAGCTCGATCCCATAAAGCCTGGGCAGGTGAATGTAGACCGGGATGATCGGCAGCGAGACGACGACCGCAGGCAAGGCATAGGCCAGCAGGATGCGCCGGGACAACGGCATGGCGGCGTCCCGCGTCACCCGGCGCCGATCACGAACTGGCCGACGTCGATACGACCGGCATCGAACCCGACTTCGCAGTACTTCAGATAATAATGCCACATGCGGCGAAAGCGTTCGTCAAAGCCCAACTTCTCGATCTCGGGCCAGGCGGCGAGGAAGTCGGCCTCCCAGCGGCGCAGCGTTTCCGCATAGGACGGGCCGAAGAAAAATGCGTCGGTCAGCCGCAGGCCGGCCCGAGCGACCGCATCGGCGAATGCGTTCGGGCCCGGCAGCATGCCGCCCGGAAAGATGTAGCGCTGAATGAAGTCCGGCGTACGGCGATAGCTTTCGAAATGCGCATCGTGGATCGTGATGACCTGCAATCCCGCGCGGCCGCCGGGCGCAAGACGCGCTTTCAAAGTGTTCAGATAGGTCGGCCAGTAGGCCTCGCCCACGGCCTCGAACATCTCGATGGAGGCGATCTTGTCGTAGGTGCCCCGGGCGGCGCGATAGTCCTCGATCCGGATGTCGACCCGGTCGTCCAGGCCCAGGTCCGCCATGCGCGCCCGCGCGAAGGCTGCCTGTTCGACGGACAGGGTCAGGCCCGTGACGCGGCATCCAAAGTCGCGCGCGGCGATCTCGGCGAAGCCGCCCCAGCCGCATCCGATCTCAAGCACGTGGTCGCCCGGACGCAGGTCCAGGGCCCGTGCCAGGCGTTCGTACTTGCGGCGTTGCCCGCCCGCCATCGGCTCGTCCAGCGATTCGAACAGGGCCGACGAATAGGACATCGTTTCGTCCAGCCAGTGACCGTAGAACGCATTGCCCAGGTCGTAATGGGCGGCGATGTTGCGGCGGCTGCCGCGCGGCGTGTTGGCGTGCATGGCATGGCGCAGGCGGCTCAACAAACGAACCGGCCAGGGTTGGCGGAAGACCCCGGTCAAGGCGCGTTCGTTGCGCAGGCTGAGGTCGAACACCGCCGCCAGGTCCGGGCTGTCCCAGTCCCCGGCCATGTAGCCTTCGGCCACCCCCATGTCACCGCCCAGCAGCATGCGATTGACCAGGCGCCAGTTTCGGATACGCACCGTCGCTTCCGGTCCGGGTGCGACACCGTCGACGGTCACCCGCCGGCCCGACGGCAGGACGGCATGCAATCGCCCGACCTGAAGCCGCGCCAGGGCACGGCGCAACAGCCGCTCGCGGACACCGGGAGGCCGGATCCCGTCGGCGGAGCTGGCATCGGAGACGGAGCCAGAAACCGTTTTCGCAATGGCGTCACTCATGTCTCGTTACGTTCCATTCTCTTCAATGCTGAATTGGACACGGCGCACGGCCGGCGAATGTTTGAATACGGGCAGGCCCTTGAGCCACAGCTTCAGGGCCTCCCAATGGATGCCCGCCATCACCTTCAGCGTCAGCAGCGGAAACCGGATCAGGGCACGCGTCAGGCCGCGCGGAGAGAACGGACGGCGCCCCCCCGCGAAGGCCGCCGCCAGCAACAGCCCGTCGCTGTCTTCCTGGCGGATAACGATGCGGATGGTCTCGCCCGGGGGCACGATGCGGAACTGATAGGATGCATCCATGCCGATGAAGGGCGAGACATAAAGCGCCTTGGCGCAGGACTGCTTGATGACCGGGCGGCTTTGATCGGCGACCGGAATCACATAAGTATGGCGTTCCTTGAAGGTGTTGCAGACCTCGTAAAGGATGGCGGTCAGCGCGCCCGACCGCCGGTAGCAAAAAAACACGCTGAGCGGGTTGAAGGCATATCCGAAGATCCGGGGATAACAGAGAAGACGGATCGGGCCGCCGTCCGGATCGATGCCGGCCTGGCGCAGGTGCTGCTCGGCCCATGGGCGCAGGGGACTGCCGTCCGCCGGCCCGTGATCCCGGTCGTGGAAAGCCAACGGCGCAAATCGGTTGTGGCCGAATAGGCGGGTCACCTTGCCGAGCGCGGGCAGTTCGTCCAGATCAAGCAGCATGGAAAACACCGAGTAGCGGAGCCGGTGGTGCTTCGGCCGCTTTCGCTCGTGAACCACGTCGCCTTCGTATATCGCCGATGCCAACGTCATTTCACCACTGCCTCCACCGGTTGGGTCACCGTTATCCGGCCGTTCTCATCGTCGACCGTCCAGGGTCGGCGCATGCCGCTCAATTGTTCCGCCACGGCAAGGCCCGATTGTAAGGCGTCCTCGTGAAAGCCGTATCCGAAGTAGCTGCCGCAATACCAGGTGCGCCGGTGCCCCTGCAGCGACCACAACGTTTCCTGCGAGCGGAGGGCGGCCTGATCGAAGAATGGATGGGCGTATTGAAATTCCCGCAGCACGGTCCCCGGCGCCGGCTCGCGCACCGGGTTCAGGGTCACGAACAAGGGCGTATTCGGATCCAGGCCCTGTAGCGGGTTCATCCAATAGGTGACGCAAAGGGGGTCGCTCTCCGCCGCTGTTTGTTTGCCGCCGATGAAGTTCCAGCTCGACCACACGCGCCGCCGTTTCGGCATCAGGGAAGGATCGGTATGGAGAACCGCGCGATTGTCCGTATAGGACCAGGCCCCAAGTAGCGCGTCTTCCCGTGCGTCGCGGTCGCTCAGCATCGCATGGGTCTGGTCGGCGTGGGCCGCCATGACGACATGGTCGAAGGCCCGGCATTCGCCGTCGTTCGCCACGACCAGAACCTTTCCGGGGGGCCGCGTGACCTCGCGGACACCGCCGTAATGAATATGCTCGCGATAAGGGTCGGTCAGCCGCTTGACGTATTCCCGCGATCCGCCGTCGACGGTGCGCCATTGCGGGCGGTCCGTGAGGGTCAGCAGGCCGTGGCTGACGAAGAAACGAATGAAGGCCACCGCCGGGTAGGCCCGCATCTCCCGGGCGGTGGTCGACCAGATGGCCGCCCCCATGGGCAGTAGATGGTCTTCGATGAAGGCGTCGGAATATCTGTTTGCAGTCAGGTAGTCGCCGAGGCTGAGGCTCGCCAGGGCCGCATCGTCGAGATGCCCCGGCGCGTCCCGGTAGAACCGCAGAAGATCGCGGACCATCCGCCAGAACCGGGGACGCAGAAGGTTGCGCCGCTGACCCAACAGTCCGTTGAGATCGGTTCCGGCGTATTCCAGGCGGCCGCCGTCCAAAGAGGCGGCGAAGGACATGTCGCTATCCTTTGTCCGCACGTCGAGATGGCGGAACAAGGCCGTAAGGTTCGGGTAGTTCCGTTCGTTGTAGACGATGAAACCCGTGTCCACGGGAACAGGCCCCGCCGCCGTCGCGGCATCGACCGTGTTCGAATGGCCGCCCGGGCGGGGCTCTTTTTCATAGACGGTGACATTGTGCCCCTGGCTCAACAGCCAGGCGGCCGACATGCCGGCAATGCCTGTGCCGATCACGGCGATATTCAGGCGCTGACCATTTAATATCGGACTGTCGAACACCGGCACTGCCTTTCTGGTTTGACGCATTGATCTGTTGGCCGGGGACACGACCGCAGGAACTGTTAAGTGTAGTTACGGCGCCGGGGCGCCCATGGATCACCCCGATGCGCAAAAATTATGCCGAGTGATCCGCCCGACCATATGCCGCGTACAATTCGTCATGGATGGTAATTTCACCGCGTGTAGTGCAGGCTTATTCGAAGAAACGGGTCAGCCTGCGTTCACTTGTCCCGTTCACATCCGGCAAGGACGCTGCCAGCCGCGGCATTTTCGAGGGGACGCTTTGCAGTCGATGGATGAATTGATCGTCGCGGTCGCGAAGCACAGGGATCGTGCGGCGTTCCGCCAACTGTTCGATCACTACGCCCCCCGGCTGAAAGCATTCGTCATCCGCCAAGGGCTCGACAGCCAGATGGCCGAAGAAGTGACCCAGGAAGCCATGGTCCGGGTCTGGCAGAAGGCGCAGCAGTTCGACCCTTCGAAGGCGCGAGCCTCGACCTGGATTTTCACGATCGCCCGAAATCTGCGCATCGACTTTCTGCGTAAGAGCTACAGACCGGAACTGGACCCCAATGACCCGGCGATGGCGCCGGAGGCAGAGGCCGGCGGGTTCGCTCAGGTGGCGCAGGCGCAGGAAGCGGAACGGTTGCGGGCCGCCATCGCGGCGCTGCCGGACGATCAGCGGATTGTTCTGCACCTAGCGTTCTTTGAAGAAAAGACCCATCCCGAAATCGCCGGGCAATTGGGCATTCCCCTGGGCACCGTCAAATCGCGTATCCGGCTGGCGTTCAAACGTGTTCGGTCGGAGCTTGGAGAAAACCAATGACCATCGTGCATCACCCGAGCGAAGAGCTCCTTCTCGATTATGCCAGCGGCGCCCTGTCGGAATCCTGGAGTCTGGCGGTCGCAACCCACTTGGCGCTATGTCCGGAATGCCGCCGCGAGGTCGCCTGCATGGAAGCCGTGGGCGGCGGTCTATTGGATTCCTTGACGCCGGCGGGCTGTTCTGACGGGACATTTGACGCAGTCCTGGCACGATTGGCGGATGACATCGACGAAGCGCCGATCGCCGCCCCGCATGAGATGGCGGGGCCCGCGCCCGTCCTGCCGCAACCCTTGCGCGGATATATCGGTGCCGATCTTGACGGCATCCCCTGGCAGCGTCTGGGATTGGGCGCCTATCAATGTCTTGTCCGGACAGAAGACGGCGTGACGGCCCGGCTGTTGCGGATCCCGGCGGGCAGGCCGGTGCCCGAACATTCCCACCGCGGCCAGGAATTGACTCTGGTGCTTCGGGGGGCATTCTCCGATCAGACCGGACACTATGGGGCCGGGGATTTTCAGAACGCGGATGAACATCTCAAGCATCAGCCTCACGCGATGCCCGGGGAAGATTGTATCTGCCTGGCAATAACGGATGCCCCCCTTCGGTTCCGGTCCCTGGCGGCGCGTCTCGTCCAACCTCTTTTGGGCATCTAGGCAAACGGATGGCGACCGCTGCGCCCAAGTTGTGCCTACCTTCTTGCGGATTGATCGATTTTAATCGGTCTTGTCCGGTACGTGACTGCGACAGCGCCCGGACAATTAAGTGAATTTACTTATTCTTTTGAATTATCGGCCACAATGGCACTGTAGAGTTCGTCGGTTCGATTCCGTCCGGCTCCACCATTTCAACCCCCTGTTTCCGCAGGGAGTTTTGTTTTGCCCGCCCCTCTGAATTGCTGTTTTCGTTCGACCGCCCGCGGCGGCGCTGCGCGCCTGCACGGTTTCCATCTTATGTGGCATCGGCTACTAGCTAGAACAAACCCGGCTGAAGGGCCGGGATCAAAAGACCACATAAGGAAACATCGACAATGAAGTTCAAATCGACCGTCCCGGGTGCGGGCAAGAAGGTCATCATCGAGGCCCGCGTCAACGAGTACATGTCGCGCGAGGTCAATCCGAACGTCCCCTTCACCCCGGACGAAATCGCCGAGGCCGCGGCGCGCTGCCGCGAGGCCGGGGCCTCTATCTGCCATTATCATGCGCGCAACGCCGACGGCTCGCCCAACCACGACCCGGACGCCTATTTCGAGACCATCCGCAAAATCCGCGCCGCCAGCGACATCATGATCCACCCGACCCTGGGCCAGGTGACCCTGAAGTCGTCGGACGAAGCGCGCCTGCAGCACATCATCAAGGCATCGGAAGACCCGGACCTGCGCCCCGATTTCGCACCCATCGATATCGGCTCGACCAACGTCGACATCTACGACCGCGACGCCAAAAAGATGAAGACCGAAGAGCTGGCCTATGTGAACACGCCCAAGACCTGCGCCTATTTCGCGCGGCGCATGCGCGAGGTCGGGGTCAAACCCGAGATCGTGTCCTGGACCGTGCCGTTCACCCGGATGTTCGAGGCCTTCCTGGAGATGGAACTGGTCGATCAGCCGGCCTACCTGCTGTTCGCCCTGTCCGATTCCGGCTACCTGGGCGGCCACCCCGGCAATATCAAGGGCCTGATGGCGCATCTGGAATTCCTGCCCAAGGGCTTCCGCTACGAATGGTCGGTCAACAACAAGGTCGGCAACCTGTACGGCCCGGCGGCGCTGGCCCTGGAAATGGGCGGCCACGTGGCGATCGGCCTGGGCGATTACCCCTATCCGGAATTGGGCGCGCCGACCAACGCCGACCTGGTGACCCGCATCGCGCAAATGGCCGAATGCTTCGGCCGCGAACCGGCCACCCCGGCGGAAACGCGCGTCATGCTCGGCATGGACTGAGTCTCGACCTGCCGCCGGCACACCTTGGGGGTAATTTACGATTGCATGCAATCGCGAAGAAATGTGATTCTAAAGCCCCTTAAGCGACCCGGCGGCAGTTGAGTGTCCAAGCGCAAGACCCAGTCCGAACGTATCCGCGAAGAGCTCGCCGACGAGATCGCGCGCGGTCGCCTGGGCCCCGGCGCAGCCTTGGACGAGGTGACCCTGGCCGAGCGGTTCGGCGTATCGCGCACCCCGATCCGCGAAGCCATCCGCCAATTGGAAGCCTTCGGCTTCGCCGATGCCCGTCCGCGGCGGGGCGCGGTGGTGGCGACCATCACCGATCAGCGCCTGGACGAAATGTTCCTGGTGATGGCCGAAATGGAGGGCCTGTGTTCGCGCATCGCCGCCATGGCCATGACGCCCGAAGACCACATGGCTCTGTTGGAAATCCATGAAGGCTCCCGCCAGGCCGCCGAGGCCGACGATGTCGAGCTCTATTACGACTACAACACCAAGTTCCACGCCGCGATCTATACCGGCACCCATAATTCGTTCCTTGAGGAACTGACCCTGCACGTCCGCCGCCGGGTTGCCCCTTATCGCCGGGCGCAGTTCCGGGTGCGCGGGCGGTTGGACCTGTCCTATCAGGAACACGACGCCGTGGTGCAGGCGATCCTGCGCGGCGACGGCGAGGGCGCGCAACGCGCCATGAACGCCCACCTGAAGATCGTGCGCGGCGCCGTCAACGACCTGGACTGAACCTTCAGCCCCTTAAACCCAACCTGAATTTACGTTCTTCGCCCGACTGTTAAGGCCGGAAGACGGCGCATTTCCCTGCCCGCATGCGTTTTTCACGCAAAAGCCTCTTGCCGACGAAAACTATAGAGTTATTCTAACGGGGTCGATACCGAACGCCGTCCCGTATCCATAAGAAGAGAACCCCCGATGACCGCCAATATCCCCACCCCCGTCGATTCCGCCCTTGTCGGCGATCTTTGGCCCGCCACCCATCCGGGCGAGGACCCGCTGCTTTACGGCCATGTCGCCATGGAGCCGAAGGGCGCATTCGAAGCGCGCAGCGTACAGACCTTTCGCATGGTCTATACGGTGGGGCGTTACGGGATCGACGATACCGGGGGGATTGCCGTGCTGTTCCGGTTCGTCGGCGACCAGGGCGACCTGCAGACCACCGACCCGACCGGCTATAACTACGTCACCGCCCATACCAACACCGGCGCCAACATTCGGCTGTTTTTCGGCGGAACGTCCGGCCATCGCCCCTGGTTCAAGGCGCTGACGGCCAAGCTGCACGGCGGCTACCTGAAGGAAGGCGATCAGATCGTGATCGTGTTCGGCGATACCTCGCAGGGCTCGCCCGGTATGAAGATGCAGACGTTCTGCGAAGCCGGGTTCGAGTTCAAGGTCGTGGCCGACGTCTGCGCCGTGGGTCATTACGTGCCGCTGCCGGAAACCCCGGCCATCGCCATCATCCCCGGCCCGCCCGCCATCTGGCGCGCAGTCCTGCCCAGCCTGCGCCGCCCCGGCGAGCGCTTCCAATTGGGCATCAAGGCCGAAGACAAATGGGGCAACCCCAGCCATCTGGCCGAAGGCACCTTCCGCCTGGAAGCCAACATGACGGTCAAGGGCCTGCCGGAAACGCTGGAGTACCGAAAGGGCGAGCGCGCCCTGACCATCGAAAACCTGAGCGTCGCCGGGGAAGGCGAGCTGCGCATCAAGCTGATGGACGGCGATACCTGCGTCGCCCAAACCGGCCCGCTGCTCATTCGCGACGGCAAGGTCAGCGGCTATTGGGGCGACCTGCATGGGCAGAGCGGAGAATCCATCGGCATCGGCGCGTCGCGCGACTATTTCGATTTCGCCCGCAATAAATCGTTCCTCGACGTGACCTCGCATCAGGCCAACGACTTCCAGGTCAATAACGCCTTCTGGTCGTACCTGAACGAACTGACGGTCGAATATCACGAGGACCACCGCTTCGTGACCTTCCCCGGTTACGAATGGTCGGGCAACACCGCGGTGGGTGGCGACCGCAACGTGTTCTTCCGCACCGAGGGACGGCAAATTCATCGCTCGTCCCACGCCCTGATCGAAGACCGCAGCGACCTGCACACCGATGCCTCCGACGCCAACAAGCTGTTCGAGGCGCTGAAGGACGAAGACGTCTGCGTCTACGCCCATGTCGGCGGGCGATATGCCGATATCAAATTGGCCCACGACGCCACCAAGGAAACGGCGATGGAAATCCATTCCGCCTGGGGCACCTTCGAATGGCTGCTGACCGACGGCTTTCCGCTCGGCCATCGCTCGGGCGTGGTCTGCAACAGTGACGGCCACAAGGGCCGCCCGGGGGCCAGCTATCCGGGTGCGGCCAAGTTCGGCGCCTATGGCGGGCTGACCTGTTTCTATACGGACGAGCTGACCCGCGACGGCATCTTCGAATGCCTGCGCCGACGCCATCATTACGGCACCACCGGCTGCCGCCTGCACCTCGACGTTCGCGCCGGGATCAAGGGCGGCGGTCGTCTGTTCGAACGCGACCCCAACCACTTCCCCGACACCAATTCCTGGGACGTCAACGAAGTGATGATGGGCGACATCGTGCGGACCTCGGACGATACGGTCGAGCTGACCATCGAGGTCGCGGCCCATGCCCCGATCGAGCGGATCGAAATCCGCAACGGCACCGAGGTGGTGGAACTGTTCCGCCCCTATGCGCCGAAAGAATTGGGGTCGCGCGTGCGGGTGCTGTGGTCCGGGGCCGAATACCGCGGCCGCGGGCGACAAACCACCTGGATCGGGCGGGCCCGGTTCGGCGGGGCCAAGGTCACCGGGATCAGCAAGATCAACGCCTGGGACCACGAACGCCGATTGGAGCAAACCGGCACCGACACCGTAGAATGGAACGCCCTGACCACCGGTAACTACGGCGGCTTCGACGCCTATCTGGAAGACGAAAGCGCCGACGGCATGTTCGACCTGTCGTGCAATCACGGCGCGATCCACTGCAAGCTGTCGGACATCGGATATGACGACACGATGATCGAAGCGGGCGGCCTGGAACGCAAAATCCGGGTGTTCCGCCTGCCCGACGTCAATCCCCACGACCACGTCACCCACAAGGTCACGGTGCCGCTGGCCAAGGGCCGCGACAATCCGCTGTGGGTTTGCGTCAATACGGAAGACGGTTTCCAGGCCTGGAGCAGCCCGATCTTCGTGTTCGACGAATAAGGGCCGAACGCAAAATCACGACACCCTCTCGCGGGTGGGCCGGCGCACTCCCCCGCGCCGGCCATTTTTTTGTCAGCCGAGGATTTCCAACTCGTGCGGCGTTTCCGGCACGACGATCGTCTGATAGGTGATCGGCGCGTCGCGGAAGGTAAAGCACAGGGCCTTGATCAACAGGCCGGGCGAGCCGGCATCGACGCCGATCAACGGCGCGACGTCCTTCGAGATCGAGGTCGAAGCGACGCGGTGCACGCCCCGGAAGGTCGGCGCGTTATAGCGCTCGTGCAGGAACACGCGGATGTTCTTCTGGGCCAGCATCTCGAACGGCACGTCGAGCAGCGGGCGGAACCGCGGCCCATCCAGATACATCTCGGAATAAACCTTGAACGCCTGCATGTCGTTGACGCGGCGGATGCGGATATAGCTGGGGGCGAAGCTGAGGAAGTCCGCCCACGGTCCCTGGTCGCCGATTTCCTCGACCGACAGGACCGTGCTTTTCCACGGCAACAGATTCTTGCCGTCCAGGGTGCGAAAGCGGAAATGCCAGATGCTGGACCCCAATTCCTTGGCGTCGGCGACGAACGTCCCGGCACCGCGCCGCCGTTCCAACAGGCGCGCCGAAACCAGCTCGCGCATCGCGGCCTGGACCGTGCCCAGGCTGAGGCCCAAAACCTGGCTGAATTCTTTTTCGCCCGGCAGTTTGTCGCCGGGTCGCCAAAAGCCCCGTTCGATCAGATTGAACAGGGCGCCGCTGAGAGTTTGAACCTTGGATTCCCCGCGCTGCGCGACCGCCCGGTCCAGGGCGTTGCATAGCGCCTGGATGCGTTCGTCCTGGGCCAGCCGCTCCATGTCGGACAGGCCATCGGACTCAGGGATGGTTGCGGCCTCGGGTTGGGCCATGGACTGTTCTCCCGTGGTTTGGGCGTTTGTTGTGGACATGCGGTCTCTCTGTCCCGCGTTTGCCAATATAATGGCAAAACCGCCGGGGGAAAGCATCCCACACACCCATCACCGGCCGAAGGGACCGACCGGCAAGATAATTTCGGTCAGGTCAGGACCGTATGGATCAGCTCGGAAACCAGGCGCCCGACCGGTAACGACAGCTTGAAGCCCAGATCGAAGATCAGATAGCTGATCACCAGGGAGCCTGCCGTCCAGGCGACAATACGGACCGGTGACCGGATCCCCAGCAACAGGAACGACGCCGCGACGGCGAACGCCCCGCAAACGTAGAACCCGAAATAACCGAGCCCGAGCACGAACAGCCCCCATACCCCGGCCAGCAGAATCAGGCGCGGCGGTTCGCGGTCGCCCCCCATGTCGAGGAAAGGATCGTCCTCGGACGCATTGGACGAAGCACTGGGGATGCCGATGGCCGCCAGCACGATCAACAAGGCAGCGAGGCTACCGATCAAGATCGCGGCGATCTCCGCCAAGGTCGTATGGTCGCCATGCCCCCCGGCGTAAAGCGGGATCAGGACGAACCATAAGGCCAGCGCAAAGGCGAGAAGCGTGACGCCGGAAACGGCGTCACGCATTCTCTCAGACCGTGTGGCCGTGGCTGTCATTTCGCCAGATAAGCCTTCAGTTCCTTGGCTTCGTCAGTCATCGCCGCCAGGGACTTCAGATACGGTTCACCGGCGATCCATTCCGGGATCAGATCGCGGGCCTTGAACTTCTTCTCGGTGTCCGGATCTTCCAGGGCCTTCTTCACTGCAGCGGCCAGGATCTTCATATTCTCCGGCGGGGTGCCGGCCTTGGCCGCGTAGCCGTAATACATCTGTGGCAGGAACTTGGCGCCGACGTCGGCGAAGCTCTTCACGCCGGGCTGGCCGACGTTGTCGAGGTTGCCCGGGCTGAGAACGGCCAAAACGTTGAGCTTGCCCTCGCGGGTCGCACCCAGCCAGGCACCGGTGCCGACACCCGTTTCGGCGGTCGCGACGTGACCGCCCAGGATGGCGGCGGAGCCTTCGGCGCCGCTGCGGAACGGCACGAGGCGGATTTTCAGATCGAACTGCTTGGCGAAGGCTTCGACCGAGCGGGCCGCCCAATATGCGCCACCGTCGGCGAAGGTGACCGGCTTGTCCTTGGCATAGGCCATCATTTCTTCAAGGGTCTTGAAGGGCATGTCCTTGCGCGAGAACAGAACCCGCTGCTGCACCATGAAGCTGCCGATGGGCGAGAAGTCCTTCAGGCCGATCTTGCGGTCGAGCATGATCGCCGTGACATAGGCGGACGAACCGAAGCTGGTGATGGTGTAGCCGTCAGCCGGACGTTCCAGCAGCGCGGCCCAGGCCAGGGTGCCACCGGCGCCCGGCTTGTTTTCGACGATGATGTCGACGCCCAGAATCTTTTCCAGCTTCTCGGCCAGAATACGGGTCGACACGTCGGTCATGCCGCCGGCGCCGTAGCCGACCAGAATGGTGATGGGTTTTTCGGGGAAAGCCGCCTTGGCAGGGGCCGGTTGAATCAGCGCCGCAACGCCGACGGCAGCGACGGCCATAGCGCCGAGCAGGCCGCGGAAACGCGAGAAAGCCATTTTCGAAACACTCCATGTTGAAAGTTGATTTTTTTAACAAGGGAGCTCGTAGCTGCCGCGCCGTTGCGTCACCACGCCTATCGTCGGTCTTTTGATTCGGATTAGGCGTACTCTCCTGTCATTCTTGTTTCGGAGGTTTCCCCCAGGCTTGCTGGGCCGGTCCATGGATCGTTTTCCGATCTCGTCCGGCCATTACATCATAGTTTTTTAGGTTGTCAAGCAGCCGCGAAATCCGTAACCATTGTTCCTGCGAATTCCACTGCGGATTTTAAGTTTCCGCCACAGAATGGCCATGCAGAATCCTGGAAAACGCGCCGAATACGAATAAAAATACAATAAAAACAGCATGATAAATGCTTTTCTCATTCAGGCGACGCAAGATCGCCGAGGAACCGGACGGGGCAACAAGACACCGCCGGCATGTTGGAGGAAACCTTTATAACAACAAGACAAAGAGGCTTCCTTGCTCGAAAATTTGACCGCAGCTATAGAGTTAGTTGCCAGTGTCCAGAACCTTGTCTTCGCATGTCTGGGCATCATCCTGGGGTTTCTTTTCGGCGCTCTGCCGGGAATCGGCGGCAACGTGGCCATCGGACTGCTGATCCCCTTTACTTATTATCTGGACCCTGTGGTCGGCATCGTCTCGTTGCTGGCGATCGGCAAGGGCACCAGCTTCGGCGGCAGTATCCCGGCGATCCTGTTGAACATGCCGGGCACGTCGCAGGCCAGTTTCACCGCCATTGACGGGCATCAGCTGACCAAAAAGGGTCAGTCCAAAAAGGCGCTGCATACGGCGCTTTATGCCTCGGTCATCGGCGATCTGTTTTCCGATATCGTGCTGCTGTTGGTCGCCGCGCCCATCGCCGCCGTGGCGCTGAAGGTCGGTCCGCCCGAATACGCGGCGATCGTGCTGTTCGCGTTGTTGATCATCGGTGCCCTGGTCGGATCGTCGCCGATCAAGGGCATGATCTCGACCGGCTTCGGTTTGTTGATCGGCACCGTCGGGCGCGACCTGTTCACGGCCAAGGCGCGGTTTACGTTCGACATCGCGAACCTGGACGACGGCTTTTCCATCGTCCCGATCCTGCTGGGCCTGTTGGTGTTCTCGGAAGCCTTCGTGCAGCTGCGTAAGGAAGTCAGCGGCCATGAGGACATCGCCCTGAGCGGCATGGACCAGGCCAAGGGCGGAGAGCCGCTGCGCCTTCGCGAACTGATCCCGTTGCTGCCGACGATCCTGCGGTCCGGGGCCATCGGCACCTTCATCGGCGCGACGCCCGGCCTGGGCGCGACCGTCGGGGCGTTCCTGTCCTATCTGACGGCCAAGCGCCTGTCGAAACCGGAAGACAAGATCGGACGCGGCGGGCTGAAGGGCATCGCCGCCGCCGAGGCCGGCAACAGTGCGGGGACCGGGGCCAACCTGATCCCGCTGGTGACGCTGGGCATCCCCGGCAATATCGAGGCGGCGTTGGTCCTGGGTGCCTTCATGATCCATGGCTTGACGCCGGGGCCGTTTCTGATGGAACAGCAGGGCCCCCTGCTTTACGCCATTTTCTTCAGCCTGATCCTGGCCAACCTTTTGCTGATCTCGATGGGCTTTGGCTTCATCCATCTGGCGCGTTATGCCCTGGCCATCGACAAACGCGTGCTGTTCCCGATCATCCTGTTGGTCGCGACCATCGGCGTTTACGCGACGACCCGGCAGATCTTCGACGTCGGCGTGATGTATGCCTTCGGGGTGTTGGGCTACGTCATGCGGCGGGCCGGGTTCTCGCCCCTGCCGATGCTGATCGCGTTCCTGTTGGGGCCGCTGCTGGAAGACGGCGTGCGCCGCGCCATGATCATGTCGGGCGGCAGCCCGATGATCTTCGTCGAGCGGCCGATCTCCCTGCTGTTCGTCGCCATGGCCGCATTGACCCTGGCGGCGATGATCTGGCGGGCGGTGCAGAACCGACGCAAGGCCACGAACGGCGCAAGCCAGGAAACGATCTCCCTGGACGAAGGGTAAGCAGAAAAGACGTGAAAGATGCGGGGTCGGTGCGGCGTCAGGCGACTGCCGTACCGGCCCCTTCTTTTGACCCGACGTGCGCCAGGTAATCGCGCCAGCCGCCAAAATCGGAAATATCGCGCGCGTCCTTGACCCCTTCGCTTTCGACGATGAAGCCCTTGGCCTGCGCCCCGCCGTCGAGCCGCAAGGTTCCCAGCCCAAGCGGGGCCGGAATGCGCGACACGAACCGCCCGAAGGCATCCGCCGACAGGGACCAGATTTCAACCTCGATCGCGTGACCGGTGCCGTCGGCAACGCGCAGCAATCCCGGCTTGCGCGGCTCGGTCCCCGACAATTCGAATAATCGGTAATCGGGCCGCGTGCGGGCCGTGCCGACCAGCCTGGCGCCCAGGCCCGTCAACTCGCCGTTCAACGGCAGGCCCGTCAGATGCGCGCCGACCACCGCGAGTTCGATATCGCCGGTTTTTTTCGCCCCGCCCCCGCCGGTCATGCTGCCGCCCGATTGAAAGGCGTCGGCGATACCGGCCAGGAACCTGTCCCCGCCGTCCGCCGCCAGCAACGTCACGCTGGCCGGGCGGCCGTCGGATTGCCTCCCCGTCGGCAGGGCCAGCCCGCACATCCCCATCAGGTTGACGAAGTTGGTATAGGTGCCGAGGTTCGAATTGGTGCCGATGGGATCGGCCAGGTTTTCCTCGGCCGTGTACCAGGTCGGCGCGGTCGGGACGCAGAGCATATCCACACCCTCGATCGCCTGCGCGCAGCGGCGTTTCAGATCAGCCAGTTTGTATTGCGCCTTGAAGGTATCGACCGCGTTGAAGTTTCGCGCCTTGATCGTGATCGCACGGGTGACGGGATGCAGGTCGTCTTCATTGCTGTCGATGAAGGCGTCGATGGCCGCATAGCGCTCCGCCACCCAGGGACCTTCGTAGAGCAGCAGGGCGATGTCGTAGAACGATTGGAACGGGATCTCGACGATCTCAGCCCCGCGCCGCGCCAGATCGGCCAATGTCTTTTCGTAGCTTTCCTGCGCTGCCGCATCGCCGAAGAATTTACGATCCGCCTTGGCCGGAACGCCGATGCGCAGGCCGTCCGCGGGCGCCGCGAAGGATGCCCCCGCCCACGGCCGGGAATAGGGTTCTTCCGCGTCATAGGCGCAGGCGACGTCGAACACGCGATGGGCCTCATCCACCGTATGGGCGAAGATCGAGACGCAATCCAAGGTGCGACAGGCCGGCACGACGCCCCGGGTCGACAACGCGCCCAGGGACGGCTTCAGCCCGACCAGGCCGTTCAGCCCCGCCGGGATACGACCCGAGCCCGCCGTATCGGTTCCGAGCGAAAACGCCGCCAGCCCCTGCGCCACGGCAACCGCCGATCCGGACGATGATCCACCCGGCACCAGGGCCGGGTCCAGGGCGTTGCGCGGGATGGGATAGGGCGTGCGCGTGCCGACCAGACCGGTCGCGAACTGATCCAGGTTGGCCTTGCCGATCACGATCGCACCGGCTGCCCGAAGGCGGGCAACGACCGGCGCATCTTCTTCCGGCATATAGGAGAAAGCGGGACAGGCCGCAGTCGTCGGCATGCCCGCGACGTCGATGTTGTCCTTGACCGCGAAGAGCACGCCCCAAAGCGGCTTCGCTTTCGGATCGAACGCACCCAGGCCCGCCGCCTCGGCCGCGACCGACGCCGGGTCCGCCAGATGGATGAAGATGCCGGGGTCGGCAACCTCGTCATATCGGGCATAGACCTCGGCGATCACGTCGGCGATGGCGCGGCCGGCGGCGTAGTCCGCGTGCAAAGAAGCAATGGTCAAAGGCGAGCGGGGGATCGTCATCGGTTCCTCGTTCATGCCGCCATTTCCGGCGGATGGGGGATCGCATCCAACAGGCTGCGGGTGTAGTCGCTTTGCGGCGCGGTCATCAAGGTCTCAGTCGGGCCCTGTTCCTCGATCCGGCCGCCGCGCATCACGATGACCCGTTCGCACAACAGGCGCACCACGTTCAGGTCATGGGAAACGAACAGATAGCTCATGTCCAGTTCGGCCTTGAGGTCGAGCAGCAGGTTCAGCACCACGGCCTGCACCGAGACGTCGAGCGCCGCCGTCGGTTCGTCCAGGATCAGGAGCTTCGGTTTCAGGGCGATTGCGCGGGCGATGCCGACGCGGGCCTTTTGCCCACCGGAAAGTTGGTGCGGAAACCGTTCCAGCAAGTGACGCGGAAGTCCGACCATATCGGCCAGTTCCGCGACCCGCCGGTCGACATCGCGCCGCGCGTCCGGCCCACCCAAGCGGAAGAGCGGGTCGGATATTGATTGCCGCGCCGTGAAACGCGGGTTGAGGGAATCCGTCGGGTCCTGAAACACCATCTGCAATTTCGACCGATGGGCCGAGGTCGCGAAATCCTTGGACGGGATCGCACCGACGTCGGTGCCGTCAAATTCGATGCTGCCCGATGTCGGGTCGAGCAGGCGCATCACCATCGACGAGGTTGTCGATTTGCCGCAGCCGGACTCGCCGACCAGGCCGACGCTTTCGCCGTAATCGATGCTCATGTTCAGGCCGTCGACGGCGCGGAATACCGGCGGCGCTTCGGGTGCGTCCTTGGCCTTGCGGAACCGGCTCAGGAAGCCGCCGGCGCGGCTTTGCATCGGGAATTCCTTGACCAGATCGGTGACCTTCAACAACGGCCCCGTGATCTCGGGCCCAGGGGTCTTCGGCACGGGCGGGGCTGTCGGCTCCATGCCTTCGGGCAGCAGATCGCGAATGGTGCAGCCCAGACGCGGCGTCGCGCGGATCAGCTTGCGGGTGTAATCGTGCGCCGGATGATCGAACATGCCGGCGACCGACGCACTTTCGACCACGCGCCCTTTTTCCATCACGATCACTCGGTCGCAATAGGCCGCCGCCAGCCCCAGATCATGCGTGATCAGGATCGTCGACATGCTGCGCGCGGCGGCCAGTTCCTTGACCAGGTCCAAGACCGCTTTTTGCGTGGTCACGTCCAGGCCCGTGGTCGGCTCATCCGCGATCAACAGGCGCGGTTGGCACGCGATGGCGATGGCGATCACAACGCGTTGGCACATCCCGCCCGACAGCTCGTGCGGATAGGAATGGTAGCGGTCTTGCGGATTGTTGATGCGGACCATCTTCAAAAGCTCGATGGCTTTCTGCTTGGCGTCCTGACGGGTCGCGAAGCCGTGCTGGCGCATCACGTCTTCCAATTGCCGTCCGATCTTGCGGATCGGGTTCAGGGCCGCGCGCGGGTTCTGAAAGATCATCGAAATCTCCCGCCCGCGAATGTCGCGCATGGTCCCCGCGTCGGC
>CAXGUG010000049.1:0-27657 GCA_964012715.1 uncultured Rhodospirillaceae bacterium | reverse complement strand
GCGTGGCGATCGCCCGCGGCATGGCCATGGAACCGGACATCCTGCTGATGGATGAACCCTTCGCGGCCCTGGACGCGCTGACGCGTCTGCAAATGCAGGAAGAGCTTCTGCAACTGTGGGAAGACACGCACTTCACGGTGTTGTTCGTTACCCACTCGATTGAGGAAGCCCTGATCGTCGGCTCGCGTATTCTCGTGCTGTCGCCGCATCCGGGCCAGGTCAAGGCGGAACTGAACGCCCACCACCTGAACCACGACAACACGGCCGATCCGGAATTCGGCGCGCTGAAGAACAAGATTCACGACATGTTGTTCGCGGACCGCATTCTCGAGGACGAATTGGCGGCGGCAGAGGCCGATCAGAAATGAGCAGCACTCTCCCGCAAACAGTTGTCCGCCCCGAATTCGAGGCGGATGACCTTGCGACGGCGTCGAATGCCGACGTCGCCCGCAAACTCACCCTATGGGAAAAGGTCTCGAACCTGGATGGCGTGCGGAAGCTGACCATCCTGGTCGTCCTGATGGTGGCCTGGGAATTGTATACCCGGCTATCCGGGGTCTCGGGCCTGATCCTTCCCCGGTTCTCCGACACCGTCGCGGCGTTGTACGACTCCGTGGTTCACGATCAATTGCTGATCATGATCAAGAACTCGATGTCGGTGCTGATCACCGGCTACGCCATCGGCTTGGTCATCGCGACGTTGTTGACCACCGTTGCGATCATGACCCGGTTCGGCAGCGACATTCTCAGCACGCTTACCGCCATGTTGAACCCCCTGCCCGCCATCGCGTTGTTGCCGCTGGCGTTGCTGTGGTTCGGCCTGGGGTCGGCGTCGGTCGTGTTCGTCCTGTTGCATTCCGTGATCTGGCCGGTCGCCCTGAACGCCCATACGGGCTTCATGGGTGTTTCGGATACCCAGCGCATGGTCGGGCGCAATTACGGCCTGCGTGGCGTGATGTACGTCGCCAAGCTGCTGATCCCCGCCGCCTTCCCGCAGATCCTGTTGGGGCTGAAGGTCGGTTGGGCCTATGCCTGGCGGACCCTGATCGCGGCTGAACTGGTGTTCGGCGGCGCCATCGCCGATACCTCGGGCGAACAATCGGGCGGCCTTGGCTGGTTCGTGTTCGCCAACCAGATGGACATGCAGATCCCGTATGTCTTCGCCGGCTTGTTCACCGTGATCTTGGTGGGCGTGATCGTCGAAAGCCTGATCTTCACCACGATCGAGGCACGGACCATTCGCAGATGGGGGATGCAGTCGTCATGAGCATGAGCAAAGCACTTCCCGAACCGGTCATCCGGCCGGAATTCATCAACGAGAATATTGCCGACGCCCATACGGGCGACATCGCCCGCAAGCTGTCGATTGTCGAGAAGATCTGGAACATCAACGGCGTGCGCAAGGCCACGATCTTGCTGAGCCTGGTCGTGATCTGGCAGGCCTACACCGTGCTCTTGAACGTGGAACCCCTGATGTTCCCGTCCTTCACGTTCTCGTTGGAAAAGCTGACCCACGACTTGCTCCACGGCGATCTGATCTGGAAAGTCTGGTTCTCGGTCAAGGTTCTGATCTACGGCTATGTCACCGGCATGGTGATCGCCGCCGGATTGGTTCTTTGGGGAACCTCCAGCCGTCTCGGCGGCGACTTCATCGCCATGGCGACCGCCATGTTCAACCCGCTCCCCGCCATCGCCATGCTGCCGCTGGCCATGCTGTGGTTCGGGCTGGGCACTGCAAGCCTGATCTTCGTTCTCGTGCACTCCGTCCTTTGGGCCGTCGCCTTGAACACCCACTCGGGCTTCAAGAACGTGTCCAACACGCTGCGCATGATCGGCGAGAACTATGGCCTGCGGGGCGTTCCCTTCGTGACCAAGATCCTTGTCCCGGCGGCCCTGCCGTCGATCATGGCGGGGATGAAGGTCGGCTGGGCCTTTGCCTGGCGCACCCTGATCGGGGCCGAACTTGTGTTCGGCGCTTCGTCGGGCGGCGGCGGGCTCGGCTGGTACATCTTCGAATCCTCTCAGAACATCGAGACCGAAGGTGTCTTCGCCGGCTTGTTCATGGTGATCCTGATCGGTATCACCGTGGAGAACGTTGTGTTCCGTAACATCGAACTGAAGACCGTCTCCCGTTGGGGGATGCAACGGTAATCTTGGAGAAGACTTCCGTGACTATGACTATCCAAATCCCGGTCAAACCCCTCGACAATCCGCTTGCCGCGGAAGTCGTGGGCCTTGACCTGAACCAGGACCTGGACGACTTGACCGTCCAGGGCCTGCATCAAGCCTGGATGGCCTATCCCGTGCTTGTCGTGCGGGGGCAGGACCTGGAACCGGAAAAGCAGTTGGCCTACACCAACCGCTTCGGCGACCTGCGTCGCCACTCGGTGAAAGAAATCCTGCATCCCCAGTACCCCGACCTGTTGGTTCTGTCGAACCGCGGCCGTGGCGGGGCGCAGCCCATCAACAACGGCGGGGCCTATTGGCATTCGGACATCACGTACGAAGAAACCCCGCCGATGGGATCGATCCTGCACGGGGTGGTCATTCCGGACGAAGGCGGCGATACGCTTTACGCCAATATGACCGCTGCCTACGACGCGCTGGACGATGCCACCAAGCAGAAAATCGATGGCCTGAAAGCCGTGCATTCCTATCGCCATCGCTACGAGTCGATGATGAATGCCGGTGTCCGCCCGCCGAAGACCGAGGAAGAACTCTCGCAGTGGACTGAAGTCGTCCATCCCGTCGCCCGGACCCATCCGGAAACGGGCAAGAAGGCGATCTTCGTCAACGAGGGTTTTACCTCGCGGATCGAGGGGTTGAGCGACAACGAAAGCCGCGACCTGCTGGAGCATCTGTTCGAGCATTCGACCCAGGATCAGTTCGTCTACCGCCACAAATGGCAGAAGGGCGACGTGGTGATGTGGGACAACCGCTGCACCCTGCATAAGGCGACGGACTACGACCTGAGCCAGGAACGCTCGATGCACCGCGGAACCATCCACGGTGACCGGCCGTTCTAATGAACCGGCCGACGAAAGTTTGACATTGTGACCCGACGGTCCCCCTCTCCCCTTCGTGGGGAGAGGGGTTCTTTTTGCCCAGCTTGAAAAGGAACCTCTCCCATGTCCCAGAAATACAAGATCATCACCTTCGACGTGTTCTCGGCCCTCCTGGATATCCAATCGGCGCTGACCGCCATCGTCGAACAGACCTTCAAGCTGCCGAAGAAGGATGCGGCCCAATTCGCCCGCACCTGGCGCGCCCAACAGATGAGCCGCGCCGCCGCCAGCAACTCCCTGGGCAAGGGACGGACGTCGTTCAAGGATTGCACCCGCATGGGGTTGGACTACGTCCTGAAAACGCGCGGCATGAAGATCGACGCCCGGACCCGCAACAAGCTGGTGACCAATTGGGGCACCCTGACGCCCTGGCCCGAAGCACCCGACGTGATGGCCAAGATCAAGGCCAAGGGGTATCAGACCGCAATCCTGTCGAACGGCGACCAGGACCAGTTGGAAAGCGTCGCCGGTGTGTTCGGCAAGGGGGCCTTCGATCACGTCCTGTCGTCGGAAACCGCCGGGTTCTACAAGCCCCATCCGTCGGTCTACGAACTGCCGACGCGGATCCTCGGCATCGGCTGCAAGGACGTCCTGCACGTCGCGGGCGGGGCCGGTGACGTCCTGGGCGCCGCCGCCTACGGCATGACCTGCTACTGGTCCAACCGCGCGAACGACGTCCCGCTCGACCCGGCCCTGGGCCCGACCTATCAGGGCAAGGACCTGAGGGGCGTTCTGAAGCTGCTGTGACAGCCCGTTGGGCGGCGGATTATTCCGCCGCCGCCGAGGGCGCCAATTCCGGCAGGCCGAACGGATTGGACGGCTGGGCCGCGCCCTCGACCTTGGCGACCTCGACCAGGGTGGTATGGGCGATCGGCCCCTGCCCAAGTTTCGACGTGCCCTTGTCCAGGGTCAGGACGTTCGGATTGCCGTGCAGTTCCGTCGTGCCGCTGGCCGCCCAATCGGCCGGGTCGAACCAGGCCCCGGTGGGCAGCTGCGCCACGCCAGGGCGCACGTTGTCGCTGATCACGGCGATGGCCAGGGTCTCGCCCCGGTCGTTGAACAGGCGCACCAAGTCGCCGTCCTTGATGCCCCGCGCCTCGGCCTCGGCCGGGGCCAGGAATACCGGCTCCCGCCCGTCGATCTTGGCGGCGCGGCTGGGGCCGACGAAATCGAGCTGCGAATGCAGCTTGTGCTGCGGCTGGTTGGAAATCAGATGCAGCGGCCATTTGCCCGCCGTCTCGCCGCCCAGCCATTCCGCCGGCTCACGCCACACGGGATGGCCCGGGCAATCGTCGTAGCCGAAGCCGGCGATTTCCGCGCAGAAGATCTCGAACTTACCGGACGGCGTCGGCAGCGGATTGGCCGCCGGGTCGGCCCGGTAGGCCTCGTAAACCACATGGGGTTTCTCCGGCGCGTCCAGCTCCAGAATGCCCTGTTCCCAGAAGGCATCGAAATCGGGCATGCGGTTGTCCAGCGTGCCGCTGCTTTCCCGCGCCTGGGCATAGAGGAAGCGCAGCCACGCATCTTCGTCACGCCCTTCGGTAAAGGCCGCGTCGATGCCCAGGCGTTGGGCCAAGCCGGTGAAGATGTCGAAGTCGTTGCGGGATTCGAACTGCGGCGTGACGATCTGTTTCATCGCGACGATGAAACGGTCGCGGGAGCTGGCCCCGATGTCGTTGCGCTCCATGGTCGTCGTCGCCGGCAGGACGATGTCGGCCAGCTTGGCCGTGGGCGTCCACCAGGGTTCGTTGACGATTACCGTGTCGGGCCGACGCCAGCCTTCGAGCAGGCGGTTCAGGTCCTGATGATGGTGGAACGGGTTACCGCCACACCAATAGATCAGCTTGGTATCCGGGTAGGTCCGCCGCTCGCCGTCGAAGTCGTATTCCTTGCCGGGGTTGAGCAGCAGGTCCGTGATCCGCGCCACCGGGATGAAGCTGCCGGTCGGGTTGGGCCCGGCGCTATGGGCCGGGGTCGGCATCTTCGGCACCGGATTGCCCTGCCCGTGCATGCTGCCGTAGCCGAAACCGAAGCCGCCTCCCGGCAGGCCGATCTGTCCCAGCAGGCAAGCCAGCGCCATGGTCATCCAGAACGTCTGTTCGCCGTGATCGCCCCGTTGCAGGGAATAGCTGGTCGCGATCATGGTCCGGCCCTTGGCCATGCGGCGGGCCAGGTCGCGAATGGTCTCGGCGGGCAGGTCACAGACTTCCGCCGCCCAATCGGCCGACTTCGCGACGCCGTCTGCGTCACCCATCAAATAAGCCAGGAACCGGTCGCCCCCGGTGGCGTAGCGCGCCAGGAAGGCTGCATCGTGCAGGCCCTCGGCAACCAGGGTATGGGCCAGGCCCAACATCAGGGCGACGTCCGTATTGGGGCGTGGGGCCAGCCATTCGGCCTTGACGTAATCGGGGGTGTCGTTGCGGATCGGTGTGATGCTGACGACCTGCACCCCCCGCTCGGCCAGCTGGCGCAGCCAGTATTGCGTGGTATGGGCTGCGGTGCCGCCCGGCTCGACCTGCGCGTTGCGGGTGCCGACGCCGCCGAAGGCAACCAGCATGTCCGAGGACTCGGCGATCGAGGCCCAGGAGGTCAGGTTCCGCAGCGGCTGCACATCGCCCACGATATGCGGCAGGATCGCCAGACCGGCGGCCAGAGAATAGCTGTGCTTTTGCGCCGTATAACCGCCGAAGCAGTTCATGAACCGCTGCATTTGGGTCTTGGCATGGTGGAACCGCCCGGCGCTGGACCAGCCGTAGGACCCGGCGAAGATCGCTTCGTTACCATGGGCCTTTTTCACGCGGTCGAGTTCTTCCGCGACCATATCGAGGGCCTCGTCCCACGGAACCTCGACAAAACGGTCGCCGCCACGGGCGCGGTCGCGGTTCTTCAACCAGCCTTCGCGCACCGCCGGGGCCTTGACCCGGCAATCGTGGTGCACGGCCTCGGCCATGCCGTCCAGGATCGGCGACGGGTCGGGATCTTGCGGGGCGGGACGGACGGAGACGATGCGGTTATCGCGAGCTTCGGCTTCGAATGCTCCCCAGTGGGAGCCGTGGGTCTTGAACATTTCCGGGCTTTTCTTTGTTATTGATCAATGTCAAACGATAGCCCGGCCTGCGCGCGGGCGCAAATACGCCCGCGCCGTCCAGTCCAATAAACGACGGATTATTGCGCGGCTTCGGCCCGAACTTCGGGTCCGACTACGGACAGGCCGCAGCGCAGGGCCTCGGTCTCCATTACGTCGTCGGGCATGACGTTGGCCAAGTTCACGTCGGGGCCGAATTCCTTGAGCAGGAACTTCTTCAATTCGAACACGTTGTTCGGGGTTACGCCCTTGATCCAGGTGCCGGTCAGCTCCAACAGAGTATGTTCCAGGTCCAGGCCGTCCTTCAGCGCCGACATCATGGCCTCGTTGACAATTCCGTTCTCAACCAGTTCCGCACCCTCGACCAGAACGATCTCGCAACCCGCGTCGAAGCAGACCTTAGTCTGATCGATCAGGTCCTGGGGAGATTGATTGACGACCTTGGAGCCGACCTCGCCGTGAACTTCCAAGCCCTCGGCGATGGCCATCTTGATCATCTTGGCCCGTTCCTCGTCATTCAGGGGCACGCAGTTATCCGATACCTCCAGGGCATCGAAGCCCAGGCGCTTGGCCTCGGCGAAGAAGCCGGACATCGCAGACCAGCCCTGGGTGGCGAAAACGTATTCCGAGAACTGCCCGCCCAGGAACGGCACGACGTCATAGGATTTGTACATCGCCAGCTTTTTCACGAGGTAGTCCTCGGGATAGAGCCGCGCGGTGCCGACCACGATCTTCACCAGGTCCACGAAGGGCGCCAGCAGGGTCATGTTGTCCTCGGCCCGGCCGAGCGGCAGGCCCCAGTCCATCATCATCGTCAGGCCCGTCTTGCGCGGCTTCTTGGACCGCGCTTCGGGCAGGGGCACCATGGCAAAAGGTTCGTTGGTCATGTCGTTGGTCTCTCTGTGGGTCGCTTTGATGGGCGGGGGTTAATCGAACATCGGCTGAACGCCGGGCGGTACGGAAAAGCCCAGGTCGCCGCGTTCGATGATGGCGGCCTTGCCGCCGTTTTCATCGATCATCCGGGTCTGGCAATCGCGCGCGGCCTTATCGACGGCGGCGGGATCGCAGATACGGCGCAGTTCGGCCATCAGGTCGTCCAGGATCGCCGTTTTGCTTGCATCGCCCGCCAGATCGTTCAGCTCGTCCGGGTCGTCGGCCAGGTTGAACAACTGGTCCGGATAGCCTTCGTAATGGACCAGCTTCCAATCTCCCTTGCGGACCATGAAGGCCGCGATCTTCGATCCCATGCCGTGGTATTCGGAAAAGGCCACGCGATCGGCGTCGGCCCCTTCCGCCAGGGCGGTGAGGCTCGTTCCCGGCAGGTCGCCGGGCATGGTTTCGGCATCGACCGCGCCGACGCATTCCATGATGAAGGGATAGATGTCGCAATGGGTTGCCGGGGTCTTGACGACCTTGCCCGCCGGAATGTCCGGCCCGTTCAGGATGATCGGCACGGCGGCGGCTTCTTCGTACATCACCGATTTGCCCCAGGCCCCCCGGTTACCCATGTTGTCGCCGTGGTCGGTGGTGTAGAGCACCCGCGTGTCATCGGCCAGACCGGCATCCTGCATGGCGTTCAGGATCAGGCCGATCTGTTCGTCCATGAAGGTGATCAGGCCGAGGTAGCCCGCCTGCGCCCGTTTGACCATGTCGTCGGTCTTGAAGTGTTCGTCGTAGGCGAAAATCTTGCGGTATTCGTCGATGTACGGATGGATCGGCGAATTGCGCTTGTCGTACAGCTTCGGCAGCGGCAGGTCGCGGTTGTAGTAGCGATAGAAATGTTCCGACGGCGCCGTCAGCGGGAAATGCGGCGCCACGAACGACACGAACAGCACCCAGGGCTTGTCCGTGTGCTTGGGCGCTTCCTCGTACAGCCAGGACTGCGCCCGCGCGCAAATATCGCGGTCATAACGCGTGTACATGCTTTCGCCCGGACCGGCCATCTTGGCCATCTTCCAGGACGCCCCGCGCTTCGGCGTGTCTTCGTCGCGGATCAGGCCCAACAGGTCGCCTTTGCCGTCGATGATATGCATCGCCAATTCCTCGTCGGCGAAGCCGTTGTCGTCCTCGCCGGAACGGAAATGCAGCTTGCCGATGGACACGGTCTGATGCCCGCGGTCGCGCAGCAGCTTGTGCCAGTTGGCCTGACTGCCGTCGAACGGCGTGGCGTTGTCCCAGGCGCCGATGTCGTGAACATAGCGCCCCGTGGCGAAGCTGGCCCGCGCCGGAACGCAGACCGGGCAGACCGTATAGGCGGCGTCGAACTTGGTGCCGCCGGCGGCCAGCTTGTCGATATTGGGGGTATGGATGAAAGGATGGCCGTAACAGCCGGTGACCGAGCGCGTATGCTCGTCGGACATCAGAATGATTAGATTCTTGGGCTTCATGGAAGCATCGTTTCCCTGCGAAGATGTTGAAACGCCGGGTTTGGTCAACCGGTCTTGGACGCCTCGATTGCGTCAATTCCTCCTTCGAATAACTATATAGTTTATACTTCTGTCAAGCGGGATGGTCATTACCCCCCTTCCCGTCGTAAAAATATGGGAACGACAAAAAACAAAAAGTTGGGACTGTGGAGGTTTCCAGGGAATGCAAATGGACATGCCCGGCGGGTATGACGAATTTCTGAAGCGCTATTGGCCGCAACAGGACGACCTACCGAAACACGAACGCCTGCGTCAGGCGATTACCGCATCCATCGCCGACGGCTATTGGGTGGCGGGCGCGCGCCTTCCGACGGAATCGGAATGGGCGGCGGAAACACCCTGTTCCCTTGGCACGGTGCAGCGTGCGCTGCGCAGCTTGGTCGACGACGGCCTGATCCTGCGGCGGCGCGGGCGCGGCACCACCGTCGCCGGCTTCAACCAGCAAGTATCCCAGCCCTGGCATTTCATCTTCCGGCGGGCTGATGATTCATCGAACAATCCCCTGCCTGTCTATACCCGGGTCGTCGATCGCCGCGTCACCGGCGAAACCGGCCCCTGGTCCGAGGCCTTGGGCCAGGACGACAAGCCCGACGGCGGCCAAGTGGTTCGGATCGACCGCGTCGTGACCATCGACAAGGCGCTGGAAATCTATTCCGTGTTCCGCGCCATGGCGGACGAACACCCCGAACTGATCACCACCCCGATTTCTGGCCTGGACGGCACCAACCTGCATCACCTGATGGCGGCGCATCACCACATGCCGGTGCACCACATCAAACAGAAGCTGCGGGTGGAAATGCCGCCGACCTACGTCACGTCCAATTGCGACTGGCCCAAGGGGGCCATGGCCTCGGTCGTCAACGTCGTCGCCTATTACGTCGACGGCCGCCCGATCTATCATCAGGATTTCTACATCCCGCCGTCGCCTTACGTGCTGGACCTGGGCACCCGGATCAAGACCTGACCCTGCCCCCAACCGACCTTACATATTCGCCGGATGCCAGCGATGGGTTTCGGCCAGCTCGGCGGCGATCCCGGCGATGATCCCGGCCACGGCGGAAACGGCGCCGACCTCCGGCCGTCCCGCCAATTCGACCAGCGACCAATTGCGGGACAAACCCGGCACCTTCAATGGACGCACGGAAAGCTCTCCCCGCTGCACCTCGTCATGAACGAAGCTGTAGCATTGAATGGTATAGCCCAGCCCCGCCCCCACCAGCCGCTTGATGACATGGGTACTGTCGACCGGCTCGCGGATGTCCAGCGCCCCGCCCTGTTCGACCATCACCCGGTCGATCATCCGGCGCAGGGGGTTTTCCGGCCCCGGCAACAGCAGGGGAAAAGAGCACAGCTTGCGGATGCCGACCGGGTTGGCATCGTCCCCGTCGCTCCCCGGCCCGATCAGGAACATTGGTTCGTCCAGCAAGTGCGCGACTGATAGCGCGGGCGACTCATCATCCGCATGGTATAGGCCCAGGTCGACCCGACCGGCCAACACGCCTTCGCGGATGAAAGCGCTCAGCCCCTCGGTCAGGCTCAACTCGACCTGCGGCAACTCGGCCCGGACCCGGCGGATCAACTCCGGCCCGACCAGCGAGCCGACCGACGGCATCAAGGCCACGGCGACCGGGCCGGACGGCTCGGCGTCCCAGTTCCGAACCTCGGCGCGGGTCTGGCTCAACATCTGCAGCAGCGGCTCCGCCCGCGCCAACAGGTGCTCGCCCGGACCGGTCAGGACCACGCCCTGAACCGTGCGGGTCAGCAGTTTGGCGCCCAATTCGTCTTCCAGCTTGCGCAATTGGCGGCTGACCGCCGGCTGGGCGACATGCAGATGCGCCGCCGCCTTGGTTATGCTGCCGAACTGCGCCGTGGCGATGAAATACCGCAGGGATTTGATATCCATCCCATAATTTTACGGCAGGCCTTGATCTTTTGTCATGCCTATTTGGCATGGTGATGGTCGCGATCGGTATTTCCCGCGCCCGCTTCCCGAACGGTATCGTTTTTCCAACAAAAGACCTGAGACCAAAGGCGCAAGGCCGCCCGACGGAGAGAAACATGACCACCGACCACCACGCCCATGACGACACCCTGACCACCCGCCGCCTGACCGGGGCCATCGGGGCCGAGATCATGGACCTCGACCTGACCGCGCCCGAATACGACAACATCTACCCGGCGATCCACCAGGCGTTCCTGGACCATGCGGTCCTGGTCCTGCGCAATCAGGATCTATCGCCGGAACAGCTGATCAAAGTCTCCAAGCGCTTCGGCAAGTTGGAATCCCACGTGTTGTCGCAGTTCAACATGAAAGGCCACCCCGAGGTTCTGTTGATCTCCAACGTCAAGGAAGAGGGCAAGCCGATCGGCGCAATTCATGCCGGGCAATATTGGCATTCGGACCTGTCCTATACCGATCGCCCGACCCAGGCGTCGCTTCTGCATGCCAAGGAAATTCCGAGCTACGGCGGCGACACCATGTTCGTCAACATGGCCGCCGCCTACGACGCCTTGTCCGAGGCGATGAAGGACTTCCTCGACGGCCTGACCGCCGTGCACGACTACACCAACGCCTATGATACCTTTTTCGCGCATCGGCCGGACCGCCCGCCCCTGACCGACGAAGAACGGGCCAAGGTACCGCCGGTCGTCCATCCGGTCATCCGCACCCATCCGGAAACGGGCCGCAAGGCGCTATACGTCAATCCGGGCTTCACCCGCCGGATCAACGAACTGACGCTGGCCGAAAGCCGCATCATTCTGGATTTCCTGTTCGGCCATTTCCAACAGCCGCAATTCATCTACCGCCATACCTGGGCGCCGGGAGACCTGGTGATCTGGGACAACCGCTGCACCTGCCACAACGCCGTCGCCGACTACGACATGTCGGAACGGCGCCACCTGATCCGCACCAGCGTCGAAGGCGACAAACCGCACTGATCGCCCGCACGACGCACGACGCGGGGCCGGAAACCCCCTTTCCGGCCCCGCAAGTCGCGGGCCACCCCACGCAAGACCGCCCCAGGGCACCGGACGCATGAAGACCACGGCACCGAAAAACGATGCCGTACCAATTCATTATGTTTGGAAGAGATGGTGCCCAGGGGCGGAAAGGAACCCGCGCCCTCAAAAACCCCGGAAATACGAGCCTTATTCCAACTGGTTCATGCCTTCAGTGTACCACCCTGGCGTACTATTTGAAGGCCCCTTCCGGCGCAATGAAATGCAATGGGAAAATCAGCCGCGACCACTCGCCGCTTCATCGCTGTCACCGTCTGGCTCCTGCCAACGAGCATCAGTCCGGTGGATTCGATCTGTCAGGTAAAAAAGTCCGACCAGTGTGGTTACAACCATATTCCAAAAAACAAAGGCAAACATGAGCATCACCACTGGCCTCATGTACAAACGCACATGTTCCGAGAGCATCTCACTAACACCAGCACCAAAGAGTTTTGCCCCGATAGTAAATAGCGCGATGAAAAGGCTGATGAATGCCAAGTAGCCAAAAAGGAAGCACAGAAATTGCCGCCGCGTAAGATTGCGCGTGATAGTTTGCCCCTTGTATCTATCCTTCAGCATAGGCGGCGGATTGGACATCTCATCATCAAGAGATGCCTTTGGGAAGGTTGCAACAGCGGCTAATGCGGCAATAAAGAAACCCACAAGGACATGCGCCAAAGCAGACACGCTTGCGAAAATGCCATTCTGCCCAAAGAGGGGCACCGAGTACCCCAGCAGCCCGAATACTCCCATTGTGATGACCGTAAGGCAGATCGGAATACCCCAGTCATACTTGCGTTTATCCGTATGCTGGATACGGAGATACGCCAACGGCTTAGTTAGGCGATTGAGCCAGTGGATCGTCATCTCACGATTATCTCCAGAGAGCTTCCGTCCGCAGCAATTCCACCATCTTTTTTTCAATCGCCGGGACGATTTCGGCCACACATTGTTTCAATGGCTCGTCGAAGCCCGAAATAATTTCCAATCGGGCAAAAAGAACATCAGAGGCTTCGTCTACGTCGGTTGGAATGTGCGCCGCCTCTTCGCGATCCGTGTCGCCCCGATGATATTTAACGTACAGTTGTCCATAGCCCTCATCCGCAGCTTTCCGCTTGATCCGTTGGATCAGTGCGAGTGCACGGTCGCCCAATTTGTGATGCTCGACCTTCAGAACCATCCGACGCGACTGGACTTTTGTGTACCCTTCTTCATCGAAGTCATCTTGCTCAAATTGCCTGTCTATCAATTCGATATAAGCCAGCTCGCCCCGTCCCGACACAATGCTATCTCTAAGCGTCTGATGGGGCTCCAGGTCTAGATTTAGCTTTGGTCGAAACGATCTCACCTTGTTGGTCTCAGGGTCTGCGAACTGAAATTCCCGGACGTTGTCCTTGGCAATGCGGCGAAGAAGACGGTTCAAAAAAGCCAACACAACCCCCCTATTAATCATGGGGACTTTTTCAAAGGTCGCCTTATGCATATGGGGATTTAGGTCCTTCGGTTCGAGGTCAATGATGAGGTGAGCAGAATATGCAACCCCTTCATTGTCTCTTTTGGTCACCTCACGAATATCGTGGGTCCCGAAGTGCGCGAATGCCGGGTTCGGAGTGTCTTTATCTCCATAGTTGAAAAGGAGGACTGCGTACCGTTCATCGGGGTCAATTTTTACATCGCTTAGGTACAACAGCTTCCGGCCAGCGTCAGGCGGGTCATCATCTTTGACCAACGCCCCTTTGTCCGTGTGGACTTCAAAGGCATCTTTCATATCTGCCACAGTTTTGAGTTTCCCCAGAAGAAACTCTATCGGCGGTGCATCTGCGGTATTCGGTTGCGCACCGATGAAGATACTGGACACAAAAACAAGCCGTTCCTTTTCGCTGAATGGCATAGCTGGCCTCCACCCATTTAATTAGCGGGTGATGATAACAGCCTTTTAGAGAGCCTTGGACAGAGTTTTCGCCAAGTGAGTGCAAGGCAAGCCACCAAAATATACGGGAAGCCAGCTACGCTCCGACCATGCACTCTCGCTTTATCCGCTGTACCGTCGAGACGCCCACACCGAGCGCTTCGGCTGGGTTCTTTCCCATGAACTCTTCGCGGACGGCCCATTTGAACATATAGGAAAGATTGATTAGGTAGCTGTTCGCAGTTTTCGGTGCGATAGGTGCCAGCCCCGTCTCAGCAGCATGGTCAGCTGCTTGCCGTGCAGAAGCGTCAGGAAATCGCTTCGTGTAATTCGGCGGCAATCGGGTTAGGACGCTGACGACCTCTCGGCAATCCGCTCGGGTGATCGACTGCGCATCCTTATCCACCCCGATCAACTCACCCAAAAGCGCGTAAATGGACTGCTGGCCTAAGCGTGTTTTCTCCCGCACGTTTCTCCGGCCCGCGCTATTCATGTTCAGGTCCACGAGCGCCTGGAATGTGATGGTCGGCGCGACACGTCCGGTGTACCAGAGGGAACTTTCAAGCTCTTGATTTTGTGGGTTTTTGTTTAGCGCCAACACGTTAGAAAGGTGATGGTGCCCAGGGGCGGATTCGAACCACCGACACCCGCATTTTCAGTGCGGTGCTCTACCAACTGAGCTACCTGGGCAAACCGTGCTGCGGCGAGGCTCTAGGTGGCCCCGCCCGTTGGCGAGAGGTGGCTTATAGAAGAATTCGGAAGCCCTGTCCAGCATGGGCGAAGCAGGAATTTGCGGCAAATTTCACCTGTTTCGCGGCCCCCTGCGGGCGGGCCTGCGCGCGGGCTCAATCTTCGTAGGAATCCCGTTCCATATCGATCTCGTCGGGCCGCTCGTTGGTCGGGATGCGGTAATCGCCGTTAAGCCATTTGCCGAGGTCGATATCGGCGCAGCGCTTGCAACAGAACGGGCGGTAATCAAGCGTTTCCGGCTTGCCGCAGACGGGACAGGCGCGGGGTTTGAAAGGCACCACCTTGGCGCTGCTGTCCTCGGCCATGGGTCAGGCTCCCTTGATCTCGAACTGTCCCGGGGCCAGGGCCGGATCGCGCTCGATCCGCAGCGCCCCGCCGACGCGGGCGTTGGTGTCGTCCACGGCATCCTTCAGCGGACCGGTCAAGGCATCGGCGACGTCCCCGGCGGCGCAGATGCGGATCACCCCGCCCCCGGTGGCGATGGCCTTGCGCAGGGCCGCCAGGGCCGCGCCCGTGGGCTCCCGCGTCCAGGCGCCCGGGCGCGCCAGCAAGCGCGTGACCGAGGGGCCGCGGCGGCGGCGGGTCAGCTCGACCATGCCCAGGCCGGTATAGCCCAGGACGTGGCATTCGACCGGATCGCCGGCCAGAGCATCGCGCAACAGCGCCATGATGTCCTGCTTATCCTTCTTGCCCTTCATGGACAGGAAATCGATCACGATCTGCCCGGCCAGATTGCGCAGGCGCAGATGGCGGGCGATGGCCGTCACGGCCTCGCGGTTGGTGATGGATGCCAGGCGCTGCGGCGAGCCGGAACCGAGCGATCCCCCCGTGGTCTTGCCCGTATCGACGTCGATCGCGGTCAATGCCGAGGTCTCGGCGATGATGATCCGCCCGCCCGACGGCAGGGTGACGACCGGCTCGACCGCTTCGTCCAAGGCTTCCTCGACCCCGAATTTGTCGAACAACGGCTGCTTGCCCGTCCAACCCTCGACCTTCGCGCCCGGGGCCAGGGCCTCGGCCATGCGCAGGGCATCGGGATCGTCGGCGATGATCCGGCAGCGCGGCGAGGCCAGCATTAATGCGCGCTCGATCACGTCGGGCGGGGCCAACAGCGGCTCGGGCGCGCTGTCCACTTCATCAAACGCGGCCTCGACCTCGTCGCGCAATTCCAGCAAACGTTCCAGATCCGCCGCGACCAGGGCGACATCCGCGCCACCGGCGGCGGGGGTAAAGCTGACGCCACAATCGCCGGGCAGCGTTTCTTCCAACACCGCCAGCTCCTTGCGCTGCGCCGGGGCCAGAAAGCGGGAGAACTTCAAGCCTTCACCACCCAGATGCAGGATCACGAACCGCCCGCTCAGGGTCAGGCGGCAGGTCAGGCGCGGGCCCTTGCCATCCATGGCTTCGCGGTCGGCTTGGACCAGAACCTTGTCGCCCTCGCCCACGGCCTCGGTCACGGATTTGATCCGCTCGGCACCGGAGCGGCGGGCGTCGCCGGCAGCCAGGAACCCCGGTTCGCCCGCGTCGATATCGACAAAGGCCGCGTTCAGGTCGCGGTTCACGGCGGTGACCCGCCCGGCGAACACCGCGCCCTCGACCCCGCCATCGTCGGCATCGCGCTCGAACAGGACCTGGATGACCTTATCCTTGGCCAAAAGGGCGACCCGCGTTTCGCCCGGGGCGACATTGATCAGAATGGTATCGGCGCGCATGGCCCGGACCTCAATTTCCGTTATCCGGGGACCAGGCCCCGACCCCGGCCAGCAGCCCCGCCGTCAGGGCGAGGGGCAGACCGACCACATTGTTGTAATCGCCGTTGATGGCCGTGACGAACAACGCCGCCCGGCCCTGAATGGCGTAGCCACCGGCCTTGTCCCGCCATTCCTCGTTGGCAAGGTAGCGCGCGATCTCGTCACGGGTCAGGCGCTTGAACTGCACCGCCGTGACCGCGTCGCGCCCCAACACCCGCCCGTCGGGGCAGGCCAGGGCCACGCCGCCGATGACCCGATGGCGGCGACCCGACAACAGGTTCAGGCAGCGCCGCGCCTCGGCCGCGTCTTCCGGCTTGGGCAGGGAGCGGCGACCGCAGGCGACGACCGTATCGGCGGCCAGGACGAAATCATCCGGGTAAGCCTGGGCCACGGCCTGGGCTTTTTCCACGGCCAAACGCCGCGCCAGATTGCGCGGCAATTCGTCCTTCAGCGGCGTTTCGTCGATATCGGCGGGAACGACGGCATCAGGCGTAATTCCAACCTGGGCCAAAAGGTCCAGGCGCCTGGGCGATGCCGAGGCGAGGATCAAGCGGCCAGACATGGGAGAGCCCGCCGGACTGAATTATTTGAAACGAAAGGTGATCCGACCTTTTGTCAGGTCGTAGGGCGTCATTTCCACGTTGACGCGGTCGCCGGCCAGCACCCGGATCCGGTGCTTCCGCATCTTGCCCGCCGTGTGGGCCAGAATTTCATGGTCGTTGTCCAGTTTTACCCGGAACATGGCGTTGGGCAGCAGTTCCGTCACCGTGCCCGTAAACTCCAAAACATCTTCCTTTGCCATCAGCACTCCATAGGTTAGGCAAAAACGCCCCAGAACATGACGGCAAGGACGGCAAAAATCAAGGGATCGCAAGGTTTTCCCGGTCGATTAGCTAAAACGCCGCCACTTTCGCCCGGGTTGCCGGGCGAAAACAGCTCTTCAACCGCCTTGCGAAGGCGCAGAAACATCGACGGGTTTCGTCCCGTCCGGTCCGGCCAAAGGTAGGGAAACCGTGATCGTGGTGCCCTTATCGATCTCGCTTTCGATCTCCATCACCCCCTGATGCAGATCGACCAGCGACTTCGAGATCGACAACCCCAATCCCCACCCCTTTTCACGGCGATAAGGGTTCTTATTGATCTGACGGAACGGATTGGTCAGCGTCGGGATCACGTCCTCGGAAATTCCGATTCCCGTATCGGCAACCGTAATCTCCGCCATGTCCCCGACCATGAGGGTGGACACCTGGATCGTCCCGCCCTCGGGTGTGAACTTGATCGAATTGGACAGAAGGTTCAGCAATATCTGCTGAATGGCGCGCTGATCCCCGACCAATTCATCCATGTCCGAAGCCAGATTGGTGATCAACTTGATCCCCTTTTCCTCGGCCCGGTTGCGGACGATGTTGACGCTGTCGTGGACGACCCGATGCAGGTTCAGCCCCTCCAATTCCAGCGGCCTGCGTCCGTCCTCGATCGCCGAGAAATCCAACAGATCGTTGACCAGGGACAACAGATACTCGCCGCTTTCAAAGATGTTATCGGCATATTCCGCATACTTGTCGTTGCCGACCGGGCCCAGGCATGCGGTGCGGATGATTTCGGAAAATCCGAGAATGGCGTTCAAGGGCGTGCGCAATTCGTGGCTCATGGTCGCCAGGAATTCGGACTTGGCGCGGTTGGCCTTTTCGGCTTCACCCAACGCGCCCCGTAGGCTGCGTTCGACCTGGCGCAAGTCCGATACATCACGCAGGATTGCGACGAAGATTTCGTCGCCGTCGATATCGATCCGCGACACCGATGCCGCTGCCGGAAAAACCGTCCCGTCCTTACGCAGGCCGGAAATCTCGCGTCGCACGTCCATCATGCGGCGATGCTCGCGCGACATCTTGAAGGCTTGCATATGCCCGTGATGGGCGACGCGCTTGCCTTCGGGGATCAAGATTTCCAGGGACAAACCTTCGACCTCGGACTCGGCATAACCGAAAATTGCCTCTGCCCCGCGATTGAAGACCTCGATCAAACCATTCTTATCGGTGACGATCACCGCCTCCGGGGCGGTTTCGATGATTGCCGCTAATCGGCTTTCCGATTTCAGCAAGGCCTGTTCGGCCAAATGTCGCTCGGTCACGTCCTGGATCGTGCCGCTCATCCGCGTCGCGACGCCGTTGTCCTGCAGCCAGATTTCCCCCCGTTCCCGAACGAAGCGAACGGCACCGTCGGGGCGCAAAACACGATGCCCGATATCGTATGAACCACCGGACCGCAGGGCCCGGGTGATCGCCGCCTGCACGCGCGCGAGATCGTTGGGGTGGATGCCCTTTAGAAACAGGTCGTACGTAGCCTGACAGGTCGTCGGGTCCAGTCCGAATATGTAATAGACTTGGTCCGACCACCACAATTCGCCGGTCGCGACGTTCCAATCCCAGCTGCCCAGATTTGCGATCCGCTGCAACTCGCGCAGGCGACGCTCGGTTTCGTGCAAGCGGTCGGTCAGCATTTTCTCGGCCATCACCGGGTCGTCAGAGTCTATGTCGGTGGGCTTCATCTGTTGGACGTCCGGTCGTAATTGTTGGCCATGCTGTCAATGATGTAGCCGCTTAAACGGCAACCGCAATCGGACAAGGCAAATCATCGCTCCGCCTCTCCGGACATAAATCCGTCGACGCTGCCGCGCAGCCCCTGAGCTTGATCACTCAGGGTTTCAGCGGATTGGAGAATTCCGCTCGCAATCCGGCCCGCTTCGGCGGCGGCATGCCCCACGCCCGTTGCATTCGACGCAACCTCTTCGGTCGATGCCGCTTGCTGAGCCACTGCGACGGCGATGTCTTCCATCACACTGCTCAGGCCGCCCACCATCTCCGCAATGCCCTTGATCGCCTTGACCGTTTCACCCGTCGACATCCGGATCGACTCGATCCGGTTCGCGATTTCCTCCGTCGCATGGGCGGTCTGGCTGGCCAGGTTCTTGACCTCGCCCGCGACGACGGCAAACCCTTTTCCGGCATCTCCGGCGCGGGCCGCTTCGATCGTCGCATTCAACGCCAGCAAATTGGTTTGCGCGGCAATGTCCGTGATCAGGTCCAAAACCTTGCCGATCTGGTCCGCGTTATCGGCCAGCCCCGCGATCAGGCTGTTCGAGCGATCAACTTCTTCAACCGCCGCCTTGGCGTTGCCGCTGGATCGTTCGACCTGACCGGAGATGTCATTGATCGAAACGCTGAGTTGCTCCGCCGCCGCCGCCATGGCCCTGATCTGCGCGGTCGTCTCATCCGAGTTGGAGGCCATTGTTTCCGCCGTCCCGCGCAACTGCGTCGCGGCGCTGGAGACCGAGCCGACCACCGAATTGATTTCCTCGGACAGCGCGACCTGAGCGGTCACCACATCCCAGGTCAGCATGGCGCCGACGTACATCTTGCGTCGGTTGAATACCGGGGTGACCCGCAGGTCCAAAATTTCATCGCCCAGACGAATGTTGGCCCGATGCGGCAGGTTCGTCGGATCCGCCAGGATCGCCCGCTGATGTTCCGGCTTCTTGTGAAAGATATCGACCGATTGGCCGACGATTTCATCGGCCTTGCACGGCAACAAATGCTCCAACCCTCGAAGGGTCCGCAGGCTTTCGTTGTTCATGTAGGTGATCGTGAATGCCTTGGCTTCCATGTACATGGCATTGACCGGCATCTGATCGACCATCTGGCGCAATTCATTCGCCTGACGTTCGGCCAGAACCTTGTCCGTCACCACGTTCCACAGCAACAACGGCCCCAAGTATCGCCCGTCCAGGTCTCGGCGGGCGACAATCTCCAAATCCAGGATGTTTTCGCCAAGTTCGATCGTCGCGCGATGTGGCAGATTTTCGGGATCGGAGAGAATTTTCCGCTGGTGTTCGGGGTGCTTATGGAAGATGTCGATGCTCTGCCCCAAGATCTGATCGGCCGGAACCGGCAGATGGCCCTCGATCCTCTTCAAAAGCTCCAGAGAACAGGCATTCAAGTAGACGATTTTGAAATCCGGCAGATCGCAGCACATCAATGCCGCCGGCACGGCCTCCAACTCGCGAAACAGGCCCCCCGCGTACGACGCGGGCCTTCCTTTTGCCAGGAACACAACCTTATCCCCCCAAAGTGGATTTTACCTGCGCACCCCGCCTGTCGGCGATCCGTCCCAGTGATACGCAGCCCCCCCTGATCATTTGCGGCACTTATATGCAAGTTCCCCAAATAACCGTTCCATCATCCGTCACGATATTTGATCACGGGAAAATTGTCTGTGGGGGACACCGACAAATTTGTAGGGATTTATCGATAATTTTTAGCCCGAAAAGTCGTTAATCTTCGACCTCGATCCCCAATTTCACGAGTTTCTCGCATAGACCATCGATTCTTTTGAAACCGGTCTTCTCCAAAATTCGAGAACGATAGGTCTCCACGGTCTTGGGGCTGACCCCCATTCTTCCAGCGATCTGACGGTTCGAGGCCCCGCCCAAAACAGACCTCAAGACTTCGCTTTCCCGCGATGACAACAACGCCATTTGTTGCAACAGGGCTTCCCGTTCGCGCTGTGTCGTATTTCGTCGATGGTTCGACGTCAGGGCGGAATTCACCCCATCGAGCAAGGCTTGTTCATCAAGCGGCTTTTCAAGAAAATCCAGCGCGCCCAGTTTCATGGCGCGGACGCCCGTTTGCACCGTGGCATGGCCGCTTATGAGGATGACCGGCACTTGGCTTCCATCCCGCCGAAGACGCTCAAGCAACTCAATCCCGCTCATCCCGGGCATACGCATATCCGTGACGATACAGCCCCCCAAACCGGGCGCCCATTCCTGAAGAAAGGCCACAGCCGAGGGGAAACCGACAGATTTATATCCGACCGATCCCATCAATCGGACAAGGCGGTCTCGGAGGGCTGGGTCATCGTCGATAACGTAGACGCATTCCCCCCTGGCGATCGTCGCATTCATCGACGGCCCTCCCGATGGAGGCGCCCTCGGTCCGCGACGCTCCGTCCAAACCGGCCAGTTTCAATTTCGGTTATGTCGACACAGGGAGATGTGAATGGTGTGTGGTTGCACGCTTCCATTGCCCCGCCAACCACGACAAGGGCATGATTCATTTTTTTCATTGGCTATTCGGTCGACCCCCCGGTCAGAAGTTCAATCGCTGTCCTATCACCGAAACCCTTGATTGCCCTTCTAAGCACTCCCCCATACCCAATTCTTGGGTGCCTTCCGTATTGTAAGATTTGATCAAGGTTTGTCCCGATCGCTTCAAGACGGCAGACCACAGGATTGTATGTGTGAAATTCGGAGAATACAACAAGTCCATAGAAGCAACATGGGTATTACCCGATGTTTCCCGGATTAATCATCGCCATCCACCTCTTCCCGCGCGATCTGACGCAAACCATCGACCGCCGTTTGGAACAGCGGATTGTCTCCCCCGCCCAAATGAACGATGAAGACCGGGCGCCGAAACACCGGCGCGCCCTCGATCAGATGCAAGGTCCCTTCGTTCAGGCGCGGTCGGACGGCGCGCAACGGAAGATAAGCCGCCCCGCCACCACGCAGGATATGCTGCAACGCCAACGGCCCATAGCTGACGGCCAGGGCAGGAGGCTCCTGCTCAGGATAGGCATCCTGGTATTCCATTCGGAATTCAGCCCCCCAATCGACGAAGATGTAGCCCCTGTCCCAAGGCCCCCGCGTCGCCGGGTCGGTCGAAACCAGAACGAGGCTGTCCTGCGCCAACTTCTCGACCACCAGCCCCGAGCGATGCTGGGGCGTGTAACTGACGGCGAGATCAATCAACCCCTCGGAGACTTGGCTCATCAGGGTATCGGAGGTTCCGATATCGACCCGCAAGGCGACCTCAGGCATGGCCTGGCGGCTCCAGGACATCCAACTGACCATCAACCGCTCCCACAAGGTGAATTCGGCCCCTACAGTCAGCAGCGAGGAAAATTCGGTTGGCAGCCCGACGTTGTGACGCGCCTGCTCCCACGTCTGCAGTAATTTTTCCGCATAGGGACGGAACTGCACGCCGGCGGCCGTCAACGACGCCCCGGCCTTGGTTCTGATGAACAGAGCCTGGCCCAACAGGTCTTCCAGAAGTTTCACCCGCGTGCTGACGGTCGACTGCGTCACATACAAGCGTTCCGCCGCTTTGACGAAGTTTCCGACCTCGCAAATCGCCAGAAATGTTCGCGCCAGATTGATGTCCATGAGCGCCGTCTCCTCAGCTTCGGGAGGTTATTTGGAGCCTCATTTTAACATCGGAATTTTTGATACAAACCATAATTTTATTTCGTTTGAGAAAACTTTGATATTGCCGGAGAGTCTGCCCGTCCAATCGTGGACAACCATCCTTTTCCGGAGGATTACATGAACGTGAAGACCTTCATTGGCACCGCCGCCGTCGCTCTGGCGCTTGCGGCTCCGGCTTTCGCCGTCGACGTGACCAATGAACAGGATACCGAAGTGCAGCTCACGGTGTCCGACAACGACGGTTCCGAATTGATCAACCTCGCCGCCGGCGAGACCATTCCGAACCTGTGCGAGAAATGCAAACTGGTCGTCGGCGACGAATCCCTGAACGTTGAGGGCGATCAAGTCGCCGTCATCCGTAACGGTAAGATTTCCGTCCGCGCCAACTAAGCACCGAATGCGTCACCGGGCCCCGGCCCGGTGATGCTGGAACGCGCCTGGGAGGGCGTCATCGGGAACGGGAGCAGACGACGTCGGGTCAACTGCCCCGCCCCTCACGAAAGGACAGCCCCGATGCGCCTCCCGTTCCCGAGCGACGCCAATCCAATCGCCCGGACATCGATGACACCGACCGGACGGCGTTCCGTCGAAATCTGACTGAAAAGCCCACGCCGACGCCTAACACCGAAAAAACCAGCAGACACATTTTCATCAATCGGCCAAACGCCCTCCCACGAATGGCCCCCTTTCTTGAAAGGCTTTCGCCATGTTGACGCAAACCCCGAATTCCCCTTCCGCCCTGTCCACCGAGAAGTCGTTCTTGCAACGAGCCGACGAAGTTACCGGCTTGGTGCTGTTCTTGCTGATCGTGGGCGGCGGCGTGGTCGCGCCCTTCGCGCTTTATGCCTACGGGTTGTTGTTCCGCTAGCCGCGGAACGCCTTCCGCCGACGCCTAAGGAGACATCCCCGATGAGCGCGAACCCGACCCAAAAAACCCTGGGCCCGATCAGCGACCTTGAACGCCACCTGCCACCGGAATGGTGGCGTTCCCTTTTCAACGCCCTGTATCTGAAGACCGACGGCGACGTGACCGAAAACGACGACGCCACCCGGGAAGAGATCGACACTCTATTGAGCATTGCCGGCCTCTCGTCCGAAGAACGGGTCCTCGACCTGTGCTGCGGCCAGGGCCGCCACTGCCTGGAATTGGCGCGGCGCGGCTTCGCCAACGTCACCGGTGTCGACCGGTCGCGCTATCTGGTGCGACTGGCCCGGCGTCGGGCCCGCGCGCAAGGTCTGCATGTACAGTTCAAGGAAGGCGACGCCCGTCGCATTTCCCTGAAGCCGGACAGCTTTGATTCTGTTCTGCTGCTGGGCAACTCGTTCGGCTACTTCGAACAGGAAGAAGACGACCTGTCGGTGCTGACCGCCGTCCAGCGGGTGTTGCGCTCGTCGGGGCGTCTTGTCCTGGATATCACCGACGGTGACTGGATGCGTGCGCATTTCGAACCGCGCAGCTGGGAATGGATCGACGCCAACCAGCTTGTCTGTCGCGAACGGTCCCTGTCTTCCGACGGCTCGCGTCTGATTTCACGCGAAGTCGTGATCCATGCCGAAAAGGGTGTGATCGCCGACCAGTTCTATGCCGAGCGTCTGTACGGGGCCGAGGCCCTGAAAACCCTGCTGGAAACCGCCGGGTTCCGGGACGTCGTGTTCCATCGGGAAATGGAAGGCAACTCCAACCGCCTGACCGACCGGGGTGCCGACCTGGGCATGATGGCGCGCCGCCATCTGGTGACCTGCCGCGGGCCGGTCAAAGCGGCTCAACGCGGCCGCGGCCCGGTGTTCCCGGATGTAACCGTTCTGATGGGCGACCCCCGTCGTCCGGACCCGGTCAAACTGGGCGGTAAGTTCAACCCCGAGGATATGGAAACCATCAATAAGCTGAAGGCCGCGCTCGGAACCCTGGGCGACTATCGCTTCAGCTATGAAGACGACCATTCGAACCTGTTCCAGCGACTGGAAAAGGACCGCCCGTCCTTCATCCTCAACCTGTGTGACGAAGGCTATAACAACGAGGCCCTGAAGGAACTGCACGTTCCCGCGATCCTGGAAATGCTGGACATTCCTTATACCGGCGCCGGTCCGGCCGCCCTTGGCCTGTGCTATGATAAGGCGATCGTCCGCGCCGTGGCCCAGCAGTGCGACATTCCGGTCCCGCTCGAAACCTATTTCGATCCGGATGATCAGGTCGCGACCATTCCGTCGGTGTTTCCGGCCCTGATCAAACCCGCCCAGGGCGACAGTTCGATCGGCATCACCCAGAACGCCGTCGTCCATACGCCCGAGGAAATGGTCGCCTATCTGGCCGATCTGCGGCGCACCCTGCCCGGTCGCGCGGTGCTGGTGCAGGAATTCCTGGACGGTCCCGAGTACAGCGTTGCGTTGATCGGCAACCCCGGTCAGGGCTTCCACGTCCTGCCGGTTCTGGGCGTCGATTACTCGAAACTGGACCCGACCCTGCCGAAGCTGCTCGGCTACGAGTCGAAATGGCAGCCGGACTCCCCCTATTGGAACGACATCGCCTACAAACCGGCCGAGTTGGAGGAGGAAAGCCGCCGCACGCTGGTCGATGCCTCGGCGACCCTGTTCCAGCGCCTGGGGTGCCGCGACTACGCCCGGTTCGACTTCCGCACCGACGTCAACGGCACCATCAAGCTGCTGGAGGTCAACCCCAACCCCGGTTGGTGCTGGGATGGCAAGTTCAACCTGATGGCCGCGTTCGAAGGCCTCAGCTATCCGGACCTGCTTCGCATGATCCTCGAAGCCGCCCAGGCCCGCGTCGGCGACGCCATTGCCCAGCAATGGGCGGACCAGCCTGTGCGCATTCAGGCCTCTGCCTGACGATTACCGACGTTGCGTCCGCCCCATCGCGTGTGGGGCGGACGAGCGCGGAAATATCGGCAAAAAATTTACCTTAAATTTTATTCAAGTATGACGGCCGTCACAGCTACCGCCAGGCGCGATGGTTAATGTCCCGCCGCTTTCCGATATTGGACGGCTTCACGGCACCCGACGCGGCGCGGTCCCTAGATCGCACGACCGGGTGCGTTGCCTGCGTTTCGGAGACCACAGGAGGTCACGATTTCCGCGACGGACGCCACATACCGCTTTTTCCAGCGCCAGGTTGAAATTGCCAACCTGAAGAATCCTCTGTTCACCGAGGTTCTGAGTGTCTGGAACGACTTGCGGGACGACACGATAGCGCCGCCATGGCGGGTCGCCGACCTGTTGCGCTATCCGTCCGTCGTCATCCCGTTCATCAGCATCATCGACGTGCTGACGGACGGTGAATTCCGCTACCGCTATTGGGGCACCGGGCACGTCGACGTCAAAGGCTATGACTATACCGGCCAGTCGCCGCTGGCCCACGAGCCGCGCGAATACGGCCGCATGATCAATGACGAATACGCCTCGGTCGTGGACGCTTGCCAGCCGATGGCGTTCGTCCACGACATTCGCCCGGGTCTGGCCCAAGTCTCGAAGTATCAGGAAACCCTGCGCCTGCCCCTATCGAACGATGGCTCTACTGTCTCCGGGGTCATTTCGTTTGCCGATTGGCGCACCAACTCGGGCCAATGGACGGAAATGTTCGATACTTTGTCGGACACAGCGACGGCGCAGATTAAATCCGGCTGATCCCCTGACGGGGACGTACGGGGCTTCAATCAAATATCGACCACGGCCTGAACCGGGAAGCGTTCCTTGATCCGCTCCATCAATTGGTCGCGCACCAAGCGATAAGCCTGCAGCTTTTCCTCGCGGCTTTCCGATTCGATGATCGACGGATCGAACGTGTTCCAGAACTCGACATCGCAGGCCATGATCCGCGTCAGTTCCATGGCCTTGTGCTGGGCCTCGGGCGACAAAGTGATAACCAGATCGAAAAAGTCGTCTTCCAAATCGTCGAAGGTTTTCGAACGATGGCGCGAGATATCGATGCCGATCTCGTCCATCACCGCGACGGCGAAACCGTCGATTTCCCCGTCGCGCACGCCGGCACTATCGACATAAATCTTATGCCCGTGCAGGAACTTGAGAATGCCCTCCGCCATGGGGGAGCGGATCGAGTTCATCGTGCACGAGAATAGGACGGCAGAGGGAAGCTCAGACAAACGCGCCGCCCCCTTAAGCCTTGATATGCAGGACGCAGATCAGCGTGAACAGGCGTCGCGCGGTCCGCAGATTCATATCGACACGGTCTTCCAGCCGCGTCCGCAGAATCTCGGCGCCTTCGTTGTGCAGGCCCCGGCGGCCCATATCGATGGCTTCGATCTGGCTCGGCGACAAAGTCTTGATCGCCTTGAAATAGCTGTCGCAGATCATGAAATAGTCGCGGACCACGCGCTTCAGCACGCTGACCGGCAGGGTGATCTTGACCAAATGGTTCTTATCGACGTCGTCGATATCGAACACCAGCCGGTTTTCCTGAATCGACAGGCGCAGGGCATAGGGCCCGGCATGGTCGATTTCCAGCGGGCGGAAGCTGTTGTCTTCCAACAGGTCGTAGATCGCAACCTTGCGTTCGTGTTCGACCTGGGGACTGCGGCTGACGACGCTTTTCTCGTCCAGCTCGATCTGGACAATCCGATGCGTATCGTCGCTCATCCGCCTGCCTCCGATTATTCCCCCGCCGGCTCGTTCAGGCGGATGGCGATGGACAATGCATGGGCATCCAAGCCCTCGGCCCGGGCAAGCTGCACCGCTTGGGGACCGATGGCCCGAAGGCCTTCTGCATTGCATTCGATCATGGACGACCGTTTCATGAAATCCAAGACGCCCAAGCCGGACGAGAACCGCGCGCTACGCGCCGTCGGCAGGACATGGTTGGGGCCCGCGATATAGTCGCCGATGGCTTCCGGCACATACCGACCCATGAAGATCGCGCCCGCGTTGCGGATCTTACGCCCCAGGGCGTCGGCATCGTCGGTCGCGATTTCCAGATGCTCCGGCGCAACCCGATCAACCAGCGGAACCGCTTCGTCCAGCGACGGCACGGTGATGACCGCGCCATAGGTCGACCAGCTTTCCGTCGCCGTGCTGGTGCGCGGCAGCGTCTTCAAGTGGCCTTCGACCGCCCGCTCGACCGCATCGGCGAAATCCGCGTCGTCGGTCACCAGGATCGATTGCGCGGCAGTGTCGTGTTCGGCCTGGCTCAACAGGTCGGCGGCGATCCACGACGGGTCGTTCTGTCCATCGGCCAGGACCAGAATTTCCGACGGCCCGGCGATCATGTCGATCCCCACGGTGCCGAAGACCTGACGCTTGGCGGCGGCAACGAAGGCGTTGCCCGGCCCGACGATCTTGTCCACCGGGCGGATCGTCTCTGTGCCATAGGCCAGGGCGCCGACGGCCTGCGCGCCGCCGATGCGGTAAATCTCATCGACCCCGGCGATCCCGGCAGCG
>CAXGUG010000048.1:0-27785 GCA_964012715.1 uncultured Rhodospirillaceae bacterium | reverse complement strand
GAAACCCTAATGCGCAACACTGGGGCGGTCGGCGCTGGCCAGGCACTATAGTTCCTTGTTCGCAAAAGGCTGCTGAACCAATCCCTGTTAATACAGGCGATTTACAGGCATGAGCGAGAAATTCAAGCTGGGCCCGTCCGGCAGTCCAAATGGGCGTCCGAAGGGGCGCGCGTCAAACTGACTCTGAATGAACCGTGCCAAGACACCTACGAATTGCAGACAGACAGAACCTTTAAGCTCGTTCTTTACGGATAATGCCGTCATCCCGAAAATACGGGAGGAAAACGGGAGAAGTTGGCGGCGATGGCTTCCGGGAATAAACAAACGGCGAGTAACGGGAGCGGCCAAGCGGCGAAGGCAATCCGCGTCCTGTCGGATTCTGGTCATGACGTTTTGGCGAAGTGCCGGGAATGCGGCTTTATCGTCCTGATACATCCAAATCAGTTGCCCGCGTCGATCCGCGAAACAGCGACACCGCGAGACATTGAAGAAAAGGGCCGCTGCAAACGCTGCGGGGCAGGACGCCCGGAAGTGATGATAGAGGTTCCGGCCCATCGCGCCATGACATACGGGGGCCACGGCCCGGCGGTCTAAAGTAGGCCAAAATAGAAAACAGGCTGGCCGACCAAAACTTGAAATTGCCCAGCCACCGAATCGCCATCGGCGGGTGGAGTTTTCCGCCACTATAAAAAGGCCTGAATTTGCGGCAGCTCAATGGCCGCACTGGCAGCAATACCCCCGCAATATCGCAGCCTATGCCGCGGCTCATTTGTTGGTATTTTTGTGGGCAGTGACCAGTTAGCCCAACAACCCATTGAAAATAAATGGGTAATGGCGGACAGGGAGGGATTCGAACCCTCGAGACCCTTATGGGGGTCTAACTCCTTAGCAGGGAGCCCGCTTCAGCCACTCGCGCACCTGTCCCCAATGTCCACGCGGATACCCCGAGAAAGGGAAAAGACCGCGTGCGGAAACGCAGTCATAACGAAGCCTTCGCCCGCTTTCAACAAACCTGTTCGCTTTTCTGAAAAAGGGGCGACCGAAATGCCGGTCGCCCCCCTTCGGAAGATATGCAGGATCAGGCCCGAATGCCGCCCAGGAAGGTATCGACCTGAGTTTGCAGCTTGGTCGCCAGTTCGGCCAAGCCCTTGGCCGCGACCTTGACCTGAGCCGCCGATTCACCCGTTTCCTCGGACGATTCCCGAACGCTCACGATGTTCTGCGTGACTTCTTCGGTGCCCGACGAGGCTTCGGTGACGCTGCGGGAAATTTCCTGGGTCGCAACGCCTTGTTCCTCGACCGCAGCGGCAATGGTCGCCGAGATGTCGTTGATCGATTCAATGGTTGAACCAATGTTGGCGATCGCCCCAACCGACGACTTGGTGGCGACCTGAATGCTCGCGATCTGCTGCGAGATTTCCTCGGTCGCCTTCGCGGTCTGGCTGGCCAGGTTCTTAACCTCGCTGGCGACGACCGCGAAGCCCTTGCCCATTTCACCGGCGCGGGCGGCCTCGATCGTCGCGTTCAAGGCCAACAGGTTGGTCTGATCGGCGATGTCGGTAATCAGGGTCACGACCTCACCGACCTTGTCGACGGCAGCCGCCAAGCCACTGACCTGATCGTTCGCGGTCTTCGATTCACCGACCGCCTGCTGGGCAACCTCGGCGGCTCTCTGCACCTGGCGGGCGATTTCCTCAATCGACGAGCTGAGTTGCTCGGTCGCCGAAGCCACCGACGAGGTATTGCGGCTGGCTTCTTCGGCGGCGGCGGCAACACCGACCGCTTTTTCCGCAGCGGAGTTGGCGGCAGAGCTCATCTGACCGGCGGTTGCTTCCATTTCCTCGGCGGAGCTGCCGACGGACTTGACGATTTCCCCGACCGAGGCGTCGAAGTCGTCAGCCAGCCGCAGGGTCGCCTGGCGGCGGTCCTCTTCGGCCTTCTTCTCCAATTCATCCTTTTCCTGTTCCAGGCGCTGGTTCTTTTCCAGTTCCGTCCGGAACACCTTGACCGAACCGATCATGGTATTGACCTCACGCACAAAACTGTCGAAGTCGAGATCGATATCCAGCTTACCCTGGGCGAGATCGTTCATACGCGAAGACAAAGCATTCAGCGCCTTGGAAGCACTACGTCCTGCGAAGAAACCGACCGCGACGATAATGATAATGACCGCCAAGCCGATGGCGCCCAACTGCAGCAAGCGTTGTTGAAACGCTTCGTTGATATCGTCGAAGTAGGCGCCGGTGCCGATGTACATATTCATTTCCGGCACGGGATAGACATAGGAAATCTTCTCGAAGTTGTCGCCTTTAAAGCCGGCCTTCGGGCCCTTATAGGCAAGGAACCCGCCACCTTCCTTGGCCAACTTGTTGAAGACCTCGCGTCGCGGCAGCTTCTTACACTTGCCCAACTTCGTCGGATCGACGTGGGCGATCGTGCAGAATTCATAGGTAATCGCGAAGATGTAGTTGGTCCCATCGAAACGGAAGCTTTGAATAGCGTCGATCGCGCGCTTCTTGGCTTCTTCTTCGGTCAACGTGCCTTTTTTGTACAGATCAAGCTGATGCCGGACGACCGTATTCACCCCCAGGACGATCTGCTGAACCTTGTCCTTCCGCTCGATCACCATCTGATTTCGGATCGTAGTGGCGCTGACCCCGGCCAAAACCCCAACGCCGATCAACGCGATCAACGCCAACGACAAGAAGACCTGGAATAGAGAGAGTTTGATTTTCATTACTTCACCGCTTTCTCGCATATGGAATTGAGGCAGAGGTGAAATCGCATTGCGTGCATCGGCTCTCCCCCAACCTGCATTTCGCAGTTCCAGCCAGGCCCCTTAACCACAGCCGGGAACGGCGCCCGCTCTTGCAGACGCACCTATTTTCATAATTCACAAGGAGAAGCGCATACAACTAGACACAAGGCATAGTGCCTAGAAATACATGATTAAAATCTGGATATATTATACTTCAGCGTTATTTAAAAAAGTGGGACTTCTACGAAATCTAGTCCCCTCAACCGCGTCAGGGTTGATTGCTTCCGAGATATTGTAGGAAACGATCCCGCCGGTCAGGCGTTTCAACTCCTGAAACGTCACCGGGAACAGGCAATGCGGATGGCCGGCGGCGGCGTAAAGGGTTTCGAAACGGCGTAAACTGGCGTCGATGGCGATGGGAATTTCCGTCGTCAAGCCGACCGGCGCGACCCCACCGATGGTAAACCCGGTCACGTCCTTGACCCGCTGCGCCTGCGGCTTGGTGACCTTGCCCTGCAAATTGAGGACCCGCGGCAGGGCCTCCTGCTGGCACAAATGGTCGCCCGAAATCAGGGCCAGAACTTCCTGATCGCCGACACGGAAGGTCAGCGACTTCACGATCTGCCCCAGTTCGGCGCCGACGGCGCGGGCGGCATCTTCGGCGGTCTTCGCCGTGGCCTTCATTTCGATGACCCGGTCACCCAGGCCAGCGGCGATCAACGCCTGACTGACCCGTTGCACCGATTTCTTGGTCTTGAAAGCCATATCCGCCACCCGTTCCGTCGTTTCTCGCCTATGGCAGTCGCCGCATTAGTTCGCGAACGGCACCGCCATCCCCTTCTGCACGGCCTCACGCTTGGAGATGTTATCAAACCAGCGTTTGACGTTGGGGAATTCGTTGAGGTCGACCTCGTGCCGCTCATGACGAGACACCCAGGGATACACGGCGATGTCGGCGATGGAATAGAAATCACCGGCCAGGTAGTCGTTCTTGTGCAGACGGCGATCGTTCATGACCATGTAGAGGCGCTTGGTTTCGTCGTGATAGCGCTTCTGGCCATAGGGAACGACTTCCTTGGGCTTGAACATGAAATGGTGAGCCTGGCCGAACATCGGGCCGACGCCGCCCATCTGCCACATCAGCCACTCAAAGGTCGCAACCCGCTCGCGCCCGCCCTTCGGCAGCAGGTCGCTACCTGTCTTCTCCGCCAGATAGACCAGGATCGCGCCCGTTTCGAAGACGGAAATCGGCTTTCCGTCCGGACCGTCCGGATCGACGATGGCGGGAATACGGTTGTTGGGCGAAATCTCGAGAAACGCCGGGGAGTGCTGCTCCCCTTGCGAGATATTCACTTCAATCACGTTATACGGCAGGCCCAGTTCTTCGAGCATGATGGAGACCTTGCGCCCGTTCGGCGTGGCCCAGGTATACAAATCGATCATTTGAAAATTTCCTCCGTCGCCGGAATTGTCGAATCATTGGCCGCCAGCATAAGGCAACTCGATATGCGGGCAAGTCCTTGATGACCCGACGTCAATCCGCCGTCGCGGGCGGAAGGACACCGCTGTTTTCTTCGGTCACCGGCGCCCATTCATCCAGGTAGGCGTGGATTGCGTCGCATGCGCCCTGGGCCGCAGGGCCGACCCGTTCGGCCCGCATGTAGATGATCGCCAGGGTCAAGGCGGTCAACGTCTGCTGATCCCGCTGTTTGCGGGCTTCGTTATGCATTCGGCGCATGTGATCCTGGGCCCGCTTGTAGCCATAGACCTCGTCCTTTTCGATGAAGGTCTCGTGCAGGTGATCCAAGTCCTTGCGCAAGTCGCGTGCGACCTCGGCCCGGATCGGGCCGTAATGCTCTTCGGTCAAGGCATGCAGGATGTACTTCGTATCGCGGTTCAGGCGACGCGCTTCGGCTTCGGGGCCGAAAATCTTGTTCCAGATATTCTTAATCACGGAGTTTCATTCACTTCTTATTATCGCAGGGAGATGCCGTTCGGCAGGGCAGACAATAGCCCCCGCCCATATGGGAAAACAACCAAAGCAGTACAAGGTTCGGCGGCTGACGTATCGTTTGCCGCCGATTTATGACCGCACTGTGTTAAACAGCCATTTCAGTTCCGGTTTAACCCCTTGAAACCACGCCAGGACCCGCATGCCCGAACTTCAGACCATCGCCCTTGTCGGCGTCATTTTTTTGATCGCCGGCGCAATCAAGGGTGTCGTCGGCGTGGGGCTGCCAACCGTCGCCGTCGGCCTGATGACCGCGATTATCGGCTTGCACGAAGCGGTCCAACTGGTCGTCGTTCCGGCTTTGTTGACCAATGTCTGGCAGGGAGCCGTCGGCGGACAGTTCAAAATTCTGGTCCGCCGGCTCTGGCCGCTCCTGCTCACGTCGGTGATCGGCACATGGTTCGGGGCTTGGCTACTGGTCGTGGTCGAAGCCCATCTGCTATCCGGCACCCTGGGCATTCTGTTGGCCGTCTACTCCCTGTATTCGCTGCTGACCCCGCAGATTCCGCCGCCCGGGCGGTGGGAGCCCCTGCTCAGCCCGCTCATGGGACTGACCGCCGGCGTCGCCTCGGGCGCGGTCGCATCGTTCACCATGCCGGGCGCGGTTTATTTACAAGCTCTGGGCCTCGGCCGTGACGGCTTGGTCCAGGCGATGGGCATTGCCTTCACCATCGTCACACTGGGCCAAGCCGCCAGCCTGACCGGCCACGGCATCCTGGGCGGCGAAATGGCGCTGGCTTCCGCTGGCGCATTGATCCCCGCAGCGCTCGGCATGATCGGCGGTCAACGCATCCGTCGCCGTCTTCCCGCCGAGGCCTTTCGGCGAGCGTTCTTTTTCGGCCTTCTGCTGCTAGGGGTTTATTTGGCGGCGCGCGCATTCATCCGATAGACGAACAAGCAACGAATTCAGTTTATTTCATCCGTTATTTTGTGAATTCAGCTGCAGCACTTCCTAACATTTAACTATCGAAATATGCCCGGCCTGTGGCACTCTTGTAGACCTGAGGGGACTTACAAAAGGCAATGGACGCGAACGCGCAGAAACGTGCGTTTTATGGAGACCTGATCATGACCCGGACCCGTTTTTCGGAAGACTTCTTCCGGCTACCCGCTGCGGCTGCCGTCGCTCTGATGCTCGGCATGACCGGCGCACAGGCCGATGAGGCCGCTTCCGCCAAGGAGCAAGCCAACACCCCGCCGTCGGAAATCAAAATGATGTACCACGCGCCTCAGGGCGATGCCGGCGCCAAGGACGACGATCCGCTGGAATCCCTCAACCGCGTGACCTCGGAATTCAATAACCTGTTTCGCGGCCTGATCCTCGATCCGCTGATCGACGGATACAAGGCCGTCACGCCCGAAGGCCTGCAGCAAGCGATCTCCAGCGCCGCCAAGAACTTGGCCGAGCCGGTGACCGCCGTTTCTTCGCTGTTGCAGGGCGACACGGAAAACGCAGGCAACGCGACCAAGCGCTTCCTGGTCAACTCGACCGTCGGCGTCGGCGGCCTGGCCGACCCGGCAACGGACATGGGCATTCATTCGCGGCAGGAAGACCTGGGGCAGGCCTTTGGCGCCAATGGAATGGAACCGGGCCCGCATATCGTCCTTCCGATCCTGGGTCCCAGCAACCTGCGTGACGCCACGGGCGATATCCTGACCGGCCTTGCCAGCCCGCTGCCGCTTGCTGGTGCCGCCGCGCAGGGCACCGTCACCTATTCGGACAATCAGGACGCGATCAAGGCGGCGACGTCCAATTCGGTCGACCGCTACACCACGGAAAAGACCTTGTACGAACAGCACCGCCAGTGGGAAGTGACCAACGGCGCCGGGGCGATCCCCGCCGACGGCCCGACCCTGGCCGACGAAGGCCCCTCCGTGGCCTCAAAGCCGACACAGCAGTAACGACGCACCTCGGGCCGGGGGCCGTTCCCCCGGCTGCGCTGCGCCCTGCTGTTTCCGGGTCTTATTTTCCGGGCCTTATTTTTCGGGGCCTGGTTTCACCGCCTGATCGACGAATACGGGAATCGATTGTTCCATCGTCCGGTTCGGATCGATGGTTTCGCGCGTTTCCGCGCCGAACGGCGTTTCCGCCAAAATACGGAAGATATCCGCCGAGGCGTCGTGAAACCCGCTGGGCAGGCCCGCGTCACGATAGGTCGCGGCGATTTCCTCCATCTCACGCACCCAACGGCCCGCATCGGCGGGCAGGCGCGGGACCGATCCCCGCATCCGCTTCAATGCCGCCTGCTGGCTGTCCTCGAACTCGCCGATCAGATCGTCGAACAGGTCCAATCTGTGGGCCAACATCAGCACCGCCGTATACAGCGCATTCGTGCCCTTGGTCAGGCCCGCATAGGCCATCTTCAAACCTGATGCTCGGCCGATATCTGCGCCCATGTCGATCACTGTAATCCCCTGCCCGTCCAAGGCGACCATCGGCGCCGTGTCCGGGCCGGAGACATAGAACCGCGTTGACCGCCCCGGGATCGGGGCCAGACCGATGATGCCGCAATCGATGAAGGGCGCGCCCGCATCGGCCATCACGGCTCCGACCTCTGCCGCCGTCGCCGGCGAGACCGCGTTGCAATCCACATATACCGCCGTCGAGCCAGCGGCTTTCATCGCCGCCGCCAGATCCTGCGCCTGGGCCAAAGCATTGGCGGGCGGCAGGATCGACAGAATCATGTCGGCCTCACTGACCAGGGTCTCCAGGTCCGGCACATCGCGGAAGTTTCCCTTGGCCGCAAGGCCGCGGGTGCGCTCGCTTCGCCCGGCCAGGCAAGTGATCACATCGTTGCCGTGTTCGCCCAGAACCTTGCCCACGGCATGGCCCATGTCGCCCGGCGCCGAAACGGCGATGCAGCTTGTCGTCATATCCTTGTCCCCCAGTCTAGAGTTCATAAATCAGTGGCCGGAACGCGATGCGCTATGCGCCTTTGTCCGAATGACCCAAATCGCGATCCGGCGCGACGATGTCGCGGACGCGCTGTTTCAGGTCCTTGGCTTCGGGAAAACCGCCGTCGCGCTTGCGGTCCCAGATCACGACATCATCCACCCGCACGATAAACCGTCCACCGATGTCGTCGGGGCATAAGGTCACCCCGCCCAAGGTATCCTCGAACGTGCTCAACAATTCCTGCGCCATCCAGGCTGCCCGCAACAGCCAGCGGCAGCGGATGCAGTATGTGATGGAAACCAGGGGCTTTACGGTCATGTCGACTTCCTAAATCGGCGAGTTTCTCAGCATATCCTTGATCAGCCCCCAGAACACCGGCGGCGTGCCGTTACTGGTGTAACGCCATCCAAGATGACTGTTACAGCCCCGGCAATGGGCGAAGTTCCAGGCATAACCCTTGAACCAGGAATAATCCTCGGTCGGGGGGCCGACATCAGCCGCGCCCGGCGCTTCGGCAAAACTGACGACGACGAACATACGCCCCGCCGGATTCGCGCAGACGCGCTCTCGGTCCCCGCCCGGCGCGATGGCCCAGCGCTGGCGGGTCACAAGGTGGCCGCAACGCGCGCAATAAAGCGCATCGTCGGTTGCCTCGGCCAAGTCGACCTCGGCCACGTTCTCTGTTTCGGCATCAAACAGCGCTGGAACTCCTGAAAAACGGACCTATGTTATGCCTCTTGTATAATTACCATCAATTTTGCACCCTGTTGGCACAACTCACGGTGGGGAAAGGATGCGCGCGGTTCTGCTTTGCCATCATTCTAATATCCACCGAAACCCGAACGTGATCGTGATCCATGACCGGCGTGAACGCGAATAATTTGGATAAGCCTTTCAGGATGCGATTGGCCGGCTTGGTGCTGGCCGCCCTTTTTCTGTTGGCGCTGGCGCCCTGCGGCGCGGCCCTGGCCGAGGATAAGAAGCCCGGCAAGCTGACCAAGGTCACCCTTCAACTGAAATGGGCGCATCAATTTCAGTTTGCCGGTTATTACGCCGCCAAGGCCAAGGGCTTTTACCGGTCGCGCGGCCTGGACGTGACGATCACCCCTGCCCAGCCCGGTCACAAACCGATGGAAAGCGTCGCTGACGGCAATGCCGAATTCGGTGTCGGCACCACGGATCTGCTGATGATGCGGGCTGCCGGAAAGCCGGTCGTCGTCCTTGCCGTGGTCTACCAGCATTCGCCCCTGTCACTGATGCTGGACGCGCGCAGCGAGTTCCACAACATTCATCAGCTTGCCCGCGGCAAGATCATGATCGCCCCGCACGAGACAGAACTGCTGGCCTATTTCGCCGCCGAGGGCCTGGACGTCAAACATCTGAACTTCGTCGATCACACCTTCAATACCCACGACCTACAGGGCGGTCGGGTCGATGCGATGAGCGTCTATTCGACGGACGAGCCATACGAGTACGAGCGCGAGGTCGGCCCCGTGCGTCTGTTCCGCCCGATCGACGGGGGGATCGACTTCTACGGAGACAACCTGTTCACCACCCAGAACATGATCGACAAGGACCCGAAGCTGGTTCAGGCATTCCTCGATGCGTCCCTGGAAGGCTGGCGCTACGCGATGAGCCATCAGGAAGAAATCGTCGACTTGATCCTGGATGAGTACAGCACCCGCAAGACCCGAGACAATCTGGTCTACGAGGCGCGCAAATCGGCCGACCTGATTCTGGCTGACGTCGTTCCCCTGGGTTTCATCAATCCCGCCCGCTGGGAGCGCATCGCCCATCATTACGCCGGTCTGGGCCTACTGCCGCCCGACATGGGATTGGACGGCTTCATATACGAAACCCATGGCTCGCGCCCCCTGCCGATGTGGATGCGCTGGGCATTCTTCGTCGCCTCCGGCATCGCGATCCTGGCCCTGCTGGGCGGATTGTGGTTGGCGGCGTTCAACCGTCGCCTGCGCCTGGAAATGGACGAACGAGAACGGGCCCAAGGGGCCCTGGCCCTGCGGACGGGCGAGCTCGAGGAAAGCAACAGCCAAAAAGACGTGCTGCTGACCGTGATCGGTCACGACATCCGCAACCTGTTCAACCCGCTTCTGATTTATGCGCAGTTGCTGGCGGACCCGAACCGGGCGCTCGATTCCAAAACGGTCCAGGACTACGGCGCAAAGCTGTATGACGCCGGGCGCAACGCCTCCGAAGTGCTCGAAAACCTGTTGGAATGGGCACTGGTTCGAACCGGGCAGCGTCAAACCCATCTTGAAATGACGGACCTGGGACAACTGACCCGCGAGACTGCGGGTGTCTATTCCGCAGACGCCTCGCTACGCGGGGTCAAGCTCGACATCGAAGAAGGCCCGCCGGTCAAGGTTCAGGCTGACCGGCATCAGATGTCGACCGTCATCAGGAACCTGATCAACAACGCGCTGAAGTTCACGCCCAAAGGCGGCTTCGTCACGGTCAAGGTGTTCGACGACGGCAAGGAAGCCCATATCCAAATCGCCGATACCGGCATCGGCATGGACCCGCATCTGATTACCCGCGTGCTGTCCGGGGCCAGCGCCGACCTGGCGACCGGCGGCAAGGGCGAGGTCGGGACCGGCGTGGGCTTGGCCCTGTGTCGTCAGTTGGTGCAGGTCAACAACGGCCGCCTGGACATCTCCCCGAACCCGGGCGGCGGCACGATCTTCACGGTATCTCTGCCGGTCGCCTAAATCCTATAGATCCTTGGCGAAGTAATAGCGCATCAGGCCGGACCCGGCGGTGCGCTTGGTCTGCGTGGTCGAGACTTCCTCGCGCTCCAGGTCATAGCCAGCAACCTCGTACAGCGCCTTGGCCTGCGGTTGCAGGGCCGAGGTCGACAGGACCATCCGCTCGTAGCCCTTTTCCCGCGCTTTGTCCTCGACGAAGCGCAGCAGCTTGCGGCCCAGCCCCTGGCGGCGGAATTCAGCGGCGACGTACATCCGGCGAACTTCGGCGGCGCCTTTGCCGACGTCTTCCAGACCGACCATGCCCGCGACCTCACCGTCGATTTCAGCCACCCAGAAACCGAAACCGGGACGGCCGTAATAATCCTCGATGCAGTCGATTTCCTCGTCCAACGCCAATTGGATATAGGACTCGAACAGCTTCTCCATCCCCGGCTGTGTGATGTGATGGTTCCAGTCCAGGAAGATTTGGCGGACCCGTGCGTGATCTTTGGCGGCGAAGGGGCGGATAATCACCGTCTTCAGCCCTTCAGCTTGTCACGCAGCAGTTGGTTGACCTGTTGCGGGTTGGCCTTGCCCTGGGTCGCCTTCATGACCTGACCGACGAACCAGCCGATGGCCTTGTCGTTGCCGCCGCGCACTTCGTCGGCCTGGCCGGGATTGTCGGCGATGATCTGGTCGACCGCCGCTTCGATCGCGCCGGTGTCTGTGATCTGCTTCAGGCCCTTTTCCTCGACGATCTTTTCCGGATCGCCCGAGGTTTCCCACATGATCTCGAACACGTCCTTGGCGATCTTGCCGGAAATCGTTCCGTCATCCATCAGGGTCAACAGCTTGGACAGGTGCTCCGCCGAAATGGGGCTGTCGGCGATCGACAGGCCTGCCTTGTTGAGCGCACCGAACAGATCGTTGGTGACCCAGTTGGCGGCCTTCTTGGCGTCATGGCTGGCGGCCACGGCCTCGAAGTATTCGGCGCTTTCCCGGTCGGCGACTAGGGTCGAGGCATCCTTGGCGCTCAGCCCCATGTCGTCCATGAAGCGCGTCTTCTTGGCGTCCGGCAGCTCCGGCAGCGAGGCGCGAAGCTTCTCGATGAAGGCATCGTCGAATTCCAGCGGCAGCAGATCCGGGTCCGGGAAATAGCGGTAGTCGTGGGCGAATTCCTTGACCCGCATGGGACGGGTCTCGCCCTTGACCGGGTCCATCAGGCGCGTTTCCTGAACGACGTCGCCGCCGCTTTCATGAACCTCGACCTGGCGTTCGGCCTCGATCTCGATGGCTTGCATGATGAACCTGACGGAGTTCACGTTCTTGATCTCGGCGCGGGTACGGAAGCCTTCCTCGCCGACCTTGCGGACCGAGACGTTGACGTCGGCGCGCATCGAGCCCTGCTCCATGTTGCCGTCGCAGGTTCCCAGATAACGCAGGATCGAGCGCAGCTTGCGCACGAAGGCCCCGGCTTCTTCCGGCGAGCGGATATCCGGCTTGGTCACGATTTCCATCAGGCAGACACCGGCGCGGTTCAGGTCGATGAACGAGCGCTTGGGGTCCTGGTCGTGCATCGACTTGCCCGCGTCCTGCTCCATATGCAGGCGCTCGATACCGATGTCGCGGCTAGTGCCGTCGGCCAGATCGACGGTGACGATGCCCTCGCCGACCACCGGATGCAGGTATTGGCTGATCTGATAACCCTGCGGCAGGTCGGCATAGAAATAGTTCTTCCGTTCGAACACGCTGCGCTTGTTGATCTGCGCGTTCAGGCCCAGGCCGGTCTTTACCGCCTGTTCGACGCAATAGCCGTTGATCACCGGCAGCATGCCCGGCATGGCGGCGTCGATCAGCGAAACCTGGGAATTGGGCTCGGCGCCGAACGCCGTGGGCGAGCCGGAAAACAGCTTGGCCTTGGACGCGACCTGGGCGTGGACTTCCAGGCCGATGACGACTTCCCAGTCGCCCGTATCGCCATGAATGATGTAGCTCATCAGGCCTGCCCTCCCAGGTATTTCGGCAGGGCGCTGAACCCGGCCGCGTCCTCGACCGCGCGGGCCGCGCGCAGCAGGGTTTCTTCGTCGAACGGCTTACCCACCAATTGCAGGCCGAGCGGCAGGCCGTCCTTGTCCACCCCCGCCGGGACGCTGATCCCAGGCAGGCCCGCCAGGTTGGCCGGAACGGTGAAGACGTCGTTCAGGTACATGGCGATGGGGTCGTCCATCTTGGCCCCGATCGGAAAGGCCGCATTGGGTGCAGTCGGGCTGAGCAGCACGTCGACCTGCTCGAAGGCCTTGGTGAAGTCTTCGAGGATCCGGGTCCGGACCTGCTGCGCCTTGACGTAATAGGCATCGTAATAGCCCGCCGACAGCACATAGGTGCCGATCATCACGCGGCGGCGGACTTCGGCCCCGAAGCCTTCGCCGCGGGTGTTGGCGTACATCTCGTCCAGACTGTCGCCATCGACCCGCAGGCCGTAGCGCACGCCGTCGTAGCGCGCCAGGTTCGACGAGGCCTCGGCCGGGGCGACGATGTAGTAGGCCGGAAGGGCGTATTTGGTATGCGGCAGAGAAACTTCCTTGATCTCGGCCCCTTGCTCTTTCAACCAAGCCGCCCCCTGATCCCAGAGCGCCTGAATTTCGGCGGGCATGCCGTCCATGGTGTATTCCTTGGGAATACCGATGCGCAGACCCTTGACCCCGCCCGCCACGGCGGCGCGGAAATCGGGAACGTCTTGCGGGACCGAGGTCGAATCCATCGGATCGTGCCCGGCCATTGTCCCCAGCATGATCGCCGCGTCCTCGACCGTGCGGGCGAACGGCCCGGCCTGATCCAAGCTGGAGGCGAAGGCAACGACACCCCAGCGCGAACAGCGGCCATAGGTCGGCTTCAACCCGACGATCCCGCAGAGCGACGCCGGTTGGCGGATCGAGCCGCCCGTGTCGGTACCGAGCGACGCCGGACAAATGCGGGCGGCGACCGCGGCGGCGGACCCGCCGGACGAGCCGCCCGGCACCAAGTCTTCGCCGTTCGGGCCGACCCAAGGGTTTTTCACCGGGCCGTAGAAGCTGGTCATGTTGGATGAGCCCATGGCGAACTCGTCCAGGTTGGTCTTGCCGATCATCACCGCGCCCGCATCGATCAGGTTGCGGGTGATGGTGGATTCATAAGTCGGGGTAAAGCCGTCCAGAATGTGGGACGCGGCGGTGGTCAGCACCCCTTCGGTGCAGAACAGGTCCTTGACCGCCACGGGCACCCCATCGAGGACGCCCAGGGCAGCGCCCTTGGAACGGCGTGCGTCCGACGCCTGCGCACGCTCGCGGGCGATCTCCGGCGTCAGGGTGATAAAGGCGTTCAGGTCCTTGCCCGCCTCGGCCGCCGTCAGGCAGGCGTCCGTCAATTCAACGGCGGAAAAGTCGCCCTGGTCCAACCCTTGGGCGGCCTCGGCAATCGTAAGGGAATTCAGGTCCGTCATTATTCGACCACCTTGGGCACGGTGTAGAAATCGTTCACCCGGTCAGGCGCGTTGCGCAGCACCTTGTCCGGATCGCCGCCGTCAGTCACCACGTCTTCGCGCTGCTTCATCGTCATGCCCGCGACACCGGTCATCGGGGCGACGCCGTCGGTATCGACCTCGGACAATTGCTCGACCCAGCCGATGATGTTGTTCAGGTCCTCGGCCACCGGCTGCAAGGCGTCTTCATCGACCTTGATGCGGGCCAGGAAGGCGACGCGGCGGACGTCGTTTTTATCTAATGACATGGCGGGTCCAGAAGGTTGGGCGTTACGGAATCCGGCGCGGTGCGAAACCGTGCGGCTGGGGCGCGGAAAGTAACATTCACGCCCCCGGGCGGCAAGGCCCGGCGGCGGGGCCAGACCGGCATTTGCATCAGCGGCCTTCCGCGACGCCCCACGGAAAAAAGGCATAAAAAAACGCAAGCTCCCCCTGTCGGATCATCTGTCCGACAGGGGGCAACTTGCGGCCTTTGCTCAACCGGCGTTCGCTACGAAAGGATCGAGGCGGTCGCCAGTGAAATCAGGCACTCGGCAGAGCGTCTTAGAAGGACGCCGTCAGCGAGCCGATGATCACTTCCTCAGCCAGGCGGCTGTTGGAAATGTTCGTGTCGACATACTGCACACCGAGGGAGACGTTGTCCGTCACGCCCAGGGTCGCGCCGATGCTCCAGGTGACGTAGTCAGGCTGAGCGAAAGTGGTGTTCTTTTCGATCAGCTGACGGCCGATGGAGGCGTCGAGCGTGATACCCGCCAGGACTTTGACCGGAACAGCGTAGGACACGTTGGCGGTGAACCAGTGACCGTCGCCGCTGCCACCGAAGAAGTCCGGCGAATAGGCGTAGTTGGCACCGACCGACAGGCCTTCCATGATGTCGTAGCTCAGGCCCAGGGAGATTTCCCACAGGTCGTAGTCAACGGCATCGGAAGCGCCGGGGTAGGAGTAATAGATGAAGCCGACGTCCCAGCCCACATCCATGAAGGAGCCGGTCATGCCGCCGTAGTAATCGATTTCAGCGGAAGCCTTGTCGGAGTCGCCGAAGTCGACGTTGGAACCCCACGTGCCGAGATAAACGGACGTGTCGTTCAGGCCGGTTTCCATGGACCAGTCAATACCGCCCTGAATGGCCGGTTTTTGCGAGGACTGGTCAAGACCACGGAAACGATATTCGGTCACCAGGCCGGCATTGGCCGAGAAGGTGCCAGGAAACTTGAAGTCTTCAGCTTTGGCGGGCAGGGACGCTCCCACAACCGCGACAAAACCGAGGGCACTCAAAAGCCGCACCACAGATGCCATTTTCTTGATCCTTTTTCACAGTTTACCCGAGGCATACACCCCACAGATTTTGGTGGTAGCAAATTGAGTGCCAGAAGCGTACAAATTAATTTATCATTTTAAATCAATTAGTTAGATAATGTTCACCATCAAGTTGTTGCAAAATTGCCACAATTTGATGCGTATTTTGGTTGCACAGGCCAAATGATGCCTAATTTTTGTGCATTTTTTGAAAGAAATTTTTGCCCAAAAGACGAATTTTTCCCTTTAACGACCAATTTTCGACCAAAAATCGCCAAGCCCCATGAGACAGGCAACAAGACATGTTGTCTTTTCGCGGCCCGAGCGGTGCAAAAAAGTCACGCTTGAACCCGGATGACACGGTCACGAAACGTAACCGGCACCGTGGATCAGCATCTAAATTTGGAAATGAGCGATTAGCCGCCCGCCCCACGCAGCGCTTTCGCGAGATCCGTCCAGAAAGCAGGCGACCACGCCCCCACGGCGAGGGTAATTGCCGCATTCAAAGCGGCAGGGACGTCTGTGGCGGGGATCGGCGGGATCTTGCCGCTTACGATGTACTTGTCCATGCTGACACCGTCGAGCCGCACTTCGCCTTTCTCCGCGTCGTAAAGAAGGTTGGTCGAGAATACCCGTTCATATTCCTGGGCCAGTTCCAACACGTCCATGCCGATCTGGCTGATTGACCGCCCGCCCCCATTGTATGGGCCTTCGGTTATAAATAGCGGCATCTCGAACGCGAATGACGCCCCTCCGCGTCGGCATTCCAGCATCGCGCGATAATCGACCGAATTGAACAGCTGCCCCTCGATCGGGCTTTCGCCTTCGAAAACGATTCGATAGGCACACTTGCCGCTGTCCAAAGCGACCGTGCCCGTCAGCGGCACTTTGATCACGGCATCAATGACCGGCATGAGCACGGGCCCGTATACGAAGCCCAAATCCTTGCCTTCCTGCCGCACAGCCAGCCAGCTACCGGCGGCCTTCCCAACAACCTGAACCCGCTCGCCTTCCTGGAAACTCGCGACCTTCTTTCCGTTCATTTCCGGCGCGGCGCGAACATTGACGTCTTTAGTCACGACATAAGTTCCGGGCCGAGGCGTCACCTTCTGACCAAGAAACATAATTTCCGCGGATTTTTCGGAACTCTCAGGCGCCGGTTTCGCTTGCGCCCAAGCGACATTGGAAATTTCCGGAGCAGCGCATAAACCGATGAGACCGAGCGCCAGCAGAGAAATTGTCTTGGAGCGGGCGCAACGCAAGGGACGCAGCATTCCACGCTGCCCCCTCTTCGAACCTGCGAACTGCAATGGCCGCATCATTATCGAACCGCCTTGCCCGTCCTGCGGACCCCCCGCAATGACCTGCGCTCAATCCCCTTGAAACGAAATATATGTTACCTCTATCAAAGAGTTAGCACCACCCACCTTTTCCATCGGGACTTCCCGCCCGTCGCAAGGGCATCAGGCTGGAAAATCGGAGCACGGCGTAATGACGGTCATGACATTGGCGGAAATGAAGTCTTCGGTCGGCGATTATGGCCGGTTGATGGGACTGGACCTGGGGTCCAAAACCATCGGCGTCGCTTTGTCCGACGTCATGCGAACGATCGCGTCACCCTACGACACCATCAAACGCGGCAAGTTCACCGCCGATGCGACGACCCTGCTCGATATCATCGACGCGCAAGAAGTAAAGGGCATTGTCCTCGGCCTGCCCGTAAGCATGGACGGAACCGAAGGGCCGCGTTGCCAATCGACCCGGCAATTCGCCAAAAACCTGATGGAAAAGCGGGACCTGCCGATCTCCTTTTGGGACGAACGCCTGTCGACCGTGGCCGTCGAACGCATGCTGGTGGACGAGGTCGATATGACCCGCGCCCGACGGGGACAGGTCGTCGATAAGCTCGCCGCTACTTATATATTGCAGGGTGCATTGGACGCCCGATAGGCGCGGGCCGATCAACGACCGGCAAGGCGATACCCGCGTTTTCCCGAATGCTTTACTTGATACATCGCCTTGTCGGCGGCGCGGACCAGCGCTTCGCCTTGTTCCCCATGATCCGGGTACATCGCAACGCCGACGCTGGCGCCGATCATCACCGTCTCGCGCTTTGCCGTGAACGGCCGCGTCAATTCATCGACAATCGATTGCGCGACCCGCCCGACGTCCTGCGCATTCGAAACCTGGTTGAGGATCAACGTGAACTCGTCGCCACCGTATCGCGCCACGGTGTCCGACGCGCGAACGCGCGCCACAAGACGCACCGCGACCTGGTGCAAAACAATGTCGCCGGCTTCATGTCCCAGGCGATCATTGACCGGCTTGAACCCATCCAAGTCCACGAACAACACGGCGACACGGCTTTTCTCACGCGCAGATTGCCGCAAGGAGACATTCAACCGGTCCATGAACAGAGATCTGTTCGGCAAGCCGGTGACGTCGTCATGGCTGGCCATGTAGGCGATCTGTTGTTCGGCAAGCCGATATTCGGTCAGGTCCGTGAAGGTCCGCACCACCCCGCCCCGGTCCAGGCGGGATTCCCGCAGCAACATCGTCCGTCCGTCTGCGAATTCGATTTCTCCGGGCCCGATAAAGGCGTCGGCGATCATTTTCTTGTCGCCCGCCGCGGCCATCAGGGCCCCGAACGGCGTCCCGCGTTCGAACCGACCGGCGATCGGAGCGAACATGTCCAAACAGGTCCGGTTGGCGAAAATCAAACAGTCTTCCGAATCGAAAACCGCGATCCCGTCATGCAGCCGGTCCAGGACTGCATCCAGGCCCGGCCCCGCCACTCCATCGCCCTCTTCTTCACCGCCAGAGATCAAACCCTGAAACCCTTGATATTTATTTGTTCCGCATACGCCTGGGCGGGGTCCATCTTGCCACTAAATTTCTCGGCCATCCACCACCGGCAATTTTTCGTGACGCTTTCGAGACTCAGGCCTATAGTCCGGCCCCATGATTTCCGGCGACTTGGCAACCACTGAATTTCCCCACCGCCACCTGCTTGGCATTGAGGGGCTGACCCCGGCCGAAATCTCATTTCTATTGGACCGTTCCGAGACTTACGTCGAACAGAACCGCCAACCGAATAAAAAGAAATCGGTGCTGAGCGGGCGGACAGTCATCAACCTTTTCTTCGAAGCATCGACCCGCACCCGGACCTCGTTCGAATTGGCGGGCAAGCGACTGGGCGGCGACGTCATTAATATGTCGATCTCCGCCAGTTCGATGAAAAAGGGCGAAACCCTGATCGATACGGCGATGACGCTGAACGCCATGCATCCGGACGTACTTGTCGTGCGCCATGCCGACTCCGGCGCGGTCAAGCTGCTGTCGGAAAAGGTCAACTGCGCGGTGATCAACGCCGGCGACGGCGCCCACGAACACCCGACGCAGGCCCTACTGGACGCATTGACGATTCGCCGCCGCCTGGGCCGACTGGCCGGACTTCAAGTCGCGATCTGCGGCGACATCCTGCATTCACGCGTCGCCCGGTCGAACATCCATTTGCTGACGACCATGGGTGCGCGGGTTCGTCTGATCGCGCCGAAGACGCTGATCCCCTATGGGGCCGAGCACCTGGGGGTCGAAGTTTTCCACGACATGGCCGAGGGCCTGAAGGACTGCGACATCGTGATGATGCTGCGCCTGCAGCAGGAGCGCATGCAGTCCAACTATTTCCCCTCGGTGCGTGAGTACTTTACCTATTTCGGGCTGGATTACGAGATGCTGGCGAATGCCAAGCCGGACGCCCTGATCATGCATCCCGGACCGATGAACCGCGGCGTCGAAATCGACGCGGAAGTCGCCGACGATTTCTATCGCTCGGTCATCCGCGAACAGGTGGAGATGGGTGTGGCGGTCCGCATGGCGGCGTTGGAAATTCTCGCCAACAATCTGGACCCACTTGGCGAAACCAACTTGTGACGAAAGCCGACCTCGGAATATGGCGGTAAAACTGGACGAACCCCTCGGCCGCGTGGCCTACGTCAACGCGCACTTGCTCGACCCGGCCGAAGGCTGGGACGCCAAGGGCGGCGTGCTGACCGACGGCGAGAGCATCATCGATGCCGGACCGGGCCTGTTCGACGGCGGCACCCCCGAAGACGCCAAGGTCGTCGACTGCGCAGGGGCCTGTTTGGCGCCGGGTCTGGTCGATATCCGGACGCGCCTGGGAGAGCCTGGCGAAGAGCAGAAGGAAACATTCGCCACCGCCGGTCGCGCGGCGGCAGCGGGCGGCGTAACGTCCCTGCTTTGCCTGCCCGATACCCATCCCTGCATCGACGATATGTCGGTGGTCGAATTCGTCGCCCGCCGCGCGCGTCTGGCCGGGCTGGCCAAGGTCTATACCTATGGCGCCGTGACCAAAGGGTTGGCCGGCAAGGAACTGGCTGAATTGAAACTGTTGCGCGATTCCGGCGCGCTGGCCTTTACCGACGGCAGCGCCTCGATCGCCGATACCCTGGTCCTCCGCCAGGCCCTGGCCTATGCGGCGACCTTTGGGCTGCTGATCTGCGAACATCCGGAAGAGCGTTCGCTGGCCAAGGGCGGCGTGATGAACCTGGGCGAGAATGCGACCCGCCTGGGTTTGGCCGGGATCCCGCGCGAAGCCGAAATCATCATCGTCGAACGGGATATCCGTCTGGTTGAGATGACCGGCGGCCGCCTGCATTTGGCCAATATCTCGACCGCCGAGAGCATCAACGTCATCCGCCGCGCGAAAGATCGCGGCCTGCCGATCAGCTGCGACACCGCACCGCCCTATTTCGCCTTGAACGAACATGCCATTGGCGACTATCGGACCTTTGCCAAGCTGACCCCGCCGTTGCGTGGCGAGGACGACCGGCAGGCCATGGTCCAGGCGATTGCCGACGGCGTGGTCGATTGCATCGCGTCCGACCACACGCCGCAGGACGAAGAAGCCAAACGCCTTCCCTTCGCGCAGGCCGCATCGGGTGGCGTGGGCCTGGAAACACTGCTGCCGATCACTTTGGAGATGTACCACAACGGGCATATCTCTCTGCTCCGCGCGATCGACCTGATCACGCGCGGACCGGCTGATTTGATGGGTATGAACGCCGGGCGATTGAAGCCGGGCGCACCAGCGGACCTGGTTCTGTTCGACCCGGACCGAGCCTGGAAGGTCAGCGCCGACGTATTGAATTCCAAATCCAAGAACTCGCCGTTCGACGGCCGCCCGGTCCAAGGACTGGTGCTGCGGACCGTGATCGACGGCCGCACGGTCTACACCCGAGGGGAATAAGTCATGGCTGGGGGCATCGACGCCAACCTCGCCTTCGCGTTGGCTGCCATCGGCGGCTACCTGCTGGGCTCCGTTCCGTTCGGACTTGTGTTCACCCGCTTGGCCGGACTGGGCGACATCCGGACCATCGGTTCAGGCAATATCGGGGCGACCAACGTGTTGCGCACCGGGCGCAAGGGCTTGGCCCTGGCGACGCTGATCTGTGATTCCGGTAAGGGTGCTGCGGCGGCGCTCGGCGCGGCCTATTTGCTGGGTCCCGAGGCCGGGATGATCGCCGGTTTCGCCGGTGTCCTGGGCCACAATTTCCCGGTCTGGCTGAAGTTCAAGGGCGGCAAAGGCGTCGCGACGACCCTGGGCGTTCTCCTGGCCGTCGACTTCATGGTCGGCGTGGCCGCCTGCGCGACCTGGTTGCTTGTCGCCGGAACCTTCCGGTTTTCGTCCCTGGCCGCTCTGGGCGCCCTGACAGCGGCGCCGTTCTACGCTTTCTGGATCAACAGCCCTGAAATGGCCTGGATGGCCGGTGGATTGGCCGTGTTGGCGATCATCCGCCACAAGGACAACATCAAGCGGCTGATGAAAGGTCAGGAAAGCAAGATCGGGCAAAAGAACAAATCCCCGGCGTCCGATTCCCCCACGCCGGAAACCAAAGCCTGATCCTTCGGGCATTTAGCCCGTCAGCCCACCTTCCACACCATGTCCGTCGCCTTCGTTCGGCTGATCCAGCCGCAAACGCACGATCACGGTCGTGCCGCGCCCAACCTCGCTTTGAATATCGACGTCACCGCCATGCAGGTCGATCAGGGCCTTGGAGATCGACAACCCCAAGCCCCACCCCCTTTCCGAGGTATAGGGATTTCGGGCATGCCCGGTGAACGGCGTGGTGATATGCGGCAGGCGATCAGCCGCGATGCCTACCCCCGTATCGACGACCTCGATCTCCATCATCCCATCGCTTGACGAGGCACAGACGCAAACCGTGCCGCCGCCCGGCGTGAACTTGACCGCATTTGACAACAGGTTCAGCAGCACTTGTTTGACCGCCCGCCGATCCGCATTCAATTTCGGCAGGCTCGTCGGCGCTTGCGTTTCCAAGGCGACGTTCTGCGTCTCCGCCCGCTCGCGCACCGTATGGACGCATTCTTCGATCAACTCCCCGACATCGATGGTTTCGATGTTCAGCGCCGTCTTTCCCGCTTCGATCGCAGAGATATCCAAAACGTCGTTGACCAGATCCAACAGATGCATGGCGCTGGAATGGATGTCACCCGCGTATTCCCGGTACTTTCCGGACCCCGGCGGCCCGAAATACTGGTTGTACAAAATGTCGGAGAACCCAAGGATCGCGTTCAAAGGCGTCCGCAGTTCGTGGCTCATCGCCGCCAGGAATTCCGATTTCGCCTTGTTCGCCTGCTGGGCCGTCTCCCGGGCGGCTTCCGCTTCCCGGCGGGCGCGCTTCAGCAATGCCGTCGAATGCGCGGCATCCAGGTCATGACGCAGGTTCGTGAACAGAATGAACGCCCCGATGGCGAAGGCAACCAAGGTCCCCGCGATATTTACCCACAACAACCCGGACCGGGTGGGCCAGCCAGCGCGGGGAGCCGCGGCAATCGCCCAGGTACCGCTGACCAGATGAACGTCCATCAGGACGGGGTCTTGCTGCAAGACATCGGGCTCGCCCCAAAACACTTCGCCATTCCGGCCCAAGCCGTCACGCCCGACCAGCGCCAGGCGGAAGTCTTCCTGATAAAATGGCAGGTTGGCATCTTGGACGAAGGTATTGAAATCGATCACCGTCGAGACGATGCCCCACAATTTCGCCGGCACCCATCCTTCGGGATAGATGTAGACCGGGAACCGTGCGACCAGACCGATTCCCCCCTGAACCAACGCCAGGGGCCCCGCGATCACGACGACATTCTCGCGAATGGCGCGTTCGACCTGCGGCCATTGAGTGGGGGTTTCTCGATAATCCAGGCCGATCGCGGCGCGGTTTTCCTCGACCGGATAAACATGGCTGACGACAAGATCCCGGGCCAACGCCAGATTGCGAACCCGATTTCCGGTCGCATCAAGCAGGTCCGCCGCCACTCGGGAGAATTCTTCCTGGCCCAGATCAGGGCGCGCCTTGACGTAGCTGACCAGGCCGCGAACCAACTGCACGTCGGCGTTCAGCAAACTTTCCAGACCGGACCGGAGCTTTCCGATCTCTTCGGCCGTGTTCAGACGATCCTCGGTCATCGTCGCCCGAAGCGCATATTGCTCGGCCAAAAAGCCGCCCAAACCGCAGACGATTGCGAGCGCCACAAGCTTCAGTATCGAGTTTCGGTAATGTCTGCGCATGGGCTCACTCAAAAGAATCTAACATCAGACTATATAAAAACTCGCGTCGGGCGCAGCCCGTTTTTTCGCACTCGCACAAATTAATTTTCCTCGGGACCCTTGGTTTCCCGCCGCTTCGGCCATATCGCCTTTCACAGTATCAACCAATACATGTCGAATGGCCTACTTTCCAATTGTATACAATTGCTGTTAGGTTTAATGCTGTCTCCGAGGAGCAGAGGAAACATCCATGCCTGACACCACGGATTTAGATCCGCGGTCAAATGCCGATGCATCGTCAATAGCAGAAGCCGCCGCCGAAAATGCAAAGCGCCTTAAGGCGCGCAAACGCCGGCTTGCCATTGCCATCGTGATCGGTGTCCTTGGGACCGTCTTTGGCGGTCTCGAGATTCATGACCGCGTTACCAACATTCACGAAGTCGATGCCCGCATCGGCGGCGACCTGATTACCGTCTCGTCGCGCGTTGCCGGCTGGGTCACGTCGATCAGCGTTACCGAAGGCGACGACATCAAGCCCGGTTCGGTGATGATGACCATCGACGCCCGCGAGTCCGAACTGAAGGTCCGCGAGCTTGAAGCACAAATCGCCAGCCTGCGCGCCGAACGCGACCGTACGATTGCCGAACGCAATCTGGTCGACAAGGAAACGGCGTCGAAGCTGAAATCGGAACAGGCCATTCTGGCCGCCGCCCAGGTTACCGTTTCGTCGCTGCAGCCGCAGTTGGAATTGGCGCTGCGCGAACAAAAGCGCGCGCAATCCCTGTTCGAAAAGCGCGTCGCCTCGCGGCGGCAACTCGATCAGGCCGAAACCGAATTGACCAAAATCCAGCGTGAACACCGCATCGCCGTGGCCGACCTGCATTCAGCCGAAGCCAAACTGGCCGAGGTCGAGGCCGAGCGCGAACGCCTGCGCGTGTTGGAAAGCGAAGTCGCCGTCTACGGCCACCGCGAAATGGAACTGCAGGCCAAACTGGCCGAGCAGCGCCTGGACATGTCCGACCGCACGATCCGCAGCGCGATCCAAGGCGTGGTCGACAAGACCTTTGTCGAAGTCGGCGAATACGTCACTCCCGGTCAGCGTCTGGCCCTGATCCATGACCCCGACGTCATTTGGATCGATGCCAACATCAAGGAAACCGATATCCGCAAGACCAAGGTCGGCGACAAGGTCGAGGTTTCCGTCGACGCCTATCCGGACCGGCAGTTCACCGGCACGGTCAAGGTTATCGGCAACGCAACGACGGCGGAGTTCGCCTTGTTGCCCAGCCCCAATCCGTCCGGCAACTTCACCAAGATCACGCAGCGCCTTCCGGTGCGGATCGCCATCGACCAGCAGCAGCGCTTGTTGCGCCCCGGGATGATGGTCGAGATCAAGATCGACGTTGACCAGTAAAGTCGCATCAACGCCATTCTCCGAAGAACCCGTCAGTTCGTTCCGCCGTTGGTTCGTCACCATATCGGGTCTACTCGGCGCCATCGCGCTGGTGTTATCGGGGACAATGGTCAATGTCGCCGTGCCCTCGATCATGGGCGCGTTCGGCGTCGGCCAAGATCAGGCGCAATGGGCCTCGACGGCCTTCATCACCACCATGGTGGCAAGCCAGCTTTTGAGCGGCTGGGTCGTCATGGCCCTGGGACAGCGCTACACCTATTCTCTTTCCCTGGTGCTGTTCGCAATCGGCGCGGCAATCTGCACCGTGGCCCCCAACATCGATACCTTGATTCTGGGCCGTATGCTGCAAGGCATCGCCGCCGGGATTATTCAGCCTCTGGTGCTGTCGTCGATCGTGTCCGTGTTTCCGTCGAACAAACGCGGCTTCGCGGTCAGCATGTACAGCGTCGGGATTACTCTCGCCCCCAGCTTCGGCCCTGTGTTCGGCGGGCTGACGCTTGATTTGGTAACTTGGCGCCACATCTTTTTCGTTCCGCTGCCGCTTGCCTTTCTCGGCTTCCTGCTGGGGCTCAGCTTCTTGCCGCAGGAACGGCACAAAGGCCCCCTGCCGCCGTTCGATTGGACCGGCCTGGCCCTTGTTTGCACCTTCTGCGCCAGCTTGATGACCGGCCTTGCCAACGGGCAGCGCTGGGGCTGGCATTCCAACGAAGTCGTGGGCTTGTTGATCGGCGGCGTGGTCGCCGGGATCGTCTTCCTGACCCATCAAAGCCGTTCCGAATCCCCAATGTTCGACGTCACCTTGTTCAAAAATCCGGCCTATGCCTCGGCCATGGTGATCGCCTTCCTGTTCGGGGCCGGTAACTTCGCCTCGAACTATGCGATCCCCGTTTTCGCCCAGACGGTCCAGGGCTTCACCGCCACGGCCTCCGGGATGGTGTTGGTTCCGGCCGGCGTCTTGCTGATCTTGATCACCTTGGTGATCGGTCGGCTGAACGACCGCATTCCCCCGCACTATCCAATCCTCATCGGCATCGTCATCTTTACGGCGGCGGCTTGGATGATCGGGCGCGCCGATGTGAACACTTCGTTCTTCCTGATGGTGGTCTACACTCTGTTGACGCGCGTCGCTTTGGGCATGGTGATGCCGACAATGGGAACGACCGCGGTGCGCGCCGTCCCCGAACACAAGATCAACGCCGGGGCCGCGACCTATAACTTCATGCGGCAGTTGGGCGGCGCATTCGGCACCCTGGTGTTCGTCGTGATCACCGAACAGCGCACGGCCTTCCACGCCGACGCCCTCGCAGCCACGCAGACCTCGGCCAATCCGCTCAGCCGAGAATTCATATCAACCATCGGGCGCGTCCTGAACGAGAGTGGCGTGCCGGATGCCCACCAGACGGCGGGCGCGCTCAACTTCTTGTCCAAAGTCATCTATGCGCAGGCCACCACCCAAGGATTCCAAGACGCTTTCGTGGTTGTCGCCGTGGTCTTCCTACTGGCGTTGATCCCCGCGTGGATTCTGGGTCGCGCAACCAAACCGAGCATTTAGATTTTATATTTTCTCTTTTACAGAATTTTCACCTCAGCTAACCTGTTTCGGTTACGTACCTGGGGGCCACCGCCATGCCGGACAGAGTGGCGGACCACCGCCGACGCACACTAAATGACGAGGAGCGCCTTGATTGGCTCCGCCTGATCCGCTCCGGCAACGTCGGTCCGGGGACCTTTTTTCGACTTCTTGAACGGTTCGGCACTCCGGGCAAAGCCCTGGCGGCCCTGCCCGACCTTGCCCGCCGCGGCGGGCGCGAGGCCAATCTCCGTATCGCGACCACCAACGAGGTGGAACGAGAACTGGAAGCTGCGGAACGCATTGGCGCCCGCCCCGTCGCCTGGGGCGAACCCGCCTATCCTCCACTGCTCGCCCATATCCATGACCCGCCGCCGGTCATTTATATCCGGGGTCGCGACGAGCTTTTGGGGAAGAAGACAATCGGTGTGGTCGGCGCGCGAAATGCTTCGGTCAACGGTCGCCGGTTCGCCAAGAAGCTGGCGGCCGACTTGGGCGCCGGCGGGCTGATGGTCGCGTCCGGCTTGGCCCGCGGAATCGACACCGCCGCCCACGAGGGCGCCCTGCCCAGCGGCACGGCAGCTGTCCTGGGCGGCGGCGTGGATGTCGTCTACCCTGCCGAGAACCGCGATCTCTACGACCGCATCGCCGATACCGGGGTGCTGATATCCGAAGCCCCGCCGGGCACCAAACCCCAGGCCCGCCATTTCCCCCGCCGCAACCGGATCATTTCCGGCATGGCCCGGGGGGTCGTGGTGGTCGAGGCCTCGCCCCGGTCCGGCTCGCTGATCACCGCTCGCATGGCCTTGGATCAGGGGCGCGAGATCTTTGCCGTGCCGGGCGCCGCAATGGACCCGAGGGCCCGTGGAACGAACGATTTGATCCGCCAGGGCGCCGTCCTGACGGAATCGGCGGAGGACGTTTTTGCCGTTCTGGCGCAATCAAGGCCCGCGCCAACGACGGAAATTATCATTGAAAAACAAGTGGATGCTTCATCTTTGACCGATGTGGACGACATCGATTCCGCACGCGCCGAAATCCTTTCCGCGCTGGGCCCATCCCCCACGACGGTTGACGAACTGCTCCGCGTTTGCCAATTCTCCCTGGCAGTGGTCTCGACGGTTTTGCTTGAATTAGAACTAGCAGGACGGTTAGAGAGGCACCCCGGCGGCGGCGTATCGCTGCTGATGGAACAGTAGCCGACCCTTGGGGGGCGAACCGAGGTCGGCCGAGAAAAGGCAAGTCTTATATGACCGACGTCGTCGTCGTTGAGAGCCCCGCAAAGGCCAAGACGATCAACAAATACCTGGGGTCCGGCTACACGGTATTGGCCAGCTACGGCCATATCCGCGACCTGCCGTCCAAGGACGGCTCGGTGCGCCCGGACGCCGACTTCGAAATGGATTGGGAAGTCGACGCTAGGTCGGAAAAACACATCAAAGCCATCGCCGATGCCGTCAAGGGCGCGGATAAACTGTATCTCGCGACCGACCCCGACCGCGAAGGCGAGGCCATTTCCTGGCACGTGCGCGAAGTCCTGGAAAAGAAAAACCTGCTGAAGGACGTGGACGTCAAACGCGTCGTCTTCAACGAAATCACCAAGGACGCGGTCAAGGGCGCGTTCGAACACCCCCGCGATCTGGACACCGAACTGGTCGATGCCTATCTGGCGCGCCGGGCGTTGGACTACCTCGTCGGCTTCACGCTGTCGCCGGTGCTGTGGCGCAAACTTCCCGGGTCGCGGTCCGCCGGGCGCGTGCAATCTGTCGCCCTGCGCCTGATCTGCGAACGCGAAGCCGAGATCGAGGTCTTCAAGAAACAGGAATTCTGGTCGGTCAAGGCGACCTTCGCCGCCGCCGGGGGCCATAAGCTGTCGGCCCAGTTGACCCATCTGAACGGCGACAAGCTGGGCAAGATGGATCTGGGCTCGGAAGCCGACGCCGAACGCGCCAAGAAAACGGTCGAGGCCGGAAATTTCTCGGTCGCCGACGTACAGCGCAAGCAAACCCGCCGCAACCCGGCCCCGCCGT
>CAXGUG010000047.1:0-28222 GCA_964012715.1 uncultured Rhodospirillaceae bacterium | reverse complement strand
GTTCCCCGGAGCGGCGGGAGTCGACGCGGTCATGGAAAGTGCCTTTGTTTCTAATGAGGTTACGCGGTTGTGCGCGCAGTTTGAGCCACGCCCTGATTCAGAGCAATGGCATTCCGGAAAATCTTTTACGTCACTTGATACAGGTCATATTCTTGCCCCGGTGTCCTGTCTTAGATGTGGGAAGCCAATACCAAACGGGAGGAGAGTCTCATGCCCCTTAAAGATATTCTGGTTCATGTGGACCTGAACGCTGAATCGGACCGGCGCCTGCAAGCCGCCATGTCCCTGGCCAGCGCGCATGGCGCGCATCTGGTCGGTGTTTACGCCATGCCGCGGCCCTATATTCCGGCCTATGCCGAGGTTCAGATCAGCGCCGAAGTGATGGAAAGCCAGCGCGCCGCCGCCGCCGAAGGTGCCGAGCGGGCCATGGCCGCGTTCAAGGCCGCGACCGACAATTCCGGTCTGTCCGTCGAGTGGCGGGCGCAGGAAGGCGACGTTGGCCGGGTGCTCGGGTTCCACTGCCGTTATGCGGACCTGACCGTGGTCAGTCAGCCGGATCCGGCGCAGAGCCTTTTCCAGGGCGACCGCGATCTTCCAGACCGCCTGATCCTGACCGCCGGACGTCCGGTCATGGTGCTGCCCTACGAATATTCGGGCGATCTCGCCGGAAAGCGCATTCTGGTTGCCTGGGACGAAAGCGCCCTGGCGTCCCGCGCCGTGCACGACGCCTTGCCGATCCTGCAAAAGGCGGAAAAGGTCGTGGTCATGGTCGCCAATCCGACCAAGGTGCCGGATGAACGGCGCGACCCGGGCGCGGATATTGCCGCGCACTTGGCGCGTCACGGCGTGACGGTCGAAGCCGATCATGTGACCTCCGACGATCTGGATGTGGGTGATCTTCTTCTGTCGCGCGCCGCGGACATGTCGGCGGACATGATGGTCATGGGGGCCTATGGCCATGCGCGTTGGTCCGAACTGCTGCTGGGCGGCGTGACCAACGTCGTGCTGTCGAACCAGACCGTTCCGGTGTTGATGTCCCACTAGGGGCAACACCGAGCTACGACTTGCCTGGAATAGTAGGGCGGCGGGGCTTTGATCTCCCCGCCGCCCGTGCTATCCGGGGCGGATGAACAAGCCGCGCCCATCGCTTGCCGATATGTTGCCGATCAAGACCATGATCGACGTGGTCGATATCGGCGCGAACCCCATCGACGAAACGCCGCCCTATAAGGGGCTGTTGGACGCCGGTCGCGCGCGCGTTGTCGGGTTCGAACCCAATGGCGAAGCCCTGGCGCGGCTGAATGCGGCCAAGAGCAAGAATGAAACCTATCTACCCGATGCCGTCTATGACGGGACCGAACAGGAACTGCGGATCTGCCATGCGCCGGGCATGACCTCGTTGCTGGAGCCGGACCCCGCGGTGCTGTCGTTGTTCCACGGCTTTACCGAATGGGGCAGGGTGGTGCGGCGCGAGCGTATCGACACCGTGCGCCTGGACGACGTCGCCGCAATCCGCAACATGGACTACCTGAAGATCGACATTCAGGGCGCGGAGCTTGGGGTTTTCCAGAACGGCACGGAACGCCTGAAGGATTGCCTGGCTATCCATACCGAGGTCGAATTCCTGCCCATGTACAAGGGGCAGCCCTTATTTTCCGAAGTTGAAATGTTCCTTCGGCAACAAGGGTTTATGATTCATACTTTCAGCAATGTGCAAATTCGCGCGGTGCAGCCGATGATCGTCGGCGGCGATCCGAAACGCGGATTGGATCAGCTGTTCTGGGCCGATGCGATCTTCATCCGCGACCTTACCAAGCTCGATGCCTTGTCGCCGCTGCAGTTGAAGAAGCTCGCCCTGATCCTGCACGATGTCTACGGGGCATACGACGTGGTTCTGAACGTCCTGATGGCCCATGACGCCCAGCAGAAGTCACGGCTGGCCCCGCAATACGCCGAGAAAGTCGCGCGGATGTAGGGCTCGTCCGCCCGGGTCAATTGCTCGTGGCGAGGAATTCCTCCATCGCGTCGGCGACATCTTCACCGAACAGATCCAGGAAGAAGTGGTCGGCGCCGTCGATCAGCTTGAACACCACGTGCTTGCCGTCGGCTTTACCGGCCATTTTCTCCGGCAAGTCCGCGACCACCGTGTCCTTCGACCCGGCGATCACCAGGACCGGCTGCTTGATCTCGTTCAGGACCGAGGGCGTGTTGAAACGCGGATCGGCACGGTAATAGGCTACGAAGCTGTCCGCCGTGACGTCGGCGCCGGGGCAGTAGAGCAATCCTGCCTTGGGCATCATTTCGCTACCCTTGCCGGATTTGACCTGTGCTTCGGCCTTGGCGAAGGCCGTGGCCAGCGGCCCGCCATGTTGGCGCGCGAACCCTTTGGCGGTCTTTTCCTGCGACCATGTCGCCGGGGCCAGCAGCACCACCTTGGAGATCAGCGCGTTGCCCCGTTCGGCGGCGAAGCGCGCGGCCTGATTGCCGCCGCGCGAATGGCCGAACAGCACGACCGGCCCGCTGCCCTGAGCCTTCAACCAATCAAACCAGGCCCCGATCTCGTCCAGGGCGTCCAAATGCTTGTGGCGGTGCGGTTTGGCGCAGTCGTACATGCCGTGGCGGTCGTCCAGGCCGAGCGACAGATTGATCGCCAGGGTGTTCAGGCCGCGTCCATTCAAGACCTCGCGCAGATTGCGCAGAAGATCCATGTCGTTATGGGCGAGGGTGCCGTGAACGATCAGAACAACGCCGTCCTTCAACGTCTTGCCCTCGGCCAATTCCAGTTGGCCGTTCAGGGTCAGAGCCCCGGGTTTGATCTTGATCTCTTCGGCATGGGCCGTGATCGACGCGGCGCAAAGAATGGCCAGCGCCATAATGGCGGGGTGCAGCGCGACGCGCCGAATAAGCGAGGTCATTGGAAGTCTCCCAGAATTGGCATTTTCGCCAGATTACCCTCGGCCTGGGACATATTCAAAGATGATAAAGTCGTTTGCTGTTGGGGTGAATTTGGGCGGGCCATACACATTCGGTTTTGATAAAGTGATGCCGTCGATACGCATTCTTCCCCACCTCGTGGCAGACGGACTTATCCCCCATGACCGATTGGCTTGCCAGCGACCTGATGACCGATTCCGGAAAACTCGCCTTGGGCGGATTGCTGGTCGGATTACTCTTCGGGTTTTTCGCGCAGAAAAGCCGGTTTTGTCTCCGCTCCGCCTGTATCGAATTCTGGCGCGGCGCGCTGGGCGAGAAATTCGCGGTCTGGCTGTTGGTGTTCGGGGCGGCGTTGGCTTCGGTTCAGGCCTTGATGATGACCGGTTATCTGCCGGTGCAGGGCATTCGTCAGTTGGAAACGCCGGGCACACTGTCCGGCGCCGTGATCGGCGGCCTGATGTTCGGTGTCGGGATGATCCTGGCCCGGGGCTGCGCCAGCCGGGTGTTGATTCTGTCGGCGACGGGTAACGTGCGGGCCCTGGTTTCCGGCCTGGTCGTGACCGTGGCGGCGCAGTCGAGCCTATCCGGCATTCTGTCGCCTTTACGCGTCAAACTATCCTCACTGTGGGTTATTCCGGCGTTCGACCGCAACATGGCGATGCATCTGCCGACCGGAACTGGGCTTGCGGTCGGCCTGGCCTTTATCGTTGGGGCATTGTGGTTCGCCCGCCGCCAGGGTGTGCGCCTGCCGGTGATCGCGACCGGCGCGGGCGTAGGCTTGGCCGTTGCCCTGGGCTGGGCCTTTACCGCTGCCCTGGCGCGAGTGTCGTTCGATATCGTTCCCGTCGGCAGTGTGACCTTTACCGGGCCCTCCGCCGATACCTTGATGGTTCTGATCGCCAAGCCGACCCTGGACCTGAATTTCGGGGTCGGGCTGGTGCCGGGGGTGTTTTTGGGCTCGATGGCCTCGGCCCTGTTCGCGGGCGAGTTCGAACTGCAAACCTTCAGCGGTGAAACCGGAACCCTGCGCTATCTGGTCGGCGCGGTGATGATGGGCTTCGGCGGCATGCTGGCGGGCGGTTGCGCCGTCGGGGCGGGGATCACCGGCGGCTCGGTCCTGTCGCTGACCGCCTGGGTCGCGTTGTTCGCGATGTGGATTGGGGCCGGTCTGGCGACCTTGGTGGTCGAGCCCGGCATGGCCGCGGGCCTGCGCGCCCGCGCTAGGTCGCAGAGCTAGCGCCCGCCGCGTTCCAGGGCGCGCGGGTCCAGGGCGTCCTGCAATCCGTCACCGACGAAGTTGAAGGCGATCACCGTGATGAAAATCGCCATGCCCGGATAAACCGCCAGGGCCGGGGCGTCCCATATCAATTCCTGCGCGTTGGTCAGTAGGTTGCCCCAACTGGGCAGCGGCGGCTGAATCCCCAACCCCAGGAAGCTCAGCACTGATTCCAACAGGATCACGTTGCCGACGCTCAGCGTCGTCGCGACGATGATCGGCGAGGCCAGATTGGGCAGGATATGCACCGTCATAATGCGGAACGCCGATGCGCCCTGCGCCCGCGCCGCCAGGACGAACGGGCGTTCGCGCAGGCTCAGCGCCGTGGCCCGGACCAGCCGCGCCACGGTGGTCCAGCCGACCAGGGCGACGATCGCCACGATGCGGTACAGGTTGGCGCTTTCCGATTGTGCGGCCTCGGCGGAGAACCCAAGCTTTTGCAGGTCCAGAGCAGCCAGGACGATCAGTAGAGGCAGTAACGGCAGGGCGATCACGCCATCCGTCAGGCGCATGAACAGCGCGTCCAGCCGCCCGCCGAAATAGCCGGAAATCAACCCGACCGAGGTGCCGAGCAGCGCCGCCGTCAGTGCCGCCGCCATTCCGACGAACAACGACACCCGCCCGCCGTACAGCAGGCGGACCAGAACGTCGCGTCCGGCTTCGTCGGTGCCCAGCGGATGGGCGGCGCTGGCGGGTTGCAGCCGGTTGAACAGGTCGACCGCGTTGGCGTCGACGCCCATCCAGCCCTCGACCATCGGGGCCAACAGGCTCGCGAGCGCCAACACGACCAATACGCCGGCGCTGATCACGGCTAACCGATGGCGCAGAAACCGCCGCGTGACCAGGGCCAGCGGTGTCGCCGGGCGGGGCGCCATGGCTGCGGTCTCGCTCATCGGTCTTTCCCTTCGAACCGCAGGCGCGGGTCCAGCCAGGCATAGGCCAGATCGGCCAGGATGTTGCCGGTCAGCGTGACCAGCGTCGCCAGCAACAGGCAGACCAGGGCGAGGTTGAAATCGTTGCCCATGACGGCGTCGAAGGTCAGCTTGCCCATGCCCGGATAGGCGAAAATCGTCTCGGTAATCAACGCGCCGGAAAACAGCATGCCGAAATCCAGCGCGATGATCGTCGCCACCGGGATCAGGGCGTTGCGCAGGGCATGCCCCAGGACCACGCGATATTCCGGCAGGCCCTTGGCCCGCGCGGTGCGGATGAAGTCCTGCCGCAGGGTTTCCAGCATGCTGGCCCGCATGTAGCGGGTATGCCCGCCGACGCTGGCCAGGGTCAGGCTGGTCGCGGGCAGAACCAAATAGATCAGCTTGTCGCTCCACCCGTCGCGGCCCGGTTCGCCCAGGCCCCCGGCGGGAAACCAGCCCAGGGTGACGGCGAACAGGATGATCAGCAGCAGGCCCAGCCAGAACGAGGGGACGGAGATGCCTGCGAAGGCGAACAGATTGACCGCGTAATCGCGCACGGAATAGGGCTTCACTGCCGCCCAAATGCCGAGCGGCAGCCCGATACAGAGCGCCAGCGTCAGGCTGATGCCGAGCAGGGCCAAGGTGTTGCCCAGGGCCGGGGCCAGGATGTCGAACACCGGTTTGGCGAACAGGCGGGAAAAGCCGAAATCTCCCTGAAGCGCCGCCCCCAGCCAAGCCGCATAGCGTTCGACCACCGGGCGGTCCAGTCCGTGGATTTCGCGCAGCTTCGCGATATCGGCCGAGGTCAGCTGCGGATCGGCGGAAATCATCATGTCTACGGGATCGCCGGGCATCAGGCCGATCAGGGCGAACACGACAAAGGACATGACCGCCAGGACAAGGATGGATTGAATCAGACGTTCGGCGATGAAGCGCAGCATGGCCCGAGCCTAGAACAAGTCCGCCCACGAAGGAATTGCCCAGGTGTCGGATGTTGGACCCGGAATGCAAAAAGGGCAGGCGGCCCAGGCCGTCTGCCCCGTTTTGCGTCTCTCAGGGAAGGCGCGATTACTTCTTCGCGGCCTTCTTGGCTTCGGCTTCCTTCTTGAGGCAAGCCATCTTCTCTTTCTTGTCGACCAACTTCATGCAGGGCGATTCCTTCTTTTCAGAGGCGCCGGCAGTGGTCGGGAAAGTGGCGGTCAGGCCGAGGCCCATGGCAAAAGCAAGGGCGGCGGCGAACAGAACGGACCGTTTCATTGCGGATGTTCCTTGATTGGTTGGGGTTATGAAACGACCCTACTATCGGTGAGGCTTTGCGCCGCTAACATCGAAAAATTCGAATATATGCTATCGGAAAGAATGATGGATGGCGCGGGGCAGGGCGTCAGTTGACGTGCCGCCACCAGTTCTTTTCGTTGATCGAAAAGACCGGTTGGTAATGGCGGATTGAATCGGCCTTCACCACGTTTTCGATCTGATTGTCGAGCACCAGGGGAATGCGCTGTCCGGCCTTGTTCTGCATGTAGACGACCAGAATTGCGTGGCCGACCTTGAGGTTCAGGTCCTTGACCGCGACCACGCGCAAATCCTGTTCGTCCCAGCCGAGAAAGCGCAACGACAGGTATTTGATAATGGCGTAGTCCTCGCAATCGCCGAACCGGGCCATGAACTCGTAGGGCGTTTCCCAATAGTCGCTGACGCCCCAGTTGTCGTTGTCCTGAACGTACTTCGCCTTGTTCATGCGGGCGTTGATCTGGCGGATCTGGTCCAGGCGGTTCATATCTTTAATCTGCTTCAGGAAAGTCAGCCAGTCGGCATCGCCGCAGATTTGCATGGCGCCCGGCCCGGGGCCGCAGACCAATGGTTTCTTCGCCTTGCGGGTTTCAGCGAAGCGCGCCAGTGCCCCCGTCCATTTGGTGAAGGCCTTCAGGTCCGAGGATTGCATTTCCTTGGTGTTGAAAAAGCTGGGGGTCGCGGTTGCCGCCTTGGCCGACTGAACGCTGGTGACGGCAACGCCGATCACCAGCGGAACGGCGGCGATCCAAGCAGGCCAAGGGCATCCGTGCCGAGGGCTGAGCATTCTGCGCATGTCGGGAGTATACCCTGCAACCCGTTGAAACTGCTACCGCCTGACCGATGCATACGTCATCGGCCGGGCGAACGGTCGCACGGTAGGGGCAGGGCGCAAATGCGTCAATCCACCCGAAAGGGATAGGGCTGAAGGAAGCCGGAAGAGGCCTTTACGGAACGACCTTGAGGAACGCCGGAACCTGATCGCTCTGGCCGAAGGCAACCTCGCCGATATCGTCCATTTCGCCGATCCCGGCCTGGCTGTCGCGGCGGTTGCGGCTGCGCCGCTTGTCCGTATCGTCCGATTTAGCCTCGGATTTGCTTTCGGATTTACCTTCGGATTTAGCTGCCCGAGGCTGCTTGTCCTGCGGCTTGTCCTTGGCTTCAGCCTTTTGTTCCTCGGCGTTTTCGGCCTTGGTGTCGGCTTTGTTCTCCGCCGGAGCATCGGATTTCTTGCTCCGTCCGCGGCCACGGCTGCGGCCTTTGCGGTCGTCGGCTTCCAGGTCTGCACCGCCTTCGCCATCCATCTCGTCGCGAGTGATCGGCTGATTGATCAGCTTTTCAATGGCATCGATGTATTTGCCGTCGGCCGGCACGGCGATGCTGATCGCCACGCCCTCGCGCCCGGCGCGGCCGGTGCGGCCGATACGGTGCACGTAGTCATCGGCATGGGTCGGCACGTCGTAGTTGAAGACGTGGCTCATGGCCGGAATGTCGAGGCCGCGCGCGGCCACGTCGGAGCAGACCAGCAGGGTCACTTCGCCGGTTTTGAACTTGCTCAGGGTTTCCATGCGCACGGACTGCACCATGTCGCCGTGCAGGCGCGCGGCGGTGGAATAGCCATGACGTTCCAGCGAGCGATAGACGATGTCGACGTCGCGCTTGCGGTTACAGAAGATGATTGCGTTCTTTGGCTGTTCGCGTTCGATCAGCTTGCGCAGCACGGCGCGCTTGCGCTTGGCGATCGAGGCCTGATCCCGCCCCGCGCCAGTCACCACGACCAAGCCCTGCTTGATCGTTTCCGCCGTCGTCGCGGGGCGCGAAACGGTGATTTCCTTGGGGTTCATCAGGAACTTGTCGGCCAGACGCTTGATCTCCGGCGGCATGGTGGCCGAGAACAGCAGCGTCGTTTTGATCGGCGGCAACAGGCTGACGATCTTTTCGACGTCCGGGATGAAGCCCATGTCGAGCATGCGGTCGGCTTCGTCGATCACCAGGATCTTGACGTCGCGCAGCAGCAGATGGCCGCGCTCGAACACGTCCATCAGGCGGCCCGGCGTGGCGATCAGGACATCGACGCCCTTTTCCAGAACCTTGAGCTGCTCGCTCATGTTCTCGCCGCCGATCAACAGCGCGTGGTTCAGCTTGGTGTACTTGCCGTAGATTTCGAAGTTGTCGGCGACCTGTGCGGCCAGTTCGCGGGTCGGCTCCAGGATCAACGAGCGCGGCATCCGCGCCTTGGCCCGGCCCGAGGCCAGGATGTCGATCATGGGTAGCGTGAAGGACGCGGTTTTGCCCGTGCCCGTCTGCGCGCATCCCAGAACGTCGCGGCCCATCAGGACCTGGGGGATGGCTTGCGCCTGGATCGGGGTGGGGGTGGTGTAACCCGCGTCGGAAATCGCTTTAAGGAGTTCGTCGCTAAGGCCGAGATCGGTAAAAGAAGTCATACTTCTCCACTTCGGGAGGTTGCGCCGCTGGAAGTTCCATTGGCTTTGAACATCATCTGACGGCGGTGAAGGGGCCCACGGGACTTTCCTGGGCCATGCTGTGCGGGATATTAGGTGTTCCCGACCCGAAGTCAATGATAAGCCAAGGGTTAGCGGCGGATTTCTGCCCGAATAGGGCGCTTTTTCGCCATCATCGCCGAAAGAACGCGAGGAGGACACCATGACCGACCGTATACCGCTTCTGTTCATGCCTGGATTGCTCTGTGACGTAGCCTTGTGGCGCGCTCAGCTGGACAGCCTGGGCGACCTCGCCGAGATGACGGTCGCGGACATGACCCAGGACGACAGCATTGACGGGATGGCGCGGCGCGCCCTGGCCGCAGCGCCCGAGAAATTCGCCCTTTGCGGCCTGTCCATGGGCGGCTACACCGCGCAGGCGGTGATGCGGATCGCGCCCGAGCGGGTGACGCGCCTGGCCCTGCTCGACACCGCGCCGGGGGCGGATACGCCCGAACGCACCGCCGGTCGGCGCGAATTGATGGCTCGGGCGGCGGGCGGCGACCTGGACGGCGTGATCGACCACCATATGGTCAATTTCATCGCGTCGGATCGCCAGGACGACGCCGAATTGACGGCGGTGATTCGCGCCTCGGCCCAAAACGTCGGGGCCGATGCCTATCAACGCCAGCAGACCGCGATCATCAATCGGCCCGATAATGGGCCCAATCTGGGCGCGATCGCCTGTCCCACGCTTGTCCTTTGCGGTCGGCAGGACAGCCTGACCCCGCTGGCGGTGCACGAAGAAATGGCGTCGGCCATCCCGGATGCTAAACTGGTCGTCGTCGAAAACTGCGGTCACCTGTCGCCCCTGGAACGGCCCGAGGCGGTCAGCGCCGTGTTGCGCTATTGGCTACAGGGATAAGGAGCCCCGGATGCTCATCAAACCCGAACAATCCTGCCTGGTCGTCATCGACATTCAGGAAAAGCTGGTGCCCGCCATGCAGGCCCCGGCCAAGGTGATCCGCAATACCGGCCTGCTGATGCGGGTCGCCGACCGCATGGGCATCCCCGTTTTGATGACGGAACAGTACCCGAAGGGCCTGGGCCGCATCGTGCCGCAGCTTCAGGGCCTGGCACCCAATGCGCAGGTGCTGGAGAAAATCCATTTCTCGTGCATGAACGAGGAAACCTTTCAGGCCGCATTCGAAGCGACCGGCCGCCGTCAGGTCGTCATCACCGGGATGGAGGCCCATATCTGCGTCATGCAGACGGGCGTCGATCTGATGGACAAGGGGTATGAGATCTTCGTCGTCACCGACGCCACTTCTTCGCGAACGCTGGAAAGCGAGAAGGCCTGTCTGGACCGCCTGGGCGCTGCCGGGGCGGGCATCGTGACCAGCGAAATGGTGATCTATGAATGGTTGGGCCGGGCCGGCACCGATGCCTTTAAGGAAATCCTGCCGTTCATCAAACAATCATAAATATCAATAAACTGAAGAAGAAACTTAAGGAAAAAGATAAATGAGTTCCTTGCGCGATCCGGCGGGCGTGATCCTGCCTTTCCGGGATAAGACGCCCCAGATCGATCAATCGGCCTTCATTGCCGAAAACGCCGTCGTCATCGGCGATGTGACCATCGGGGCCAAGTCCTCGGTCTGGTACAACTGCGTCCTGCGCGGCGATATGAACTACATCCGTATCGGCAGCGACACGAATATCCAGGACGGCACTGTCGTGCATGTCGATTCCAAGGGCTATCCGACCATCATGGGCGATCGGGTGACGATCGGGCATATGTGCTTGATCCACGCCTGCGAGCTTCAGGACGATTGCATGATCGGCATGCAGGCCTGCGTCATGGACGGGGCCGTGGTCGGTGAAGGTTCGTTGATTGCCGCCGGAGCCTTGGTTACGCCGGGGAAACAGATCGGTCCGGGCGAGGTCTGGGCAGGGCGTCCGGCCAAGTTCCTGCGCAAGATCGCCGAGGGCGATCAGAAGATGTTGGATTATATCTGGCCGGTCTATGACAAGCTCAGCGCCGAATACCGCCAGGCCGGGCACGACCTGCGCGATCTCAGCCGCAACCGCCGCCAGCCCCCCAGCGATTGAGGAATCCACGGCCATGGCCGTTCCCAAGCCGGAAACCGATGCGGACCTGCTGATCGCCGCCCAGGGCGGGGATCGGCGGGCCATCGCGCGCCTATTGTCCTTGGCGGAAAGCACGCTGAACGGCGATGCCGACAACGCCCTGATGGCCCGGGTTTATCAGGCCGCCGGAAGTGCCCATGTGGTCGGCGTGACCGGGCCGCCGGGGGCGGGCAAGTCGTCACTGGTCAATGCCCTGGTCAAGGAATTGCGCCGCCGCGAGCGGACCGTCGGCGTGGTCGCCGTCGATCCGTCCAGCCCGTTTTCCGGCGGGGCGATTCTGGGGGACCGAGTGCGCATGGGTGAACACGGGGGCGATAACGGCGTTTTCATCCGCTCGCTTGCGACCCAGGGGGCGATGGGTGGATTGGCCCGCCCGGCCCTGGATACGGTCGATGTCTTGGATGCCTGCGGGTTTCAGGTCGTGGTGATCGAGACCGTCGGTGTGGGGCAGGACGAGGTCGATGTCGCCGCCGCCGCCCATACGGTGATCGTCGCGTCGCCGCCGGGCCTGGGCGACGGGGTGCAGGCGATGAAAGCCGGGATTTTGGAAATCGCCGACATTCACGTCGTGACCAAGGCCGACCGGCCGGACGCCGACAAAACGGCGGCGGACCTGGCCGGGGCGCAGGATTTGGGCCTGACAGGGCGTCAGGCTGGGGGCGAGGGTGCCTGGCGCGTGCCGGTGATCCCGACCAGTGCCCAGGAACGGCGCGGGATTGCCGATCTGGCCGATGCGGTGGCGGATCACCGCGCCCATCTGGCGGAAAGCGGCGAGGACCGGGACCGCAACCGCCGCACGGCGCAAATGCGCCTGGAGGCTGCGGCCCTGGATCGCATGCGGCGGGAATTTCAGCGTTTGGCGCCGGAGGTTTCGGCATTGCTCGACGATCTGGCCGACCGGCGGGTCGATCCACGCGCCGCTGCCGCGACCCTGATCGACCGCGCGATCAAGACCTGAGCCTAAACTTACTTCAGAACCAGAATGATCCCGCTGATCCCGGCGATGGCCAGGATCGCGATGCGCAGCTTGGCGCGGTCGACGTGGCGGCGGGTGAACGGCGCGCAAGCCAGGCCGATGGCGACGCCGGGCAGCAGGACGAGGGTGCGGCCCAGTTCCGGTAGTCCAAATGCGTCGATCAGGTAGAGCGCCGCCACCGCCAACAGGTAGGCAACAGTGAAATAGCCGCCGAGCATGGCCCGCGCGACTCTGGGGTCGGCGTTCTGGAACGCCAGGCCGATGGCGGGGCCGTGTATCCCTGCCATAACCCCCATGATGCCCGAGATCGCCGACGCGGCCAGCAGGTTGCGCAGGTTGGCGGCAACGGACACCCCGGCCAAGCTGATCGCGACGGCGAGCAGGATCACGATCCCGAACAGGCGTTGCAGGTCTGCGCCGCCAAAGGTCTGAAGAGCCACGGTGCCGATGACGGTGCCCACCGCCAGCCCGGCCAGACAGACCGATAGCAAAGGGCGGTCGATGGCTTCACGCTCATGATGGGCCATGATGGCGGCCAAGGCGGCCCCCGCCAGCAACAAAGGGCCGGGCACGAACAAAGGGTCGACCAGGGCCAGCGCCGGGGCCGCGACAAGGGCGAAGCCCAGACCGACCGCCGCCTGAAAGGCGCAGCCGACGGCCATCGCGCCGACGGCGATCAAAATCGTGGGTAGGGTCAGGCCATCGAACAGCATGACGCCAATATAACGATTTACGATTTCTCCGCCTGACCGATCGAAATCGCCCGCAAATACGCGGGTTCCGCGACGCCGGGTTTTAGCCGATCATCGGGAATCGGGGCCCCGATGGTCGTCGTCACCGGCACCACGCCGGCCCAGATGTCGAGGTCGTAATCCTCTTCGTCGTCGATCGGGCCGCCGCTCCGAACCTTGGCCGAGCCTTCGTCGATCTCCATCGCGCAGACCGTGGTGCCTTTCAGTTCCTGGTCCGTGGTTTCGCGCAGTTCTTCCCACCGCCCCGGGGTCAGGCGATCGGTGAAATCCTTCAAGGCTTGCAGCTTCTCCGCCGGGTCTTCGATCTTCACGGCCTGCCCGAACAGGGTGACGCCGCGGAAATTGACCGAGTGGTGAAAGCCCGAGCGCGCCAGCACGATCCCATCCAGATGCGAGACGGTCAGGCAGACCGGCACGCCGCCGGTCACCGTGCGCAGCATCCGGCTGGCCGCCGAGCCGTGCCAGTAGACCCGATTGCCGTGCCGCCAGTGGCAGGTCGCGGTCACATAGGGCTCGCCGTCGATGACATAGCCGACATGGCACAGGATGCCCGCGTCCAGGATCGCATCGACCGTGGCGCGGTCATAGGCGGCGCGCTTCGGCACCCGCTTGACCCGTGATTTTTCGGTGATCTTCAAGGGCGTGTCGGTGGTCATGGCCGAATTCCTTATGTCGGGGTGGGGGGACGTGCCGCTTGCGAGCGATGGTGCATTCCCTGTAGCCTGCTTATTGGTTCTTTCAAAAGAGCCATAAATATTTTTATGAAAGGGCCATTTGTGACAAAGGCGCGGACAAATCAGGACCGGGGATCCTTGTTGGTCGACCTGGATTTGGATCGGGCGGGCGACAACCCCCTGAACGAACAGATCTACAAACGGTTGAAGGGATTGATTCTGGCCGGGGTGCTGCGCCCGGGCGCGCGCCTGCCGGCGTCACGGGTTTTGGCGGCGGAGTTATCGGTTTCGCGCAACACGGTCCTGGCAGCCTTCGATCAACTGCTGGCCGAGGGCTATACCGAGGCCCGACCCGGCGCGGGCACGCGGGTTTCCGCTGATCTGCCGGACCTGTCGGATGATTTTCGGGCCGCTGCCCCCGCGTTGTCGGATGATCCGCCGCCGCCGCTTCCGGCGCGGGTGTTGGATTTGGTATCCAGGCGCACACCCGGGCCGGGCATGCATCGCCCGTTCCTGCCGGGCCTGCCCGATGTGTCGGCCTTTCCGTTCGACGAATGGGGGCGGGCTGTGGGGCGGTTCTGGCGCCGGCCCCCAATTGGCATGCTGGAAGACCGCGACGGGCGGGGGCATCTGCCCCTGCGGCGGGCCATCGCCGACTATCTGGTCGCGGTGCGCGGGGCTGCGTGCTCGGCGGATCAAGTCATCATCACCTCGGGGGCGCAGCAGGGGATCGACCTTTGCGCCCGGGTGCTGTTGGACCCGGACGTGCCCGTGGTCATGGAGAACCCTGGATATCGCGGTCTGACGGCAGCGCTGACTTCGGCCGGGGCGCGGGTTGTGCGCGCGCCAGTCGATGCGGAAGGCCTGGACGTCGCCCGGGCACGGGCGGCAACACCCCATCCGCGCCTCTTGGCGGTCACACCGTCCCATCAATTTCCCCTGGGCGTGACGATGAGCCTAGCGCGCCGCCTGGATCTTCTGGCCTGGGCCAGAGAGGCTGGGTTCTGGATTTTGGAAGACGACTACGACAGCGAATACCGCTATCGCGGGCGTCCCTTGGCGGCGCTGCAAGGCTTGGATGGTGGCGGGCGGGTGATCTATGCGGGGACGTTCTCCAAGGTGATGTTCCCGGCGCTTCGCCTGGGCTATCTCGTCGTGCCGGAACCGTTGGTCGAGGCCTTTGTCCGCTTGCGCGGCGCGGTCGATGACTTTCCGGCATTGGCGATGCAGCCGGTCTTGGCTGATTTCATGGATTCCGGGCGCTTCGGCGCCCATGTGCGGCGCATGCGCAACCTGTATGGGGAGCGGCAGGCGATCCTGCGTGAGGAATTGACGGCCAGGTTCAAAGGTTTGTTCGACCTGCCGGACGACGACGCGGGCATGCATCTGACCGTCACTTGGGGCGGGGCGGGCAAGACGCAGGGCCTGATGGACGGGGCGATTACGCGCGAAGCGGCGGACCTGGACGTGACCGCGCGGGCGTTGTCCGGGTTTTACGACGGCCCGTCACGGCGCAACGGCCTTGTTCTGGGTTACACCGCCTATCCGGAAGCTGCGCTGCGCGACGCGGCGGCGCGGTTGGAACAGGCGGTCGGGCGCGCCCTGGCCGCGAAACCTTGACCGAGTCTACTTCGGCCCGGCGGTCTTAGCCCTAGGCTTGGGTTTGGCCTTGGCCGTGGCTTTCGGGCCAGCCTTGGGTTTTGACGTCGCCTTGGGTTTTGGCGTCGCCTTGGGTTTGGCGGCGGCCTTAGGCTTCTTACCTTTGCCGTTCAGCAAAACCTTCACATAGGTGCCGGGCGCGTCTTCAAGCGCCTTTAGTTTACCGTCGCCGGGAACACGCGCCGGAATCATCTCATTGTCCGAGCGGTCCTTTACCCAGGCGTCCCATTCCGGCCACCACGAACCGGGGCATTGCTGGGCATCGGCCAGCCAGGCATCCGCATCCTTCGGCGTTTCCGGGTTGAGCCAATAGCAGTACTTGTTCGACGCCGGCGGGTTGATGATCCCGGCGATATGACCCGAGGCCGAGAGCACGAAGTGCACGGGACCCTTGTAGATTTGCGTCGCCAGATAGGTCGTTTTCCAAGGTGCGATGTGATCTTCGCGGGTCGAGATGATGTAGACCGGAATGTCGATCTTGCGCAGGTCGATGGGCGTTCCCGCCAACTCGATCCCGCCCGGTTCGGCCAGTTTGTTCTCCAGGTACATTTTGCGCAGGTAGAACGAATGCATGGCCGCGGGCATGCGGGTTGAATCCGAGTTCCAGAACAGCAGGTCGAACGGGAAGGGATCCTTGCCCAGCAGGTAGTTGTTGACCACGAACGACCATACAAGGTCGTTGGCGCGCAGCATGTTGAAGGTGGTCGCCATTTCCGAGCCGTCGAGATAGCCGCGCTCGTTCATCTTGGATTCCATTTCCTCCAACTGTTCTTCGTCCACGAACACGGCCAGATCGCCCGGGTCGGTGAAATCGACCATCGTGGTGAAGAACGTCACGGAGTTGACCCGATCTTGCCATTTCGGATCGTCCTGTGCGGCGAGCCAAGCCAGGGTCGTCGCGGTCAGGGTGCCGCCCAGGCAATAGCCGACCATGTTGACGGAGCGTTCGCCCGTCGCCTGCGCGATCGCGTCCAGCGCCGTAAGCGGGCCGTCGAGCATGTAATCTTCGAAGGTTTCTCGGGCCAGTTTCTGGTCCGGATTGACCCAGGAGATAATGAACACCGTGTGGCCTTGTTCCGTGGCCCAGCGGATGAACGAGTTCTCGGCCCGCAGATCGAGGATGTAATACTTGTTGATCCAAGGCGGGACGATCAGCAGTGGGCGCTTCAGGACGGTATCCGTCAGGGGATCGAACTGAATGAGTTCCATCAGGTAGTTGCGGAACACGACCTTGCCCTTGGTCGTCGCCACGTTCTTGCCGATCTCGAAGGCGTCCATGTCGGTCATGCGGATCGCCAGCTTTCCGTCGCCGCGTTCCAGATCGTCGAGCAAGTTGTTCAGGCCGTGGATCAAGCTCTCGCCCTTGGTTTCCACGGTGGCGCGGAGCGCTTCCGGATTGGTGAGCAGGAAATTAGTCGGCGACAGAGCATCGACGAACTGCTTGGTATAGAAATCGACTTTCTTCTGCGTGTGCTCATCCAAGCCTTCGACGTTATGCACCGTCGATTCCAGCCATTTGGCGGTCAGAAGATAGGATTGTTTGATGTAGTCGAAGACTTGGTTGTCGGACCAGGCTTCGTCCCGGAACCGGCGGTCGCCAGGTTGCGGTTCGGCCACGGGGTCGGCATCGGCACCCATCATGCGCAAGGCCGTCGACTGCCACAGTTCCATGTAGGCCTGCCATAGCGTCAGCCCCGATTCCATCATCTTCACCGGGTTGGCCATCATATGCTGGGTCATGTCCAGAAAGGCTTCACCGATATGCAGCGGGTCGATATCCGGCGCGGCGATTTCCTTAGCATGGCGCATCAGCCAGTCCGTCACGAGGCGCTGGCTGCGTTCGGCGATTTCAAAGATTGAGGTGGAGAATTCCGTTGCTGCTTCGACGGGCGAAGTCTCGGTAGGCTCTTTGTCCATCTGTCGCTCGGTTCCTTGCTCCGATCAGGAGTTTGCTGGTCCGACTAGGAGATTGCGACAAAATATGTTACCGGATTGCGAAGGTGCTGGCTTTGCCTGTCCTTCTGCGTTGCGGTATGGGCTAAGACAGCGTCGTCCTGGGCCTGGGGCGGTTAGGATGCGCATCCGTCGAACGGTCGGGTTTTTGTAGCCCGCCATTCCTGGGAATTCAAGGCGGTGCGCCAGGGTCATAGGACGATTCCCGGGCAGGGGAATTTAAGATGAAGGGAGCTATGCGGCACATGGGCGAGTATCAGGGGGTGTTTTCCGTAATCCGAATCGGTGGGGCTATGCGTTATGTTCCGGCGGCCTTGGTGATGGCGGTCGCGCTGACGGGGTGTTCGTCGGTGCCCGACGCCGTCAACCCCGCGGAATGGTACAAAAGCACGGTTGATCTGTTCTCCAGCGACAAATCGGGCGATCCCGAGGAAGAGGCGCGCCGCGCCCGCGAACAGCAGGTCGCCGCAGCCGCAGGGACCGAACAGACCCAGCAGTCCTATCCCAAACTTTCCGACGTCGATAAGCAGCGTGACAACCGGAACCTCGGCCTTGCCGCCGATCCGGAGCGTCCGCGCTATGCGCCTGCGATCACGCGTCAGGATCAAAGCTCGGCTGTCGATCCGGTCCGTGCCGCGGCGCCCGCCGCTCCGCCCGCGCCGAGCCCGATGGCTCAGCCCGCGACCGGCCCGGCCAAGACCATGGCCGAAGCGCCCAAGCCGGCCGATATGATGGCGTCGACCGCGCCCAAGCTGACGCAGCCGAAGGAAGAAGATCAACCGGCGGCGACGGTCCCCGGCGTGCCGCAGTTCTCGATCCCGACCCGGGCCGAACAGGAAGCCGAGTTCGCCGATTTGCAGAACCGTATGCAGAAGCAGCTGGCTGAAATCCTTGCCGCTGCGGGTGAGCAGCCGAAATTCGTTCGTCCGACCGGCCTTCCGTCCGGTGTCGGCGTGGGCGAAACCATCGTGATTTCCGGTGACGGTATTGTCGATTCCTCGGGCGCGCAGCTCCCGGCCACAGTCATGGAATCGGCCTCTGTCGGTGGTGTCGCTCAATCGCAGCCGCTGCCCCCGGGGGCGACGCGGATCGCGACCATCGTCTTCCCGAACGGTTCGTCCAAGCTGTCGGCGCGGGATCGTCAGATCCTGTCGCAGGTCGTAGCCTTGCAGAGAGAGCAGGGCGGGACGCTTCACGTAGTGGGGCATTCGTCGTCCCGGACCCGCAACCTGAGCCCGGAAAAGCACCGTTTGGTGAACTATCGGATGTCGGCGCAGCGGGCCAAGGCCGTCGCCAGCGAGCTGGTCCGGCGGGGCGCCAAGCGCGCCACGGTCGTGACCGCGGCCCTGGCCGACTCGCAGCCGGTCTATCTTGAGGTCATGCCCAACGGGGAAGCCGGAAACCGCCGCGCGGAAATCTTTTTGACGCGCTAAGCCTTTTCCAGCTAAAGGTTTGCCCGTGTTTGAGGCCCCCTGGGTGAGCATGATGCCGACTGCCCAGGCCGGGCCCATTCCCATTTTTATTTTGTTCTCGGCACAATGAAGAAGCCACGATGAAACAGGAATTCCACCGTATCCGACGTTTGCCGCCTTATGTCTTCGCTGAAGTCAACGCGATGAAGGCCCGAGCTCGCGCCGCCGGAGAGGACATCATCGATTTTGGCATGGGTAACCCCGATCTGCCGACGCCGGCGCATATCGTCGAAAAGCTGGTCGAGACGGTGCAGGACCCGAAGACCCACCGTTATTCGAATTCGCGCGGGATTCCGGGGTTGCGCAAGGCGCTGTCCAATTACTACGAGCGTCGCTTCAATGTGACCGTCGATCCGGAGCACGAAGCCATCGTGACCCTGGGCTCGAAGGAAGGCCTGGCCAACCTGTCGGCCGCCATCACCAGCCCCGGCGACGTGATCCTGGTGCCGAACCCGAGCTATCCCATTCACCAGTTCGGCTTCATCATCAACGGCGCCGCCGTACGTAACATTCCGGTCAAACCGGACGAGGAGTTCTTCAAGGCCCTTGAGCGCGCGGTGCAGCACAGCGTGCCGAAGCCGACGGCGATCGTCCTCAATTACCCCAACAACCCGACGGCGGAGCTCTGCGACTTGGCGTTCTATGAACAGGTCGTCGATTTCTGCCGTTTCCACGGCATCTACATTCTGTCGGACCTGGCCTATTCCGAGGTCTATTTCGACGGCAACCCGCCGCCGTCCATTCTGCAGATTCAAAAGGCCTGGGACATTGCCGTGGAATTCACGTCCATGAGCAAGACCTATTCCATGCCGGGCTGGCGCATCGGCTTCGCCGCCGGTAATCGCGACCTGATCGCGGCCTTGGCGCGGGTCAAATCCTATCTGGATTACGGCGCCTTCACCCCGATTCAGGTTGCGGCCGCGGCGGCCCTGAACGGTCCGCAGGATTGCGTCGATGAAATGCGGTCGATCTACAAGGAGCGGCGCGACGTGCTGATCTCCGGCCTTGCTTCGGCAGGCTGGGACGTTCCCGCGCCGGCGGCGACCATGTTCGCCTGGGCGCCGATCCCGGAAGACATGGCGCATCTCGGCTCGCTTGAATTCTCCAAGCTGCTGCTGTCGGAAGCCCAGGTGGCGGTCGCCCCCGGCGTCGGCTTCGGTGAACACGGCGACGGCTATGTGCGTATCGCCGTGGTCGAGAACGTTCACCGCACGCGTCAGGCGCTTCGGGCCATCAAGTCGTTCCTGACCCGGTATCGCGCCGGTAATCTGGACAATACGGAATCGGGCCGGCAGGCGCTGGGATAATGGTTGATTCTCTGCGCGTAGGTATCGCCGGGCTGGGCACTGTCGGCGCCGGTACGGTTCAAGTTCTTGAAACGCATAAAGACGAGATCGCACGCCGTGCAGGCCGTGGGATTGAGGTTGTGGCCGTGTCGGCGCGGGACCGCTCCAAGGATCGCGGTGTCGATCTGTCTGGCGTCAAATGGGTGGATGATACGCTCGATCTGGCGTCCGATCCCGACGTCGATGTCGTCGTCGAATTGATTGGCGGGGCCGAAGGTGTGGCGCGCTCGCTGTGCGAGAAGGCGCTGAAGAACGGCAAGCATGTCGTGACTGCCAACAAGGCGTTGATCGCGCACCATGGCACGCCCATCGCTGCCGCCGCCGAAAAAGCGGGGGTCGGACTTGGCTTCGAAGCCGCGGTCGCCGGCGGGATCCCGATCCTGAAGGGGCTGCGCGAAGGGTTGGCCGCCAACGGGATTTCCCGCGTCTACGGCATCCTGAATGGCACCTGTAACTATATCCTCAGCGAAATGCGCGACACCGGGCGCGAATTCGACGATGTGCTGGCCGAGGCCCAGGCCGAAGGCTATGCCGAAGCCGATCCAAGTTTCGATATCGATGGGATCGATGCCGCGCACAAGCTGTCGATCCTGGCGGCGTTGGCGTTCGGGACACGGGTCGACTTCGCTTCTGTCCATGTCGAAGGCATCCGCCATATTTCGCCGGTCGATCTATCGTTCGCGCAGGAATTGGGCTTTGGCATCAAGTTGTTGGGTATCGCGACCGAGACGGACGCCGGTATCGAGCAGCGCGTGCACCCGTGTATGGTGCCGCTCGATGCGCCGATCAATCATGTGGACGGCGTGTTCAATGCCGTGGTTGCGGAAGGTGATTTCGTCGACCAAGTGTTGATGCAGGGCCGGGGTGCTGGGGCCGGGCCGACGGCTTCCGCCGTTGTCGCCGATATCATCGATATCGCGCGCGGCAACATGGTTCCGGCGTTTGCACGGCCGACGGCGGACCTGTCGCCGCCACGCCCGATGCCGATGGCTGGGCACCGTGGGTGCTATTATCTACGCTTCGACGTCGTCGACCGGCCGGGGGTGTTTGGGGGAATCGCCCAGGCCCTGGGACAGCATAATGTGTCGATGGAATCGATTATTCAGCGGACCAGGGACCCGGGCGAACCCGTTCCGGTGGTCATGACAACCCATGATACCCTTGAATCTGACATGACTCAGGCGATCGCGGCCATCGGGGCCCTTGACGCCGTGGTCATGACCCCGCGTATCATCCGGATCGAGAATCTTTAGGTCGACCTGAACCAAAAAGGCGAGGATCCGTCTGTGAATGATGCCGTGACAGATCGCAATCTGGCCCTGGAGGCCGTGCGCGTGACCGAGGCTGCCGCCGTTGCGGCCATGGCCTATCTGGGGGGCGGCGACGAACGCGCCGCCGATGAAGCCGCCGTCAAAGCCATGATGGACCGCTTGGACACCCTGATGGTGGACGGCACCGTCCGCATGGGCGAAGGCGAAAGCGGCGAGGTCGAAGACCTGTTTACCGGGCAGAAGCTGGGTACCGGTGGCGCGCCCAAGGCGGATGTCGCGGTTCTGGCGCTTGAGGGCAAGTCGATCATCGCACGTGGCGGCTACAACGCGTTGTCGGCCATCGCGCTGGCCGAAGACGGCGGGTTCCTCTGTGTGCCGAACGTCTACATGGAAAAGATCGCCGTTGGCCCCGACCTGCCGGAAGGGGTGGTCGATCTGGATGCCGAGCCGGCGGAAAACCTGAAAGCCTTGGCGAAAGCCAAGAAGGTCAAAATTTCCGACCTCGTGGTTTGCATGCTCGACCGACCGCGCCACGCGCAATTGGTGGCCAAGGTGCGCGAGGCCGGGGCACGAATTCGACTGATTCTCGACGGAGATGTGTCCGGCGCCGTGGCGCCCGCGCTTGCCGGGTCTGGGGTTGATATCTTCCTTGGAAGCGGTCGCGCGACGCAGGGCGTTCTCGCCGCGGCCGCCCTTCGCGGCATGGGGGGGCAGATGCAGGGCCGATTGATCGTCAGGAATGATGACGAATTTCAGCGCCTGCGCAAAGCCGGGGTCGAAGACCCCGCATGTAAATACGACCTGATGGATATGGCGTCGGGTAACGTTACCTTCGCCGCGACTGGTGTGACCACAGGCCCGATGCTGGCTGGTGTACAGTTCATGCCAGGCGGCATGGCCGTTACGCATTCCTTGGTCGTGCGCTCCAAAACGCGCACCTTGCGCTATATCGAGGGACACCATCATGTGTCCAAGCTCACTCGCGGATCCTGATTCTTTAGCGGCGGCCACGCCGCGGCAGGAAAATACCGAGTCGGTTCAGGTGCTTGGCGTCGAACGGTCGTTGACCGGGCGGCGGTGGCTTGAGCGCCCAGTCGATAACCGCGCCGTTCAGTCCCTGGTTCAACGCTGGGACCTGTCGGAACTGACAGCCCGCGTGATGGCGGGGCGCGGCGTCGATATCGAAGATGTTCCAGGGTTCCTGGCGCCTACTCTCCGAGATTTGCTGCCCGACCCGGACCGTTTCCTCGATATGGGGGCGGGGGCCGAGCGCCTGGCCGGGGCCATCATGCAGGGCGAGTGCATCGGTATATTCGGCGACTACGACGTTGACGGGGCGACCTCGTCTGCGTTGCTGGCGCGTTTCGTCCGTGCCGTCGGCGGCCGTGCCGCCGTGCATATTCCAGACCGAATCAAGGAAGGCTACGGCCCCAATACGGCGGCGATCCTGGGCCTGAAGGATCGGGAAGGGGCCTCGGTCGTCGTCACGGTCGATTGCGGCACTTTGGCGTTCGAGCCCCTGGCCGCGGCGCGAGATGCAGGCATCGATGTGGTCGTGATCGATCACCACACGGCAGAGGCCGAACTACCCAAAGCGCAGGCCGTCATCAACCCTAATCGCCTGGACGAGACGGCAGGACACGGGCAATTGGCGGCCGTCGGCGTGACGTTTCTGATGGTGGTCGCGATCAATCGCGTCCTGCGCGAAGCCGGCTGGTACAAGAACCGGCCCACGCCGGACTTGCTGCAATGGCTCGATCTGGTTGCCTTGGGGACCGTTTGTGACGTGGTGCCGCTGGTCGGTATTAACCGGGCTTTGGTTACGCAAGGCTTGAAAGTCATGGCGGCGCGCCGGAATCCAGGGCTCAAGGCGCTGGCTGACGTCGGTGGCGTGGATGAGATGCCGACCGCTTATCACCTGGGGTTCGTCATGGGGCCTCGGGTGAATGCGGGCGGGCGTGTCGGCGAATCCGACCTTGGGTACCGCCTGATGACGACCGAACACCAAGACGAAGCCTGGCACCTTGCCCGGCGCTTGGATGGCTTCAACCGTGAACGTCAGGCGATTGAGGCCGGGGTTCTGGAAGGCGCGATCTCACAGTTGGAAGACCTTGGCGGGGGCAGCCCGAACGCCATGGGGGCGGTCGCTCTGGCCCATGGCGAAGGTTGGCACCCTGGGGTCATCGGGATTGTCGCCTCGCGCCTGAAGGAGCGATACAACCGCCCGGCCTGCGTCGTCGCCTTTGGCGGCGAGGGCGGCGAGAATCTAGGTGTCGGGTCCGGTCGGTCGATCAAGGGCGTCGATCTGGGGGCTGCGATCATCGCCGCACGTCAGGCTGGATTGATCGTCAAGGGCGGCGGGCATGCCATGGCGGCTGGGTTCACAGTCGCCCGCGAGAAACTGGCTGCTTTCCGCGAGTTTTTGGACGAACGCATTTCAGTCAGCGTTGCCGCGGGGGGCATCTCGCCGACATTGTATCTGGACGGAGCCTTGCGTCCTGACGCGGCGACGCCGGAATTAATCGAGGAAATCGCCCAATTGGGGCCATTCGGCGCGGGCAACCCGGAACCGCGATTCGTCATGCCGCATGCCCGCCTGAGCTATGCCGACCGTGTCGGCGAAAACCACGTGAAGTGTTCCGTGGTCAAAGACGGGAAGGGCACGATTTCGGGAATCGCGTTCCGCGCGTTGGATTCTGATCTGGGGTCTGCGCTGTTGAACCACGACGGGCGCGCGATCCACCTTGCCGGGCGGTTGCGCTTCAATAGCTGGAACGGGCGGACAACCGTACAATTCCAGATCGAAGACGCCCAACCGGCGGCTTGAAAAAAAATCTTTGAAAAGTCCCCTTGATTTTAATTTCGGGGGCGTATACCTAGTGCGCCTTCACAGGCCACGGGTCACAGCGTCCCCATCGTCTAGCCCGGCCTAGGACACCTCCCTTTCACGGAGGAGACAGGGGTTCGAATCCCCTTGGGGACGCCAATTTTCTTCTTCCGGACAATTTGATCGGATACCGTGACCCGCCGGGCATCGCCCCGGCGGTCGCTGGCTCCGTTCCTCGGTTCGGGGGCGAAAAATCTGGCCTCGGATGGTTCGGTCTGGCATACGTTTCGGGCTGGCCGGCTCGCCAATAACCAGAGCAACCCCAGAGCAACCAAGGGAAACACCATGGGTAGCGATAAACTGACACTCGCCCATTTCATGTATGAAGACGTTCGCGATGAGCCGCGGGCGACGGGCGAATTGGCATCGCTGATCAACGATATAGCGGCGGCGTGCAAGGCTGTCGCGAACCTGGTGAACCATGGCGATCTGGCCGGAAACCTGGGCGGCGCCGTCGGGCAGAACGTTCAGGACGAAACCCAGAAGGAACTGGACGTTCTCGCCAATCAGACCTTCCTGACCTGGACGCGGCGCGGCGGGCAGCTGACGGCGCTGGCATCCGAGGAGATGGATGAGCCGCATATCATCCCGATGGACGAGCCGCGTGGAAAATACTTGTTGGTGTTTGATCCGCTGGACGGGTCGTCGAATATTGAAATCAACGGCCCGGTCGGCACGATTTTCTCGGTTCTCCGCTCGCCCGACCCGTCGCGTCTGGCGACCAGGGAAGATTTCCTGCAACCCGGGCGTAAACAGGTTGCCGCGGGCTATGTGCTTTATTCCGCATCGACCACGATGCTGCTGACCCTGGAAGGCAAGGGCGTGTCCAAATTCACCTTGGATCCGGGCGTCGGTGAATTCGTGCTGACCGAGCGTGATGTCCGGATTCCGGACCAAGCCAAGGAATTTGCCATTAATGCTTCGAACCAGCGGTTCTGGGAGCCGCCGGTGACCCGTTACATCGGGGAATGCTTGGCTGGTAAAACCGGCCCCCGTGGGCGTGATTTCAACATGCGTTGGGTCGCGGCCATGGTTGCGGATGTGCATCGCGCGATTTCGCGTGGCGGTGTGTTCATGTATCCGGTCGACGAGAAATGCCGCGCCAAGGGCGGGCGCTTGCGTTTGTTGTACGAAGCCTCGCCGATGGCGATGATCATCGAACATGCCGGCGGGCGGGCGACGACAGGCCTGATGCCGATTCTCGACGTGCCTCCGACGGATATTCACCAGCGCGTGCCGGTGATGATGGGTTCGTCAGAGGAAGTTGAAATTCTCGAGCGTTATCACGCCGAGGGTGCCGCCGAACCGGCCAGCCGGGCCGGAGCTGCCGAATAAAGGCTGCGGAACAAGGAAAGCGGCGGCGCCGTCTTAACGGCGCGCGCCGATCCTTTGATCAAAACTCGTCTTTAACTTGATTGACTAGGTCGTGCAGGCCGGTCGGGCTTTGTTGCGCCTGTCCTTGGCCGCCGTGAACCTGGGCATAATACCCCAGCATATGATCGAACTCTTCGATCAGGCGACCGTCGGTAAGCGCCTCAGGGTCCATATGCTGCGCAACAAAGGCCGAGAAATTGGCCGCGGCATGGCGCATGCCGGCGGCGATCACTTCGGGCGGCAGGCCGCTTTCCAGGCGGGAATTGGCGACATTGATGATCTGGTTGGCGATCTGCACGCTCAGCGTATGGTCGTCTTCGTCATGGCTATGGTCATGGCCGCAACCGGGCCCATGGACATGATCGTGATGATGATGATCGTCGTGATGATCGGCCATGGTCGTTCCCTTCGTTGCCGTCTTATGTGTCTGCATCGGTCTGTATGACCGTGCTGAATCTGGGCTATACCATATCTCAGGTGAGCGCGGGATGCTGCACCGATTACCGCCAGTCTTTCCATGACCTTGGTTCATGTTGCCAAGTGCGGATCAGAGGCGGTACTTTCGGCAGAACGAATACCGAACCGCAAAGGGCGAGGAAACGGGCATGAGCGCGGACAGGGGCAGTTACCGGCTGATTACGCGGCCGGATTTCGACGGCGTGGTTTGCGGCGCCCTGTTCATGGAGCGCGAAATGATCGATACGGTCATGTTCGCTCATCCGCGCGATATGCAGCACGGCCAGATCGAAGTTACCGCGAACGACATCACCACCAACCTGCCGTACGTACCGGGCGTGCACCTTTGCTTCGACCACCACATCAGTGAACAAGAACGTGTCGGCACCGTCGAAAACCGCGTGATCGACCCAAAAGCGCCGTCTGCGGCGCGGGTGGTCTACGACCATTTCGGCGGCAAGAAGGGCTTCCCCCTGGTCAATCCGGCGCTGATAGATGCCGTGGACAAGGCTGATTCCGCCGGCTTCACCGAAGAGGAAATTCTCGCCCCCGACGGATATACGCTGCTCAACTTCATTCTCGACGGGCGCACCGGGTTGGCGCGGTTGAAGCATTTTTCCGTGTCTGAAGAGCAGTTGATGATCGATATGATGACCTATTGCCGTCATCACCCGGTCGAGGAAATCCTTCAGATTCCAGATGTAGCCGAGCGCGTGCAGGCCTATATCCTGAATGAGGAATTCGCCGAAATTCAGATGAAGCGTTGCGCCGAAGTCTTGGACAACGTGGTGCGCGTCGATCTGCGCGGCGAGGATACGGTCTACACGGTCAATCGCTTCCTGGTTTATGCGCTATACCCCCAGTGCAACATTTCGGTCCATATGACCAACCTGCCCGAAAAGGGGCGGGTCGAAATCGCCGTCGGTAAGTCCATTCTGGACCGCTCCAACGGCGCCAACGTCGGCTCGCTGTTGCTGAAATACGGCGGCGGCGGTCATGTCGCAGTCGGAACCTGCCAGGTTGACCCGGACGACGCCGACCGCGTCGCCGACGAAATCATCGCTGAGATTCGCGGCAAATAACAAAAACATCGCCGTGCCGGCCTTTCTCCCAAGTCACAAGAAAACAGACCCTGAGGAATCAATCCATGACCGCGCCTTTTGCCATCGACCGTATCGACCATTTTGTCCTGACCGTCGCCGACGTGGACAAAACCTGTGAGTTCTATGAACGGGCGCTGGGCATGACGCGGGAAGATTTCGAGGCCCGCCCGGGCGATATCCGCTCGGCCCTGTTGTTCGGCAACAACAAGATCAACCTGCATCCGTTTCCGAGCCCCTACGAGCCCAAGGGCGTTAACCCGGTGACCGGGGCGGGGGATTTCTGCCTGATCACGGATACCCCGATCGAGCAGGTTCAGGCGCATCTGGAAAGCGTCGGAGTCGAGATCGAGGTCCAGCCGTCAAAGCGCACGGGCGCGATGGGTGAACTGCGCTCGATCTACTTCCGCGACCCGGACAGCAACCTGGTCGAAGTTTCCAACTACGTCTGATTGATCACGGCGGCGGTGTCGCCGGTCGACCTTCCCGTCCTGCGGTGAATGGTTCGCCGGGGCCGAGATCAGCAATGAATTCGGCCTTGAAGCGATTGTTGTGTCATTGATATGTTATGTTATAACATAACCTACATTGGCATGAGGAATTAAGACATGAGCAGGGCCGACCCCACGTATCGATTCCGAACTGTGCTGCTTGGGTCGCGGCGATGAACGCGGCGCAAGATCGCCTGCCGGTGACCGTTCTGTCGGGCTTCCTGGGGGCCGGGAAGACGACGCTTTTGAATCGCGTGCTCGGCAACCGAGAAGGCCGCAGGGTTGCGGTGATCGTCAACGACATGTCCGAGGTCAACATCGACGCCGATCTGATCCGTGAAGGCGGCGCGGAGTTGAGCCATATGGACGAAACCCTGGTCGAAATGTCCAACGGTTGCATCTGCTGCACCCTGCGCGACGACCTGTTGGCCGAGGTTTCGCGTTTGGCGAAGGAAGGCAAGTTCGATTACCTGCTGATCGAATCCACGGGCATCTCGGAACCCCTGCCGGTGGCGGCGACCTTTGAATTCAGGGACGAGGACGGGAACAGTCTGTCGGATGTGGCGCGCCTCGATACGATGGTGACCGTGGTCGACGCGGTGAACCTGCTGGCCGATTTCTCCAGCCACGACTTTCTGGAGGACCGGGGCGAGACCCTGGGTGAGGAAGACGACCGCACCCTGGTTCAGCTCCTGACCGAACAGATCGAGTTCGCGGACGTGGTGGTCCTCAATAAGGTGGCTGATGTAGGACCGGAGCGCGTCGCGACGGCCAAGCAGATCATCCGCAGCCTCAACGCCGA
>CAXGUG010000046.1:0-28363 GCA_964012715.1 uncultured Rhodospirillaceae bacterium | reverse complement strand
TTCCTGGCGACGATCTATCCGTCTTGGCGCGCGGCGCGGACCGACCCGGCGGAGGCCCTGCGCTATGAGTGAGACCGCCGCCCTGGCCCTGCGCGGCGTCCGCCGGACGTTTCATCAAGGGCGCTCGGATCTGGACATCCTGAAAGGGGTCGATCTGACCGTTCGCCCCGGCGAGATCGTGGCCCTGGTCGGCCCGTCCGGCGCGGGCAAATCGACCTTGCTGCATATCGCGGGGCTTTTGGAATCCCCGGACGAAGGCACGGTCGAGGTCTGTGGTCAGAACTGCAGCGCCATGAACGACGAGCAGCGCACGCTGGCCCGACGCCATAACCTGGGCTTCGTCTATCAGTACCATCACCTGCTGGCTGAGTTTTCCGCCCTGGAGAACGTCATCATTCCGCAGATCATTTCCGGCATCCCGCATAAGGATGCCAAGGACCGCGCACGGGAAATCCTGAAATGGATGGGGCTCGAAGACCGATTGACGCACCGCCCGGCGCGCCTATCCGGCGGCGAGCAACAGCGTGTCGCCATCGCCCGCGCCTTGTCGACCGCGCCCAAGGTTCTGTTGGCGGACGAGCCGACGGGGAACCTCGATCCGCACACGGCGGAAGAGGTCTTCACGATCCTACTGCGCCTGGCCCGCGGGGCCGGTCTGGCGGCCCTGATCGCCACGCACAACCCGGCGTTGGCCGCGCGCATGGACCGCACCCTGCGCCTGACCGACGGGTTCCTGTTCCCCGAATAACCCTGATTAGTGTTGGCTGTTGCCGCTGCCGCGTTCCAACAGGTCCGCGATACCGACCAGCTTGTCCGGATTTCGCGTGATGAAGACCGCGACGACCCGGCCATCCTCGACGGCGAGGGCGGTCGTCTGCAGCACATTGTCCCGCTCGCGGCTGACATAACCGGGCAGGCCGTCGATCCACAACGGCTGGATGAACTTGGCTGGTTGCGTCGTCAGCTTGCGGTGCAGCCCGGCGAACATGCGCAGCACGCGGTCAAGCCGGATAATGGGATTTAGGAAGGCCAGGACCTTGCCGCCGCCGTCGGCACGCACGATTACGTCCTGGGCGAGGAGCGCCCGCAGACCTTCGACATCGCCGCTGGTCGAGGCGGCGAAGAAGGCGCGGGCGATGGTTTCACCGTCCTGTCGGCTGATGGGAAAACGGGGTCGTTCCTCGCGGACATGCTTGCGGGCACGCGACGCCAATTGCCGCACCGCCGCCGCATCGCGGTCCAATGTGGCCGCGACGTCGCCGAGCGGTACGTCGAACACGTCGTGCAGCAGAAAAGCCGCGCGCTCCAGCGGCGACAGTCGCTCTAGCGCCAGCATCAGGGTCAGGGTCAGTTCGTCCGCGCGCAGGGCGTCATCCGGCGGCTCGGCGATCGGCTCCGGCAGCCAGGGGCCGATATAGGTCTCGCGCCGCGACCTGGCGGATTTGAGAATATCGAGGCAAAGGCGCGTGACGATACGGGTCAGATAGGCGCCGGGGGCTTCGACCCCGTCCGCGTCGACGGCGCGCCAGCGCAGCCAAGCGTCCTGCACCACGTCTTCGGCTTCAAGCATGGAGCCGAGCATGCGATAGGCGAGACGCACCAGCCGGGGGCGGTGCGCCTCGAAAGTATCGGTTTCGGGGTCAGGCCGCGTCACCGGCTTGTTCCAGGGGATGGGCGCCGCGAAAGCCGACCTGTACTCGGTTCCAGACGTTGATCGCACCGATGGCGAAGGTCAGGTTGACCTGTTCCGCTTCGGTGAATTCAGCCTGCAGCAAGGCATAATCCTCGTCCGGCGCGCCGGTTTCGGAAACGCGGGTCAGGGCTTCGGTCCAGGCCAGGGCCGCCCGTTCGCGGGGCGTGTAGAGGGTGGATTCCCGCCAGGCGTTCAACATGTACAGCCGCATTTCGCTTTCGCCATGTTTGCGCAGGTCGGTCGCGTGCATATGGATGCAGAAGGCGCAGCCGTTGATCTGCGAGGCCCGCAGTTTGACCAGTTCCAAGATGGTATGTTCCAGCCCGCAGTCGGCCACGGCATTGCCGAAGTTCAGCATCGCCGCGACGGTTTTGGGCGCGGCTTTCAACGGGTCGTTCAGTCTGGGTGTCATCGTCGCTTCCTTCGTCAATGGGGATACCGTCATGACGAGGCGGCGAGGGCAGATGTGACATCCGTTGCCGAATTTATATTCGCGCGCCTATCGCGGCTTCGACCGCAGGGCGTCGATGCTCCACTTTCCGCCGCCCGCCGATGCGATGTAGAGGAATGCAAAGCAGTACAGCGCGCTCAACTCGCCCCAGTTCAGGATTGGGAAGAAGCTCTGCGGGAAATGTTCGTGGAAATAGGCCACGGCCATGGTGCCGGAACAGATGAAGGCGGCGGGCCGGGTGAACAGGCCGATGGTGACCAGCGCCCCGCCGACAAGCTCGATCATTCCGGCCATGCCGATCAGTGACGTCGGGTCGACGCCGCTATACTTCGTCACCGGAAAGCTGAGGTATTTCGTCGTGCCGTGCTGCAGAAACAGCAGGCCGGTCATCAGGCGCAGCAGGCTGTAGAACAGATCGCTAAAGCGGGCCAGGAACTTCATGGCAACCTCCGGATTGTATAAAGGGGCGGCTACTTCAAGGACACGGCCTGGCCGTGCGGTGTGGCCAGATAAGCATCGCGCCATTCCTCGGCCCGGGTTTCGACCTCGCCGTCGCCGATCAGGCCCTTTTCGGAACTGAGCCGTTCCAGCGCCGCCAGCCAGTGGTTGTAATAGGTCTCGCCCGTGTCCGGGTCGCCCGCGGCCTGGGCGCGCTTGATCTCGTCACCCAGCGTCTGCGCCCATTCGTCGGCGGTAAACACACCCTGATCGATCAGGGAATTCGCCAGGGCGAAGGCTTGGGCCTGCCAAGGTTCGCAGAACGCGGGCTCTTTCGCTTCGTCGACCATGCTTTGGTCACGCCCTTTCCAGATACGGTTCCCACAAATCCGCATAGACCACTGAGCTGGCATCGCCCTGCGGCCCCCATAGTTCAGTCGCGTCGAACCGAACGGAATAGAGGGGATGGTCCTCGACATGTGCGTTGCTATGGGTATCGGGAAAGATATGGCGGCCGTGACAGCGATCGATCACGCCGACGCGGCCGCGCACGTAGCGGGGGGCGCGGGTGTGTCCCTCGGGATGGAAGGTGCGAACGCGTACTCGGTCCCCAACGGCGAAGGCCGCATTGACGGGGGCCGAGGCATCGATCGGCCCACCGGCGCCGCGGACGGAATCCAACGCCGTCTGCGCGTCCGGGGCTTTGATTCCGGCCGAGCCTTCGGCTTTGCCGCTGGCCATTTCCTTGGGCGAAACAAGGCCGGCGTCGACCAATAGGGTTTGCGTGCCGGCCAGCCAGTTTTCGTAATAGGTGTTACGCAGGTAGTTGATCGGGTTCTGGCTTTCCCGGGCGTGGCGGGACATGTCGATATTCCACTTGCCCAAAAAACCCGACAGCATGGTCACGGCGAAGGCGTGGCGCTCCCAATCGGCGTGAAAGACGGGTTCCTTGTCCTCCGGTTCCGCGTTGACGGGGCCAAAGGCCTGCATGCCGCCCATGTCATGTACGTTGTCCATCAGGCATCGTCCTTCACGTCGGCGGGGGATTTGGCTTTCTCGACGCCGATCATGGAATTGCGGGTGATCAGCTTTTCCAATTGCTCGGCCGACCAGCCATCGGTTCCCGCCGGGCGTTCGGGCAGGACCAGATAGCGCATCTCCGCCGTCGAATCCCAAACGCGGACTTCGACATCGTCAGCCAACGTCGTGCCGAATTCGGCCATTACGCCGCGCGGGTCCGAGACGGCGCGGGACCGATAGGGGGCGGATTTGTACCAAACGGGCGGCAGGCCCAGGACATTCCACGGGTAACAGGAACACAGCGTGCAGACGACCAGGTTATGAACCTTCGGCCCGTTCTCGACCGCGACGATCTTTTCGCCGCGCCGACCGTTGAAGCCGAAATCGCCGATGGCGGCGACCGGGTCATCGCGCAGCCATTGCAGGTAGGCCGGGTCGGTCCAGGCGCGGGCCACGACCTTTTTGCCGTTCTGCGGGCCGACCTGATGTTCGTAGCGGTCGATCATCGCATCGACGGCGGCAGGATCGATCAGGCCCTTGTCGATCAGCAGGCTTTCCAGTGATTTGACGCGCAGCGCGATATCGCTGGGCGGTTCGGTATGGTCGTGATCATGCCCGTCGTGCGGCATAGGCTGTTCTCCCCGAAGTGGACATTCTTTCAAAGGAAGATGCCACGCCGACGGCGGTCGTTCAATCTTGCCCCTGATTATGGCGCGGCCTTACTTCGTGGCGGTGTCGTAGCAACCTTGGCGACTGGCCAGCGTGCTGTTGACGGGCTTGGTGATAATGCGATCCCCGACGAGCGACAGTTCGAACACGAACGGAATTGTCGTTACCGGGTCCTGTCCGGGCTTGGTCACGTGGACAATCGCGTTGATCGGACCGTTGGCGAAGTCGTCCTTGGTGACCTTGAACAGACTGCCCAGGTTCTGCACGCCGTGGGATGCGTTGTCGAAGCCGAGTTCGTACCAGATCCCGGCTTTCTCGCCTTCGCGCGGGAACAGGGCGGCAAAGGTGCCAAGGTCTTCAGTCCAGCTTTCGCTCCAGCCGCCTTCTTTGTGTTCGACATGCTGGCCGTCGACATAGCGGTCGTAGGTCCAGCTGACGGTCAGGGTCCATTCCGCCCATAAGGAATAGATGACGTAGCGATAGGGGATCAGCCTCCGACCACGGGAATCCTCGAACACCACGGCCTGGAACGTGCCTTCGTCCGCCGCGTCGGTGATTTCCGTGCTGAAGGTCAGGCCGTCGTCGGTCAGTGCGGCGCCGGCTTTAAGGCTCGCGCCTCCCGCCGATGTTGTCGCCTTGTCGTCGTCCGCGACGGGGTCGTCACCGGTATCGGGGCCTTTGGCTACGTCCGAGCCGCCACCGCCGCCGCCGAACAGGCCGCCACCGCCACCGCCGCCAAACAACCCGCCGCCACCTCCGCCACCGCCCAGCAGGCCGCCGATGGCATTGGTGACGGTTTCCTTCGCCTTTTGACCCAATCGGGCCCCTGAGCCGACCTCGGAGTTCGAGCCGACGGTAACGGGTTTATCCGCCGGGGGTTTGGGGCAGGCATTCTGCGGACAGGTCTTGATGCAGTCGTTGTATAGGGCCAGCGTCTTATCGAAATTCCGTTTGATCTCGGCCAGTTGTTCGTCGATGAGCGCGATGGTTTCCTGCAGTTCTTCGATGCGTTTGTTGATCTGCTCGCTGTCTCGATAGCCTGAGGAATAGCCGGCGTAGCCCGCCATTCGTCGGTCGACGCGAAGGTTCGCGATTTCATTGACTGCGTTTTGGCGCGGGACCTGGCGGTCATGCGCCAAATGCGGCAGTTCGTTCAGCCGTCGAACCAAACGTTCGCATTTGGGACAGTCGTCTCTGTAGGGACCAGTCCAATCGAAGTTCAGGGTCGCGATTTCGGGCAGATCGTCCGGAAGGTAGGGAACCATTGGCGGCGGATCGGTCTCTGTCGAAGGCGGGCAGAAGCCTTCGCACTCAGAGAGCCGGGCCCTGAGGTATTCCGCCATCTGCTCCATGCGCGGCAGTTCGGCGTCGATCCGGGCCGCTTCAGCATCGAGCACCTCGGTCAATTCGATATGAAGCGCGATCAGCGGCGCGGCTTTGTCCGGGCTCAGGCCTTCCTTACCGCGTCGTCTTTCGAATTCTTGCTTGAGGCTGGCCTTGCGACGGCGGTTGATCTCTCGCTGATAACGAAGATCCAGGACGCCTTGTTGGGCGGCGTTGTAGCGGGAGGAAAGCGGATAGCAGCGGTGGCATCGAATTTCGACGGGATTCCATTGCGCGGGGACGATGCTCTTAGGGTCGTCCTTGTTTTTGTCGGGGTCGGTGCCGTAACCGTAGGCCCAGCCTTGATGGTCCGCTTTATCGGTCGGGATGAATCCTGCCTGGGCATTGTTCGAATAAGCGCCGATGACGCACACGACGAACATGATCTGGAAAATAGTCTTCAACATCTGGGCCTCCTCCCGCCCGGACGTTGCCCGGCCGCGTCGTCAAATTCATTCGAATCGGGTTGCGGTTCCACTGCATAACCCAATTTGAGAAAACCCTAACATGATCGTTCCGGATGTTTTAGTGACCCTGGTCACCTGATCCCTAATATCTTGAAAAATCTTCGCTATCGTCTTCCTAGCCGAAGGCGCGTGGAGTTATCCCGTCGCTGTGGACATTTCCAGAGTCCGCTCGGCTCGCGGATTGTGAAATGATCCCAGGCATGTCCCACGCTGATTTCGTCCACCTGCGGGTTCATTCCGCCTATTCGCTGTCCGAAGGCGCCATTCGCGTTAAGGACTTGGCCAAAATGTGCCGCGAGATGGAAATGCCCGCGGTCGCGGTGACCGATACCAACAACCTGTTCGGGGCGCTGGAATTCTCGCTGGCGGCAAGGGAAAAGGGCGTTCAGCCGATCATCGGTTGTCAGGTCACCGTGCGGATGGAAGCCGACGATTCCGGCAACGGCAACGCGACACGGCGCGAACGGGAACCCTCGGTGGTTCTGCTGGTGCAGAACGCTGACGGCTATCTCAACATCCTGGAAATGCTCAAAGCCGCCTATTTGGACGGCGAGGACGATGTCGAAACGGCGATCAGCCTGGAAACCCTGCTGCAATACAACCAGGGTCTAATCCTGCTGACCGGCGGGCCCGGCGGCCCGGTCGGGCGACTGCTGTTGCAGGGCAAGGCCGATGCCGCGCGGGAATTGCTGGAACGGCTGGCGGCTGCCTATGCCGGGCGGACCTATGTCGAAATTCTGCGCCATGGCATGATTGCCGAGGAACAGACCGAAGGCGCGTTCCTCGACATGGCCTACGACATGGACCTGCCGCTGGTCGCAACCAACGAATGCTTCTACCCCACGGCGGATATGTTCGAAGCCCACGATGCGCTGATCTGCATCGCCGAAAGCGCCTATGTGTCCGAGGCCGAGCGCCGCCGCCTGACCGGCGAACATTGGTTCAAAGGCGCGGCTGACATGCGCCGGGTGTTCGAAGACCTGCCGGAAGCGGTCGACAACACCCTGGTGATCGCCAAGCGCTGCGCCTTCATGGTCGAAAAGATCGCCCCGATCCTGCCGCCGTTCGATTGCGGCGAAGGCCGTACGGAAGAAGACGAATTGCGCGCCCAGGCGGTCGAAGGCCTGGAAAAGCGTCTGGTCGCTCATGTCTATACCGAAAGCATGGTCGACGACGCGGCGCGGGACGAAGCCGCCAAGCCGTATCGCGAAAGGCTCGATTACGAGTTGGGCGTGATCAACGAAATGGGCTTCCCCGGCTACTTCCTGATCGTTGCCGACTTCATCGGCTGGGCAAAGGACCACGGCATTCCGGTGGGGCCGGGCCGTGGTTCGGGTGCGGGTTCGGTCGTTGCCTGGGCCTTGACCATCACCGATTTGGACCCGCTTCGTTTCGGGCTGCTGTTCGAACGCTTCCTGAACCCGGAACGCGTGTCCATGCCCGACTTCGATATCGACTTTTGCCAGGATCGCCGCGACGAGGTGATCCGCTACGTGCAGAAGAAATACGGCAACGACCACGTCGCCCAGATCATCACCTTCGGTAAGCTGCAGGCCCGCGCCGTGCTGCGCGACGTCGGGCGCGTGCTGGAAATGCCCTACGGGTATATCGACAAGATCTGCAAGCTGGTGCCCAACAACCCGGCCAACCCGGTTACCCTGGGCGAAGCGGTCGAGGCCGAACCGCAGATCCGCCAAATGATGAAAGAGGACCCGCAGGTCCAGCATCTGGTCGATTTGGCGATGAAGCTCGAAGGCTTGTTCCGTCATGCCTCGACCCACGCCGCGGGCGTGGTGATCGGCGACCGCCCGCTGCAGAAGCTCATTCCGCTATACCGCGATCCGCGCTCCGACTTGCCGGTTACCGGCTTCAACATGAAGTTCGTGGAAAGTGCGGGTCTGGTGAAGTTCGACTTCCTGGGTCTGAAGACCCTGACCGTGCTGTCGACCGCCGTCGAGCTGTGCAAGGAAAAGGGGGTCGAGATCGACCTTTCGACCATCCCGCTCGACGATAAAGCGACGTTCGAGATGATCGGGCGGGGCGAGACGACCGGCGTGTTCCAGTTGGAAAGTCAGGGCATGCGCGACGTCCTGCGCCAGATGAAGGCCGATACCTTCGAAGACATCATCGCCGTCGTGGCCCTATACCGTCCGGGCCCGATGGATAACATCCCGAGCTACATCGCCTGCAAAAAGGGCGAAGAGACGCCCGACTACATGCACCCGATCCTGGAGCCGATCCTGACCGAGACCTTCGGCATCATGATCTACCAGGAACAGGTTATGCAGGCCGCGCAGTTGTTGTCCGGCTACACCCTCGGCGGCGCCGACCTTCTGCGCCGCGCCATGGGTAAGAAGATCAAGGAAGAGATGGACGAACAGCGCCAGTTGTTCGTCGACGGTGCGGTCGCGCGCGGGGTCGACGGCACCAAGGCGTCGGAAATCTTCGATCAGGTCGCCAAGTTCGCGGGCTACGGCTTCAACAAATCGCACGCCGCCGCCTATGCCCTGGTCGCCTATCAAACGGCCTACCTGAAAGCCAACCACCCGGTCGAATTCCTGGCCGCGTCGATGACCCTGGACCAGCACAACACGGACAAGCTGAACGTGTTCAAGCAGGAGCTGGACCGCATGGGCGTCGATCTGCTGTCGCCGGACGTCAACAAATCGCTGGTTCGGTTCTCGGTCGAACGCGACGGCGGCGAAAGCGCCATCCGTTACGCCCTGGCGGCGATCAAGAACGTGGGTGAGGGGGCCATGGCCTCGCTCGTCCAGGAACGCACGGAAAACGGCCCGTACAAGGACGTTGCCGACTTCGCCCATCGCCTCGATCCCAAGATCATCAACAAGCGGCAGATGGAAAACCTGGTCCGCGCCGGTGCGTTGGACAGCCTGAACCCCAATCGGCGGCAGCTCTATACCGGGCTGGAGCGGATCCTCAAGGAAGCGCAGACCGCCCATCAGGACAGGACATCGAACCAGATGGGCTTGTTCGGCGGCGGTGGCGGTGAGGCCCCGCAGGTTGCGGAAATCCGCCTCGACAATATCGCCGACTGGAATCCGATGGACCGGCTCAAGGAAGAATTCGACGCCGTCGGGTTCTACCTGTCGTCCCATCCGCTGCAGCCTTATGAGAGCATGCTTGAAAAGCAGAAGGTCACCAGCTTCGCCGAAATCCTGGCCGCCGGGCGGCCCGGGCACAAGCGCATGGCCGGGACGCTGGTTGCGATGAAGGAGCGGACCTCGGCCAAGGGCTCGCGCTATGCCTTTGTCAGTTTCTCGGACACCACGGGCACGTTCGAGGGGATCATGTTCTCCGAGGTCCTGGCCGGGAACCGCGAAAACCTTCAGGAAGGCAATTCGTTCCTGATCGATATGGATGTTCAGATCGAAGCCGAGGCCCCGCGCTTCATGATCCAGGGGCTGCGCCCCTTGGAAAGCGCCGCTCTGAACTCGGTCGCCGAGGTCACGGTGGTGATCGGCGGGACCAGCCCGCTGGTGCCGCTGCGCGAGGTTCTGGAAGAGCAGGGCAAGGGCCGGGTGCCGGTCCATGTCGTCCCGCGCCTGGAGGATAATCGCGAGGTCGTGTTGACCCTGAATGAGCGTTACGCCGTCTCTCCAGCGGTGATCCAGGCCCTGAAATCGGTGCAGGGCGTGCTCGAAGTCGTCGAAGGCTGAGTTTCCTTCGTCAAACCGTAACACCTTTTTCCCTTGATCGGCGGGCCCTGAGCCTATAGAACCCGCCCCATATCGCACGCGGGAACGCGGCGGCTCGTGCAAATTCACGGGTTCTGCCGCTCCGGTGTCCAGGCAGGGGCCTGGATGACACCCGCGGAGGCTTAACCGGAGAAGAGGTATTACCATGGCGATTCCGTCGTTCACCATGCGTCAGCTGTTGGAAGCTGGCGTTCACTTTGGTCACAGCACCCGTCGTTGGAACCCGAAAATGGCGTCGTACCTGTACGGCGACCGTAACGGCATCCACATCATCGACCTGCGCCAGACCGTTCCCATGCTGCATCAGGCCCTGTCCGCCGTTCGCGACGTCGTCGCGTCCAACGGCCGCATCCTGTTCGTCGGCACCAAGCGCGCCGCTGCGCCGCGTATTGCCGAAGCCGCCAAGAAGTGCGGGCAGTATTACGTCAATCACCGCTGGCTCGGTGGCATGCTGACCAACTGGCAGACCATCTCCAAGTCCATCGCCCGTCTGCGCGAGTTGGACGAAAAGCTGGGCGGCCAGGAAGTTCAGGGCCTGACCAAGCGTGAGCAGCTGGGCCTGACCCGCGAGCAGGAAAAGCTGGAACGCGCGCTGGGCGGCATCAAGGACATGGGCGGCCTGCCGGACATCATCTTCCTGATCGACACCAACAAGGAAGACATTGCCGTCGCCGAAGCCAACAAGCTGGGCATCCCGGTGGTTGCGGTGATCGACTCGAACAGCGATCCGGCCGGCATCACCTATCCGATCCCGGGCAACGACGACGCCATCCGCGCCGTTTCTATGTATTGCAACCTGGTTGCCGATTCCGTTCTGGACGGTCTGTCCGCTTCTCTGTCCCAGTCCGGTGTGGACCTGGGCGCCGATGAGAACGCCGGTGGCCCGATCGAGGAAGCCGACGCCGCCGTTGCTGAGGAAGCCGCGCCGGAAGCCGTCGCTGCCGAAGCAGCTCCGGCCGAAGGCGGGGAAGCGACCCCGGCGTCCTAACGCCGGGTTTTCCTACGCCTTAGGCGACCCACGTACGTTTTGAAGAGAAGGTAAAACCATGGCTGAAATCACTGCGGCTCTTGTTAAGGAGCTTCGTGAAAAATCCGGTGCCGGCATGATGGACTGCAAGAAGGCGCTGTCGGAAAACGGCGGTGACCTGGAGCAGGCGATCGACTGGCTGCGCACCAAAGGCCTGGCGGCCGCCGCCAAGAAGGCCGGCCGTGTCGCTGCGGAAGGCCTCGTCGCCGTTGCCGTTTCCGGCACCAAGGGCGCGGTCGTCGAAGTGAACTCGGAAACGGACTTCGTGTCCCGTAACGAACAGTTCCAGGGCTTCGTCCGTCAGATCGCCGAACTGGCCCTGACCGCCGACGGCGACCTGGACAAACTGCTGGCCACGGAATTCCCGGGTGGCGGCACCGTGTCGGAAAAGCTGACCGACATGATCGCCACCATCGGTGAAAACATGACCATCCGTCGTTGCGAATCCCTGTCCGTCGGTAACGGCGTGCTGGCATCGTACGTTCACAACGCCATGGCCGACGGCATCGGCAAGATCGCCGTTCTGGTCGGTCTGGAATCCGAAGGCGACAAGGGCAAGCTGGAAGCTTTCGGAAAGCAGCTGGCCATGCATGTCGCCGCCGCCAAGCCGCAGGCTGTTTCCCGCGATGATCTGGATCCGGAAGCGCTTGAGCGTGAACGCGCCGTTCTGTCCGAACAGGCTCGCGAATCGGGCAAGCCGGAAGAGATCATCGGCAAGATGGTCGAAGGCCGTCTGCGTAAGTTCTACGAAGAAGTCTGCCTGTTGGATCAGACCTTCGTGATCGACGGTGAAACTCAGGTTTCGAAGGCTGTTGAAGCCGCTGGAAAGGACGCCGGTGGCGCCGTTTCCGTCAATGGTTTCAAGATGTTCGTCCTGGGCGAAGGCATCGAGAAAGAAGAAGGCGACTTCGCCGCCGAGGTTGCTGCGGCAGCCGGCGTCTAAGCCGTCCGCGCCTTGTTTCGGCGCCCGGTCGGGCGCCGGGCGAGACGCCGATCTTCGGGTGATGTAAACTGTCACCCCGAATCTATTTCCCGCCGCCGGTGCCCCTAAGCAAGGTCCGGCGGCGGATTTCGATGGAAAAGCGCCCGTGTCCGACGATCCTAAATACCAGCGAGTCCTTCTGAAACTTTCGGGTGAAGCCCTTATGGGGCAACGCGATTTCGGATTGGACCCGGACATGGTGGGGCGGATCTGCGACGAAGTCTGCGACGTTCACGCCATGGGCGTGCAGGTTTGCCTCGTGATCGGGGCGGGAAACATCTTTCGCGGTGTGTCCTCGGCCGCCAAGGGCATCGAGCGGACCAGCGCCGATTATATGGGCATGCTGGCCACGGTGATGAACGCCCTGGCGGTGCAAAGCGTGCTTGAATCCAAAGGCGTCGCGACCCGCGTTCAATCCGCCATTCCCATGCAGACCGTGTGCGAGCCCTATATCCGTCGGCGCGCCGTGCGTCATATGGAAAAGGGCAGGGTAGTCATTTTCGCGGCCGGGACGGGAAACCCGTTCTTTACCACCGATACCGCGGCGGCCCTGCGCGCGGTGGAAATGGGCTGCGACGCACTTTTGAAGGGGACACAGGTCGACGGCGTATACGACAGCGACCCTAAAACCAATCCGGATGCGGTGCGTTTCGACAACCTGAAGTATCAGGATGTCCTGGCCCGCGACTTGAAGGTGATGGATACCTCGGCGATCGCGTTGGCGCGCGACAATCGGGTTCCCATCCTCGTGTTTTCAATCCACAATCCTGGAGAATTCTCCAAGGTAATCAAAGGGGAGGGGCGGTTTACCCTGGTCGATTGATCGGGTGGTAACCGGCGCTCCGGACCGCGTCGTCGCGGTCGCAACGGGAGGACGTTATGGCGGATTTCAGTATTTCCGATTTGAAGGGCGACACGACCCGGCGCATGGAAGGCGCCATCGAGGTTCTGCACCGTGAATTGGGCGGCCTGCGCACCGGACGTGCGGCAGCCAGCCTGCTGGAACCGATCACCGTGACCGCCTATGGCAGCGACATGCCGATGAACCAGGTCGGCACCATCAACGTGCCGGAACCGCGCATGCTGACGGTCCAGGTCTGGGATCGCGGTTTGGTCAGCGCCGTTGAAAAGGCGATCCGGGAATCTGGCCTGGGCCTGAACCCGGCGACCGACGGCCAGCTGGTTCGTGTTCCGATCCCGGCCCTGACCGAGGAACGCCGCGCCGAATTGGGCAAGGTCGCGCATAAATACGCCGAAGAAGCCCGCATTTCCGTGCGCAACGTGCGCCGTCATGCCATGGACGAGCTTAAAAATGCCGAAAAGGCCGGTGATATCTCGGAAGACGAGTTTCACGGCTATACCGACGAAATTCAGAAAGTTACCGATGAACACGTTTCCAAGATCGACGAAATCGTCGCTCATAAGGAAGCGGAAATCATGCAGGTCTGAGGTCTAACGCATGCCGACTGCCCCGCTGCAAGTATCCGACGGACCGACCGTTCCGGCCCATGTCGCCATTATTATGGACGGCAATGGTCGGTGGGCGCGCGCCAAGGGTCTGCCGCGTACGGCGGGGCATAAAGCGGGCGCGGAGGCCGTGCGTCGGACGGTCAAAGCCGCGGTCGACCAAGGGGTTCAGTACCTGACGCTGTTCGGATTCTCGTCCGAGAACTGGAAACGCCCTTCGGGCGAAGTCACGGACTTGATGGGCCTGTTGCGCCTGTATCTGCGCAAGGAAATCGGAGAATTGGATCGCGAGGGCGTGCGCCTTCGCATTGTCGGCGATCGTGAGAGGTTCGACACGGACATTCAAAACCTGATCCGCGATGCGGAGCAGCGGACGATATCCAACACCCGGCTGAATCTGACGATTGCGCTGTCCTACGGCGGACGGCAGGAAATCCTTCATGCAGCGCGCGCTCTGGCGACCCGGGCGGCGAGCGGAGAGCTTGATCCGGCGGACATCGACGAAGAGATGTTCTCTGGTGCTCTGTATACGAGCGACTTGCCTGATCCGGATTTGCTGATCCGCACCAGCGGCGAGCAACGGATCAGCAATTTTCTGCTGTGGCAGTTGGCCTATGCCGAATTCGTGTTCACCGATGTGTTTTGGCCTGATTTCGGATCTGATCAATTGGCCAAAGCGTTGGAGGACTTCCGCGGTCGAGAACGTCGCTTCGGCGGCACCACGGCTTAAGCCGTTCCAGGTGCGAAACCTGGACATCGTTGCGGAGACTCGGGCTATTGGTCCTTTCTGAATTTCATAAACGGGTCTTATCGGCGCTGGTCCTGCTGCCGCCGGTTGTGGCCGCCGTTTACTTCGGCGGGATCTGGTTTTCTATCCTGATAGGGGTGGCCGCGATCGCAATGGTCTGGGAATGGACCGTTCTGGCCCGTTCGCAGGCTCCGTGGCTTATCGGCGGCGGGATTTACATTCTGGCCGCCTGTTATGTCCTGTTCCTGATGCGAGGCGACGATCTTGCCGGGCGCAACATGATCCTGTTTCTGTTGGCCGTTACCTGGGCGACGGACACTGGGGCCTATCTGGTCGGTCGGGCCGTCGGCGGGCCCAAGTTGGCCCCGAAAATCAGTCCGTCCAAGACGATTTCCGGCGCCGTCGGCGGTTTGCTGATTGGGGTGGGGGCGGCTATCCTGATATGGTCCATGACCGGCGGGACGATCGATGCGCACCTCCTGTTTGCGGCGGTGATCGGCAGTATTGGATGCCAGATCGGTGATTTGGTTGAATCCGGCGCGAAGCGGCATTTCAAGGTCAAGGATTCGGGGCGTTTGATCCCTGGTCACGGTGGCGTACTCGATCGGGTCGACGGTTTGTTGGCAGCGGCGTTGGCCGTGGCGGCAACGGGTATTTGGCAATAAACGGTTCAATAAGCGGTAACGCGAGGATTTCGGATGGATTTAGCCTTAAATGCGGACACGACGTCGGTTGAGAACAACACGCGCGGCGTGACCGTACTCGGGTCGACAGGGTCGATCGGCTGCAACACGGTCGATATCCTGGCGCGTCATCCCGGCGCGTTCCAAGCCGAGGTTTTGACCGCGCACCGCAATGCGCCGTTGCTGGCCGAGCAGGCCAAGAAGCTGGGCGCCAAGCGCGCGGTCATCGGTGACGAAAGCAAATATGACGAGCTGAAAAGCGCGCTGGCCGGGTCTTCGGTCGAGGCTGCCGCCGGCGCCGGCGCCATTGCCGAGGCCGGCGACCATCCGGCGGAGATCGTCGTTGCCGGGATTGTCGGTGCGGCCGGTCTGAAACCCGTATTGAACGCCGTTCGGCGGGGCGCCACGGTTGCCTTCGCCAACAAGGAATGCCTGGTTTCCGCAGGCGACTTGATGGTTCGTGAAGTCCAGGAAGCGGGGGCGACCCTGCTGCCGGTCGATTCCGAGCATAGCGCGATCTTTCAGGTGTTCGATTTCGATCAACCGGAGAAGGTCCGGCGGATTGTTCTGACCGCCTCCGGCGGGCCGTTCCGGACCCGGGCCCGGGATGAATTGGCGGCGGTGACACCGGCCGAGGCCGTGGCCCATCCCAATTGGGACATGGGGGCCAAGATTTCCGTCGATTCCGCGACCATGATGAACAAGGGGTTGGAGTTGATCGAAGCCTTCCACCTGTTCCCGGTGCCGGAAGAGCGCATTGAAATTCTCGTGCACCCGCAGTCGGTGATCCATTCGATGGTCGATTATGTCGACGGCTCGGTCCTGGCGCAGTTGGGAACGCCCGATATGCGCACGCCCATCGCCTATGCCCTGGCCTGGCCCAAGCGGGTGGAAACCCCGGCCCAGCGCCTGGCGTTGGAAGAAATCGGAACGCTGACCTTCGAAGCCCCCGATCCGGTGCGTTTTCCGGCTCTTCGTCTGGCCCGCGAGGCATTGCGGGAAGGGGGCAGCGCCCCTACCTTATTGAACGCCGCCAACGAAGTTGCCGTGGCCTGGTTCCTGGAACGGGGATTGGGTTTCCTGAAAATCACCGACGTCGTGGAAAAGGTGCTGGAAACGGTCGCGGCCCGGCCCCTGAATTCGCTCGACGATGTCTTCGCAGCAGACGCCGAAGGGCGCCGCGCGGCGGAGGAAATTGCTTCGAAATCAGTTGGTTAATTCCCAAATTTCGGGTATTTCACCAACAAGGGTTTCAGCCTGCCGGAAAAAGGACCCCAGATGAACATCGTCGATTTCGCCTTTAACTACGTCGTGGTCTTTCTGGTCGTATTGACCGTATTGGTCTTCGTCCATGAATGGGGTCACTACTGGGTGGCGCGCCGCGCCGGGGTGCGGGTCGAGGTATTTTCCATTGGGTTCGGGCCGGAATTGTTCGGCTGGAATGACAAACACGGAACGCGTTGGAAAGTCAGCGCCATACCGCTGGGCGGCTACGTCAAGATGTTCGGCGAGGGCGACCTGGGCTGGGAAGAGGAAGACGAAGCGCAACCGCTTCCGGCCGAGGAAAAGGCTGTTTCCTTCCATCACAAGAAGCTGTGGCAGCGTTCCGCGATCGTCGCCGCCGGGCCGATCGCCAATTTCATTTTCGCCGCCGTTCTGGTTGCTTTGCTGGCCGGCATCGTCGGAACGGCGCGGCCGCTGGCCGCCGTCGGGCAGGTTCAGCCGGGCAGTGCCGCGGAAACCGCGCAACTGATGGCCGGGGACCGGATCACCGCCATAGACGGCGAGCCGATCAAGTGGTTCGAAGACCTGCGGCGGATCGTTTCGGCCAAGCCGGGTGTTCCGCTGTCCATGGAAGTCGTCCGTGGGGCTGAGACGCTGTCGTTGAAGGTGACGCCGGAGACCTATCAGGAAGAAGGGCAGGCGGCCCCGATCGGCCTGTTGGGAGTGCGGTTCGACCCCAGCGCCATCGAATATGTGCCGCAGGACGTCATGACCTCGGCCTATCTCGGCTTCAAGTACGTGCCCGACATGGTGGGTCAGATCCTTGGCCATCTGGGTGAGATGTTGTCCGGCCATCGCTCGGCCGAAGAACTGGGCGGGCCGTTGCGGATTGCCCAGCTTTCCGGCGATATCGCCCAGTTGGGTTTCAAGGAACTGGTGATGTTCATGGCCGCGTTGTCGGTCAACCTGGGCCTGATCAACCTGTTCCCGGTGCCGGTGCTGGACGGTGGGCGTTTGGTATTTTATGCCGCCGAAGGGCTGCGTGGGCGTCCGTTGACCCCGAAGATCGAGGAATACGGCATGCGCTTCGGGTTGGCGCTGGTGCTGTTTCTGGTCGTTTTCGTGACCTGGAATGATATAACCCAAATGCCTTGGGATCGGGTTTTCGCCTGGTTCAAGGGACTAATTTAACGGATTGCCAATGATTTTCGGGCGATAAGGGCAGTCACCTGGGATAATGGCATACGTTCGGGGGAAGACATTGGACCGGCTTGCGCGTGTTCTGCTGGGGATTGTATTGGTCGCCGCCCTTTGGGCCGCGGCGCCGAGCGCTTGGGCGCAGAACCGAGGCACGATCAGCCAGATCGTGGTCGAGGGCGCGCAGCGTATCGAAGCGGGCACCATCCGCTCGTACCTCTTGATCAAAGAGGGGGAGGTTGCTGATCCCGTTCGTATCAACCGGTCCCTGAAAAGCTTGTTCGCGACAGGTCTGTTCGCCGACGTGACCATGCGTCAGGACGGCACGCGCCTGATCGTCAACGTGGTTGAAAACCCGATCATCAACCGCGTTGCCTTCGAGGGGAACAAGAAGGTCGAGGATTCCACCCTGGAAGCGGAAGTCACGCTGCGCCCCCGTGTGATCTTTACCCGCGCCAAGGTCCAGGCCGATCTTCAGCGTATTCTGTCCGTCTATCGCGCGACCGGCCGTTTCGGGGCCACGGTCGAGCCCAAGGTCATTCGCCTGCCGCAAAACCGTATCGATCTGGTGTTTGAAATCAATGAAGGGGACCCGACCAAGGTTGCCCGCATCTCCTTTATTGGAAACGATTATTTCGATGATGATGACCTGCGCGAAAATATTCAGACGCAGGAATCCATCTGGTATCGCTTCTTGTCCAGCGACGATAGCTACGACCCGGATCGTCTGACGCTGGACCGCGAATTGCTGCGCCGGTTCTATCTGCGTAATGGCTTTGCCGATTTCCGCGTGCAGTCCGCCGTGGCGGAACTGACCCGTGATCGCAAGAACTTCTTCATCACCTTCAGCGTCCAAGAAGGGAAGCGGTATCGGTTCGGCAAGGTCGACGTGGTGACGACGATCCGAAACCTCGACATCGACGCCATTCGCAAGGAGGTCGATATCGACCAAGGCGATTGGTACGACGCCAGCGAGGTCGATGCCACTATTCAGAAACTGACCGAAGCAGTCGGCGAAAAAGGCTTTGCCTTCGTCGAAGTGCGCCCGCGCCTGGATCGTGATCGCGATAAGCGGACGATCGACGTGGTGTTCGAAATCAATGAAGGGCCGCGCGTCTTCGTCGAACGGATCAACATCGTGGGCAACGTTCGGACCAAGGACGACGTTATCCGCCGTGAATTCCGCCTGGTCGAAGGCGACGCCTTCAATTCGGCCAAATTGCGCCGGTCGCGGACCCGTATTCAGAACCTGGACTTCTTCGAATCCGTTGAATTGGAGCCGGTTCCGGGAAGTGCGCCGGATAAGGCGGTGATCAACGTTTCGGTACGTGAAAAGTCCACGGGCTCGATTTCGATCGGGGCGGGCTATTCGACCGACCAAGGCGTGCTGGGTGACTTTGGGCTTCGCGAACGGAACCTGTTGGGTACCGGCCGTGACCTTGCCCTGCGCTTCATCATCGCGGCGCGTCGTAGCGAAATTGACCTCAAGTTCACGGAGCCGTTCTTCCTTAACCGTGACATCACGGCGGGCGTCGACCTGTTCCGTGTAACCGAGGATCTACAGGATTACGGCTCATTCGATAAGAAACGCACCGGTTTCCGCCTGCGTGCTGGGTATCACATTACCGAGCTTTTGACCCAGAACTGGTCGTACGAACTTCGCAGCGAGTCGATCACCGACGTCGATTCCGCAGCGTCCCTGGTCGTTCAGGACGCGGCGGGCACCAACCTGTTCTCGTCGGTTGAGCATGGCATTTCTTATGATACCCGCGATAGTCGGATCGAGCCGACCAAGGGGTATTACGCCCGCTTAGCGACGAACCTCTCGGGCTTGGGCGGGGATGTCTACAGCGTTAAGAACATCCTGTCCGGCGCCTACCACTGGACGCCCCACGAGGGCTTCCTGCTGACGGTCGGCGGTAAGGCCGGCTATGTCGTGGCCTTGTCGGACGACGTCCTGTTGTCTGAACGCTTCTTCGTCGGCGGCCGCGATTTGCGTGGCTTCGCGACGGGTGGTGTCGGTCCGCGTGACCTGTCCACCGACGACTCCCTGGGTGGCGAATGGATGTATACCGGTACGGTTGAACTCGGCTTCCCGCTGGGGCTACCTTCCGAACTTGGCGTCTCCGGTCGTCTGTTTACCGATATCGGTAGCGCCGGCGAGATCGCGACGACGCGGTCCGGTATCGGCGATACGGGAAGCCTGCGCGCATCGCTGGGCTTCGGCGTGACCTGGAAGTCGCCGTTTGGTCCTTTGGGGTTGGATCTCGGGATTCCGCTCATGAAGGAATCGTTTGATGAAACGGAAATTGTCCGCGTGAATTTCGGTACGCGGTTTTAGGAGGTTCTTTTGTTCGACATCCGCACACTTCACCCCTGGCGCGCGCTGGCTGTTGCTGCGTGCCTGACGGTTCCCGGCATCGCGCAGGCCCAGCAGGCTACGGCGCCTGCTCAGCCGGCGACCGCTGCGGATATCAACGCCCGTGCGGCTCAGGTCGCAGTGTTGGACGTTCAGCGGATTTTGCGCGAAGCCAAGGCGATGAAGAACATTCGCGATCAAGTGTCTTCGCTGCGTAAGTCCTACCAGGAAGAGATCGAGAAGAAGCAGGGCGAACTGCGCACCGCCAATGAAGAATTGCGCCGCAAGCGCACGGTTCTGTCGCCGGATGCCTTCGACGAAGAGCGCCGTAAGTTCGATCAGAAGGTTGCCGAGGTGCAGCGCCTGGTTCAGTCACGCAACCAGCAACTGGACCGCGCCAACGCGGAAGCCGTGATCGAAGTGCAGAAGGTCTTCCACCAGATCGTTCTGGAACTGGCGAACGAGCGTTCCTATGGCTTGGTCTTCCGCAAAAGCGCGACCATCGTCGTTCACCCGCCGATCGAAGTGACGCCGGAGGTTCTGGCGCGCCTTGATAAGCGGCTGCCGGCGGTCAAGGTCACGGCCCCAGCGAAATAATTCAGCCATGGCCGACCCCCGCTTTTTCACGAGGGCCGGGCCCTTCACGCTGAACCAGTTGGCGGAAGCCACGGGGGCGACCCTGGGGCCCGAGGCGTCTAGCGACATGGATGTCGTCGACGTTATGCCGCTCGGCTCGGCCGGTGATGGGCATCTGACCTTTATCGATAACCGCAAATACCTGGACGCCTTTCGCGAAACCAAGGCGTCGGCGATTTTTGCCGTTCCCGAGCTTGAAGCGCAGGCACCCGAAGGGGCGGCCTTGCTGTTGAGCAATGATCCCTATCGGGCTTATGCCATTGCGGCCACGATGTTTTATCCGCGCCCGCCGGTCGTGCCGGGGGTGCAGGCGGGGGCGTTCGTCGCGCCGACGGCCGAGGTGGCCGCCTCGGCCCGCATCGAGCCGACCGCGGTCATTCAGGATGGCGCCGTGATCGGTGAAAACACGCTGGTCGGGCCGGGTGCTGTGATCGACCGGGGCGTGACCATCGGCACCGACTGCATTATCGGGGCGGGTGCCACCCTGCAACATTGCGTTATCGGCGACCGGGTTATCATTCACCCGGGCGTCCGTGCGGGGCAGGATGGTTTCGGCTTTGCCCCCGGTCCCGCCGGTCACCTTAAAGTGCCGCAATTGGGCCGAGTGGTGATCGAGTCTGACGTTGAAATCGGGGCGAATACGACTATCGACCGCGGTGCCGGGCCGGACACGGTGATCGGCCAAGGCTCCAAGATCGATAATCTGGTTCAAATCGCTCACAACGTGCAGATCGGGCGGGGGTGCATCATCGTCAGCCAGGTCGGTATTTCCGGCAGTACCCATGTTGATGATTTTGTTATGATCGGCGGGCAGGCAGGCTTGACCGGCCATCTGACGGTTGGTAAAGGCGCTCGCATCGCCGCGCAGAGCGGCGTGATGCGCGACGTTGCGCCCGGTGCGACCATCGGCGGTTCTCCCGCCAAGGATATGCGCGATTGGCTGAGGGAATCGGCCGCGCTGTCCAGATTGGTCAGGAAGAAAGGAGATTAGGGCCGATGGATTCCGAGGCTAGCAAGGGAACCTTGGAAATCGATATCAATCGGATCATGGAAATGATTCCGCATCGGTATCCATTCCTGCTGATTGATAAGGTCGTCGAGGCGATCCCCGGCGAGAGCGGGGTTGGCATCAAGAACGTGACGATCAATGAGCCGTTCTTCCAAGGGCATTTCCCGGGCCATCCGATCATGCCGGGTGTGCTGGTGGTTGAAGCCATGGCCCAGACCGCCGGCGTGCTGGTCATGGCTGGGCTGGACGACGTCAAGGACGCGCTGGTTTATTTCATGACCGTCGAGAACGCGCGCTTCCGCAAGCCTGTGGTGCCCGGTGACTGCCTGCGGATCGAGGTCGAAAAGATCCAGAGCCGCGGCGATGTATGGAAATTCAAAGGCCGCGCCATGGCTGATGGCGTCCTGAAGGCAGAGGCTGTGTATTCAGCCATGATCGCGAGACAAAAATGACCGATATTCACGCGACCGCCGTGGTCGATCCGGGCGCGGAAATCGGAGCCGATGTCAAAGTCGGCCCATTCTGCGTGGTCGGCCCGAATGTCCGCTTGGAAGATGGCGTCGAATTGCTGTCGCATGTGGTGGTCGAGGGACATACCCATGTTGGGGCCCATACCCGTATCTTTCCCTTTGCCTCGCTGGGCCATCAGCCCCAGGACCTGAAGTTCAAGGGCGAGGAATCGCGCCTTGTCGTCGGGGCCAACAACATCATTCGTGAACACGTCACCATGAACCCGGGCACCGAAGGCGGCGGCCTGGAAACTCGTGTCGGCAACAACTGTCTGTTCATGGTCGGCGCCCACGTCGCCCATGACTGCATGATCGCCGACAACGTGATCCTGGTGAATAACGCGACCCTGGCGGGGCATGTGGTGATCGAGGATTGGGTGATCCTGGGCGGCTTGTCCGCCGTGCATCAGTTCGTCCGCATCGGTCGGCACTCCATGATCGGCGGGATGACGGGCGTGACCCAGGACGTGATCCCTTATGGCTCCGTTACCGGCAACCGGGCCAAGCTGGAAGGCTTGAACCTGGTCGGTCTGAAGCGTCGCGGCTTCGACCGTGAGACGATCCACGCCCTGCGCCAAGCCTATCGCCTGATCTTCGCGCAGGAAGGCACCATGGCCGAGCGTCTGGACGACGTGGCGGAGCTGTTTGGCGACAACCAGCCGGTGATGGAAATCGTCGAGTTCATCCGCTCCGACTCTTCCCGCTCGATCTGCCAGCCCCTGGTGGAGGATGCCGCCTAACTTGGCGGGCATCGGTATTATCGCGGGCGGCGGCCTGCTGCCCGAAATCCTCGTGCAACGATGTCGCGCGGCCGGGCGGCCCGTGTTCGTCGCGGCCCTGAAGGGGCAGGGCGATGCGACGCGCTTCGGCGATGCCGACGTTGAATCGTTCCGCCTGGGTGCGGTCGGGGCGATCATCAAAAGACTGAAATCAAACAATATTTCTGAGCTCGTCCTGTCCGGCTCCGTGCGCAAACCGAAGGCGAGCGAGCTGATCCCCGATCTATGGACGGCGCGCTTTTTGGCGCGGTCCAAGGCCTACGGCCTGGGGGACGACGGCTTGTTGCGTGCGATCCTGAAGGCGCTGGAGGTGGACGAAGGGTTCACCGTACTGGCCCCGCATCAGATCGCGCCTGATTTGCTGGCCTCTCCCGGGGTGATGGGCGGAGTGATGTTGCCGGATGACCTTCGGGACGATCTTGTCGCGGGAATTAAAGGCGCGCGCGAGCTGGGCCGGCAGGACGCCGGTCAGGCTGTCATTTCCGCGCGGGGCGCGGTCGTTTGCCAAGAAGGCCCCGCTGGGACCGAGGCGATGATTGCCGCCGCAGGGCCGGAAGCGCGGGGCGGTGTGTTGGTGAAAGCGATGAAGCCGGAGCAAGAGCCGCGTGTCGACTTGCCTGCTGTCGGCCCCGATACGGTCGATCAGGCCCATGCAGCGGGCCTGCGGGCGGTCGCCATTGAGGCAGGGCGCGCGATGACCCTGGACCGGGACGAGATGATCCGCCGCGCCGATGCCGCCGGTATCGTCCTCTACGGCTTCTCAGAGGCGGATCTGTCATGAATGGGCCGCTGGTATACCTAATCGCGGGCGAGGCCTCTGGCGACGCCCTGGGGGCCGCGATGATGGGGGCCCTTCGGGCGCAACTGGGCGACGGCGTCCAATTCGCCGGGATCGGTGGCCCCTTGATGGAAGCTGAAGGGCTGCGAAGCCTGTTTCCCATGGATGATTTGGCTGTCATGGGGTTGGCCGAGGTCGCGCCGAAGCTGCCTCAGTTACTGAAACGCATCGCCGAGGCGCGGGCCGATGTCCTGGCCAGGCAACCGGCGGTCCTGGTGACCATTGATTCCCCGGATTTCTGCTTTCGTGTCGCCCGCAAGGTCCGTAAAGAACGCCGGGGAATGCCCATTGTTCATTATGTCGCGCCGACGGTCTGGGCCTGGCGGCCGGGCCGGGCGCGCGATGTTGCGAAGTTCCTGACGCATCTTCTATGCCTCTATCCGTTCGAGCCGCCGTATTTCGAGCGCGAGGGGCTGGCCGCGACCTTCGTCGGCCATCCTATCGCCCTGTCCGAAGGGGCCGCGCCGGGGGCGGACAAGCGGGCGGCTGAATTCCGCGCGCGCCATGGGATCGCGCCTGAAACGCCGGTTTTGGTCGCCTTGCCCGGTTCGCGGGGCGGAGAATTGGACAGGCACCTGCCGGTGTTCGGTGAAACCCTGGTGCGCCTTCGGGACGGTGGCTGGAATGGGACGGTCGTCGTGCCGACCCTGGACCGTCACCAGGGCCGCGTGCGTGCGGCTGTCGCCGAGTGGCCGGGGCAGGGGCTTGTCGTGACCGGCAGCCGCGATAAATGGGGTGCTTTTGCCGCGGCCGATGCAGCCCTGGCGGCATCGGGCACGGTAACGCTGGAACTGGCGGCAGCAGGGGTTCCCAGTATTGTCGCCTACAAGGTTTCGCCGCTCAGTGCGGCCATCGCCCGGCGGATGATCAAGATTCCCCATGTCGGGCTGGTCAATATCCTGATGAACACTCAGGTCATGCCGGAGTACCTGCAGGAAGATTGTCGCGCGGACAAACTGGCCCCGGCCCTGGCGTCCTTGTTGAACGACCCCGATGCCGCCGAGGCCCAGCGCCTGCGCTGTCGCGAGGCGATGGCGCTGCTGCAAGGGCCGCCCGGTGGTCCGGCCAACGCGGCGGCGGGCGTCGTTGCCAGGTATCTTGGGGATAGATGAGATCAAAAGAAAAGGGCCGCCCAATGGGCGGCCCTTCGATCTTTTGCCGTTCGGCGAAGCGGCTTAGCGCTTGTCGATCGGAACGTAGGGGCGTTCGGTATAGCCCGTGTAGAGCTGACGCGGACGGCCGATCTTCTGGCTCGGATCCTCGATCATTTCGTTCCACTGAGCGACCCAGCCGACCGTGCGGGCGACGGCGAACAGCACGGTGAACATGCTGGTCGGGATGCCCATGGCCTTGAAGATGATGCCCGAATAGAAGTCGACGTTCGGGAACAGCTTGCGGTCGACGAAGTACTCGTCTTCCAGCGCGATGCGCTCCAGCTCCATCGCCAGGTCCAGCAGCGGCTCGTCCTTGATGCCCAGTTCGTCGAGAACTTCGTGGCAGGACTGACGCATGACCTTGGCGCGCGGGTCCATGTTTTTGTAGACCCGGTGGCCGAAGCCCATCAGACGGAACGGATCGTTCTTGTCCTTGGCCTTCTTGATGTACTCGTTGATGTTGTCCTTGTGCCCGATCTCGGCGAGCATTTCGAGGACCGCTTCGTTGGCGCCGCCGTGGGCCGGGCCCCAAAGGGATGCGATACCGGCCGAGATGCAGGCGAACGGGTTGGCGCCCGACGAGCCGGCAAGGCGCACGGTAGAGGTCGAGGCGTTCTGTTCGTGGTCGGCATGCAAGGTCAGAATGCGGTCCATGGCGCGGGCCAGGACGGGGCTGACTTTGTATTCCTCGCACGGCGTCGCATACATCATGTGCAGGAAGTTTTCGGCGAAGGTCAGCTCGTTACGCGGATAGATGAACGGCTGGCCCAGCGAATACTTGTACGCCCAGGCGGCGATCGTCGGCATCTTGGCGATCAGGCGGTAAGAGGCGACCACCCGGTGCTGCGGATCGTTGATGTCGGTCGAGTCGTGATAGAACGCCGACAGCGCGCCGACCACGCCGCACATCACCGCCATCGGGTGCGCGTCGCGCCGGAAGCCGCGGTAGAAGTTGGCGATCTGCTCGTGCAGCATGGTGTGATAGGTGATGTCATGCTCGAACTTCGACTTTTGGTCGGCGGTCGGCAGTTCACCCATCAGCAGCAGATAGCAGACTTCCATGAAGTCGGAATGTTCGGCCAGATCCTGAATCGGGACACCGCGATACAGCAGGATGCCCGCGTCACCGTCGATGTAGGTGATCTTGGACTCGCAGCTGCCGGTCGAGGTGAAACCCGGATCGTAGGTAAAGCAATCCGTCTCCGCGTAGAGCTTTCGCACGTCGATGACGGAGGGGCCGACGCTGGCATCCATGACCGGCAGTTCATATGACTTGCCGTCACGGTTGTCCGTCAGGGTGAAGGTGGCGTTTTTGCCGTTGGTGTCACTCATTCTTCCCTCCTTATGGGCGGCGGAGACCGGAGTCTCCGGTTCGTCTCGGCGCGCTTGCCGCTGAAACTTGCGGGATTGGCGCGTCCGTCCGTGGTTACGGGCCGGTTAGGGCGTCATCAATACGCCCCAGAGTTTCCTCACGGCCCAATACATCCATTATTTCGAAGACGCTCGGTGATACGGTATTGCCCGTCAGGGCGGCACGGATCGGTTGCGCGACGGCGCCGAGCTTTCGGCCGCCTGCTTCCGCGAATTCCCGGGCCGTGGCCATCAATGCCTCATCGGTCCAGGTGTCGGTCGAGCTCAATACGGAGCGAATTTCGCGCAGCAGGTCGGCACCGTCGCCTTCCAGTTGCGTTGCTGCTTTTTCCGTTTTCTCGATTGGGCGTTGAAGAGCGTAAAAAATAGCGTTTTCAGATAGTTCTGAAATTGTTTTCGCGCGTTCCTTCAAACCATTCATGCCTTTAAATAGCCGATCACGGGCCTCTTTAGCAAGCTTTCCTGGTTGTTCGGCCTGTAAACGATTCATGACAAGGTCGGCCAGATAGCCGTTGTCGGCCTCACGGATATAGGTTCCGTTGAGGCTGGTCAGCTTGGTCATGTCGAACCGGGCCGCCGATTTGCCGATGTTTTCCAGGTTGAACCAGTCGATCGCTTGGTCCGTGGAGATGATTTCGTCGTCCCCGTGGCTCCAGCCCAGGCGCAGCAGATAGTTGCGCAGCGCTTCGGGAAGGAAGCCCATGTCGCGGTAGGCTTCGGCCCCCAACGCACCGTGGCGCTTGGACATCTTGGCCCCGTCCGGCCCGTGGATCAGCGGAATATGGGCGAACACCGGCGCGTCCCAGCCGAGCGCCAGATAAAGCTGCGTCTGACGGAAGGCATTGGTCAGGTGGTCGTCACCCCGGATCACGTGGGTCACGCCCATGTCATGGTCGTCGACGACGACGGCCAGCATATAGGTCGGCGTGCCGTCGGCGCGCAGCAGGACCATATCGTCCAATTGTTCGTTGGCGACCGTGACGCGGCCCTGGACCCGGTCCTCGATCACCGTTTCGCCTTCGAGCGGCGCTTTCATGCGGATCACCGGATCGACGCCCGCCGGGGCATCCGACGGGTCGCGGTCGCGCCAGGTGCCGTCGTACATACGCTTGCGGCCCTCTGCGCGGGCTTTCTCGCGCATTTCGGTCAGTTCCTCGGGCGAGCAATAGCACTTATAGGCTTTGCCCTCGGCCAGCAGGCGTTCGGCGGCGGCGCGGTGCAGGTCGGCGCGGGCGAACTGGGATACGGCGTCGCCGTCCCATTCGAGGCCCAGCCACTGCAACCCGTCATAGATCGCATCGACCGCTTCCTGGGTCGAGCGCGCGCGGTCCGTATCCTCGATCCGCAAATAGAACTTTCCGCCCGTACCGTGCCGTTCGTGATGCTTGGCGAACAGCCAGTTGTATAGCGCCGTGCGCGCCCCGCCGATGTGCAGGAATCCTGTAGGAGAGGGGGCAAAGCGGGTCACGACCGTCATGGGCTGGATACTCGTCCTTATGTTGCCGAAGAGAGGGGGCTTTCGCCGGAAGGTGCCGGAGGTCTACCATACTTTCTGAGCGGGCGCAGCATTCCTTGTGCCCGGGGGAGCCGGGCCGGGGGGCTTGGCATGAGGGATGTCTGTAACCTACTGGGTTAAAACGCAATTTCTACATGCCTTGGACGCCAATCGAAGCCGATGGCCGTTCGGATTGCCGGTCGGTATCGGGTTGGGGATTGGCGTGTATTTTCTGCTGCCGATGGAACCGCCGTGGTTCGCCGGGCCATTGGTCCTGGCCGCGGGGATCGGGGCGGCCATAGCATTGTATGGACGAGGCGGGATGATCTTCATCTCGGCACTCGCCATCACCTTTATCGCCCTGGGCTTTTCAGCTGCGTCGGTTCGAACCCACGGTATGGACGGGCGTCTATTGGCGCAGGAAACGCCGACCACGACGATCGAAGGTCGGATCGTAGATTTTCAGCCTTATGACAAGGGCGCGCGGATCGTTATGGACCGGGTGCGCGTGGCGGCGCTGTCCCAGCCGGACACGCCGATGCGGGTTCGGATCCGGTTGCGCGGGGACCAACCGGACCTGCGCGCCGGCGATTGGGTGCGCCTGCGCGGTCGTTTGTCGGCGCCATCCGCGCCGTTGCTGCCGGGCGGGTTCGATTTCCAGCGCCATGCCTATTTCACCGGGATCGGCGCGGTCGGGTTTTCCATGGGCGCGGCGCGGCGGCTGGACGGGCCGCCGGCGGGACCGTTCGAATGGCGCATTCACCTGTCGAACCTGCGGGTCCGCTTGGCCAAGCGGGTGACAGAGGCTATTCCGGGCGACGCCGGTGCCGTGGCGGCGGCGCTGATCACTGGTTATCGCTCAGTCATTCCGGAGCCGGTCCTGAATGCCTTCCGCGACGCGGGATTGGCGCATTTGCTGGCTATATCGGGGCTGCATATCGGTTTGGCGGCGGGGATCGTGTTTTTGGGCGCGCGCCGGGCGTTCGGCATCTACCCACCCCTGGCGCAGCGGTTGCCGGTCAAGAAGATCGCCGCTGCGCTGGCCCTG
>CAXGUG010000045.1:0-28475 GCA_964012715.1 uncultured Rhodospirillaceae bacterium | reverse complement strand
CTTGCCGACCGGCTGATCCAGGCGACGGGCGGCCTGTCCGACCGCGAGATGTCGGAACAGGTCCTCGACAACATGGAGTTGGAGCGCGAACGCGGCATCACGATCAAGGCGCAGACCGTGCGCCTGAACTACAAGGCGAAAAACGGCGAGACCTATGTCCTCAACCTGATCGATACGCCCGGGCACGTCGACTTCGCCTACGAAGTTTCGCGCTCGCTGTCGGCCTGCGAGGGGTCGCTGCTGATCGTCGATGCGACCCAGGGCGTCGAGGCGCAGACCCTGGCCAACGTCTATCTGGCGTTGGACGTCGACCACGAAATCATTCCCGTCCTCAACAAGGTCGATCTGCCGGCGTCCGAGCCGCAGCGCGTCAAGGACCAGATCGAGGAAGTGATCGGCCTGGATACCTCGGACGCGATCGAGGTTTCGGCCAAGACCGGCCAGAACATCGAGGCGGTGTTGGAGGCCATTGTCGAGCGCCTGCCCGCGCCCACCGGCGAGCGCGATGCCCCGTTGCAGGCCCTGCTGGTCGACAGCTGGTACGACCCCTATCTCGGCGTGATGATCCTGGTCCGGGTCAAGGAAGGCATCCTGAAGCGCGGTCAGCGCATTCGCATGATGGCGTCGCAGGCGGCCTATCAGGTCGAACAGGTCGGTATCTTCGGCCCGAAACCGACCAAGGTCGATGAACTGGGCCCGGGCGAAGTCGGCTATTTCACCGCCGCGATCAAGCGCGTCGCCGATACCTCGGTCGGCGATACGGTGACCGACGACCGCAAACCGGCGGACAAGCCGCTGGCCGGGTTCAAGCCGTCCATTCCGGTGGTGTTCTGCGGCCTGTTCCCGATCGACGCGGGTGATTACGAAGACCTGCGCGACAGCCTGGAAAAGCTGCATCTTAACGACGCCAGCTTCCATTACGAGGCCGAGACCTCGGCGGCGTTGGGCTTCGGCTTCCGCTGCGGGTTCCTTGGTCTGCTGCATTTGGAAATCGTTCAGGAACGGTTGGAACGCGAGTTCGACCTGGACCTGATCACGACCGCGCCCAGCGTGGTCTACAAGGTGCATTTGACCAACGGCACCATGAAGGAACTGCACAATCCGGTCGACATGCCCGATCCGGTCGCCGTCGATTACATCGAAGAGCCCTGGATCAAGGCCAACATCATGGTCCCCGACGAATATCTGGGCGCGGTGTTGCAGCTTTGCGCCGACCGGCGGGGCGAGCAGATCAACCTGACCTATGTCGGCAACCGGGCATTGGCCGTCTACCGCCTGCCGCTCAACGAAGTGGTGTTCGATTTCTACGACCGCCTGAAATCGGTCAGCCGCGGTTACGCCAGCTTCGATTACGAACTGGAAGGCTACCGCGAGGGCGATCTGGTCAAGGTCTCGATCCTGGTCAACCTGGAGCCGGTCGACGCCCTGTCGTTCATCGTCCACAAGACCCATGCGGAATCGCGCGGACGTCAGATCTGCGAAAAGCTGAAGGATCTGATCCCCCGTCAGCTGTTCAAGATCGCGATCCAGGCCGCCATCGGCGGCAAGGTCATCGCCCGCGAAACCCTGGGCGCCATGCGCAAGGACGTGACCGCCAAATGTTACGGCGGCGACATCACGCGAAAGAAGAAGCTGCTGGAAAAGCAGAAGAAGGGCAAAAAGCGGATGCGGCAGTTCGGCAACGTCGAAATCCCGCAATCGGCCTTCCTCGCCGCCTTGAAGACCGGCGAATAACCGGAAGCTTCCCCCATGATGCTGATCAATCCCAAAGCGCCCGTCCGGTCCTTCCTGACGGGGTGCCTGTTCCTGGCCGCGGTGGTGACCGGCGGCTTGATGGTTTGGACCCTGAAACAGGAAAGCGGCGCCGGATATTGCGTGCCCGACGGCGGCTCGCTTTACGGGGTGTGCCGGCCGACGGTTGATTTCCTGCTGACCGGAATGCTTTGGTACGGGCTGATCTATGTCGCCTTGGCCCTGCCCATCGCCTCGATCGTGGTGATGCGCTGGGCGGCGCGGCGGCGCGGGCCCCACACCTGAGGCTTCAGCGCCCGCCCATGCCCGGCGGGGGCGGCAGATTGTCCATATCGATGTCGTAATCGGCCTCGGACTCGGCATGGGTGATGCCCGCTTCGTCCAGGAACAATTGATTGTCGTGGGTCGGCTCCATATCGTCGCCGTCGGTATACCCCTCGGCCTTCGCCTGTTCCGCCAATTCGTCATACAGGAACATCGATTCCTCGCGGTCGCGCAGGTCCTGTTCCTCGTCGGCGGTCAGGGGGCGGCGCGGGCGGCAGAACCAGGTCAACACCGCGCCCGGCAGCCCGAACAGCATCCAGGCCGGAAAATCCAGCGCCGGGCGGATGACCGAGGCCCAAAGCTCCGGCGACAGCCGCTCGACCCGGATTTGCGTGATCACCAGGTTGCCGGGCCAGATCGTGTACCAAAGGTCATAGGCCGTCACCAGCTTGCGGCCCCGGCCCGGATCGGCGTGAACCAGGGCTTCCGCCGCGCCGGAGGCAAAGGCCGCCAGCAGCAGGGCCCAGCCCAGGTAAAACGCCACGCGGCGTATGGTCCAACCGGTTTTCATGGCTTTCTTATGGGGCCGCGCCGGGGTGGCGGGCAATGATATTCCGCACAAGCCGGATAGGGGCCTGAGGTTGCCTTTTCAGGCAATCATGCAGTTCCTGCCCGTTTGCGCGCTTTAACCGTTGCAAGCCACCGCGCCGCCCGCTATTTTCCGCCCCCTGTTCCCACGGGGGCCACGCGCCTTCTGCTGCGGAACGGCTAGTTTACGCAAACGCGTTCCCAGGGCTTAGCCAGCCGCTTGGGGTTTGCGAGGACGGAGGGGTGGCCGAGTGGCTGAAGGCGCACGCTTGGAAAGCGTGTATAGGGGTAACTCTATCGGGGGTTCGAATCCCCCTCCCTCCGCCAAAATTCCCTAATGCCTCACATCCTCATTCCCATTCCATTTGCTGGAACGCCGTTTGCGCGTTGCGCCGGGCCAGGCCGTCGAATAGTTCGATCTTGGCGAAGGCCGATTGGTCGACCTTGGTCGAGCCGATGATGTCGCCGCCGGCGGCGATATGGGCCTTTATCTTTGTCCGCAGGTTGATCAGGTAGTCGTAGGTCTCGGCCTTGGCGCGGGCCAGGGTGGTCGGGCCGCCGTGGCCCGGAACCAGATGGTCGGGGTTAAGCGCGGCGATGGCTTCGAACGCCTTGGGCCAGTTGGCGATGGAGCTGAATTCAAGGACGCCGAGCAGCCGTTCGACGTACACGATGTCGCCGGTGAAAACCGTGTTCTTTTGCGGCAGCCAGACGAAACTGTCGCCTGGCGTATGGGCGGGGCCGGGGTGGACGATCTCGAACCGCAGACCGCCGAAATCGAGCACATGGCGATCCTTGAAGGTGACGTCGGCGAACGGGTTCGGTCCCGGCCAACTCGGGCCCGAGGAACATCGAAAGCCCCGTCAGTTGCAGGCTGCCGCGCGATTTCTGATCGGCGACCGCCGCCGCCGAGGCGATGACCGTTGCCCCCTGGGCCTTCCAATACCCGTTGCCGAGCCAGCGATGGTCCTGTCCGCCGGTGTCGATCACGTATCTGACCGGCTTGCTGGTGACCTCGCGCACCTTGGCGTGGATCGCCGCCGCCCCCTTCCATGATCCGCCCGGGTCGATCAGGACGGCGCCGTCTTTGGTTTCGACCAGACCGAAGGTGGCATTGTTGGCGAGGTTTTCCTTGTCGCGCTGCGCCTTGTCGCCGACCAGCGCCCAGACGCCGTTCGTCACGGGGCGGATTTCCAAGGCATGGGCGGCGGATTGCACACCGAGGATGAAAACGAAGGCTAGGACGGCGGAATAAAATCGAGACATCGTTGGCTCCTGGCGTTTGCAGCGGACGCTTTCTTTTTGCCCGACCTTGCCGTCGAGCGACATGATCTTGATCAGAACCGGCGCGGGAATCCAGATGCCGCTTCCGGGGGGATGGCCCGGCTTGCTAGTCTCTAAGCCGTTCTTTTGTCCGGCCGGGCGCGCACCGTCATCCGCCCCAATCGTGAGGAAACCAAATGACCCAGATCGCATTCATCGGCGTCGGCAACATGGGCAACCCCATGGCCCGGAATCTGTTGAAGGCCGGCCATGCCGTGACCGCCTTCGATCTTTCGGCCGAGCTTTTGGCCAGTGTCGCGGCGGCGGGCGGCAAGACCGCCGATAGCGCAGCGGCGGCGGCCGACGGGGCGGAGGTCGTGATCACCATGTTGCCCGCCGGCAAGCATGTGAAAGACGTTTGCCTGAGTTCCCTGTTCGGCGGTCTCGCCCCCGGCACATTGGTGATCGATTGTTCGACCATCGATGTCGCGACGGCGCGCGAGGTTCATGCCGCGGCGGCGGCGAAGGGCCTGGCCATGGTCGATGCGCCGGTTTCCGGCGGCGTCGGCGGGGCCGAGGGGGCGACACTGACTTTCATGGTCGGGGGGGCGGACGACGCCTTTCAGCGCGCCAAGCCGCTATTGGAGAAGATGGGCAAGACCATTGTCCATTGCGGTGGGCCGGGGAATGGTCAGGCGGCCAAGATTTGCAACAACATGATGCTGGGCATTCAGATGGCCTCGGTCTGCGAAGCCTTCGTCCTGGCGGAAAAGCTCGGCCTTGATGCCCAGCGCCTGTTCGACGTGTCGTCGACGGCGTCGGGCCAATGCTGGTCGCTGACCACCTATTGTCCGGTGCCGGGGCCGGTGCCGACCTCGCCCGCCAACCGTGACTATGCGGCCGGTTTCGCCACGGCGTTGATGCTCAAGGACATGGGTTTGGCGATTCAGGCGGCGAAGGACAGCGGCGCCGACGTCTCGGTCGCGGAAAAAGCGGCGACGCTTTATCAGGATTACTCGGACGCGGGAGAGGCCGGAAAGGATTTTTCCGGGATCATCAATCTGATCCGCGACCGCGCCGATTGACCAAGCGGACCTGAGCGCTCAGGTCCAATTCGGCTTTCGCTTTTCCGAAAACGCGCGCAGGCCTTCCTGCGCGGCGTCGGTCACGGCGACGTTGCAGAAATCCTCGACCGCGTTGGCGATCGCCCGGCGATAGTCGAGATCGATCTGGCGCATGAAGGCGGCGCGGCCCATGCGCATGACGACTTCCGATTTCGAGGCGAATTCCATGGCCATGGCCATCGCCCGGTCATCCAGCTCGGCATCGGAAACCACGGAATTGACGATGCCCAGTTCCATGGCCTCACCGGCGTCGAAGGCGCGTCCGCTGAACAAAAGCTCGAACGCGCGGTGCCGCCCGATCAGGCGCGGCAGATGGGCGAAATGGATCGCCGGGATCACGCCGACGTCGATTTCCGGATAGCCGAAGGTCGCGCTTTCGCCCGCCAGGACCACGTCGCAGGACACGGCCATGGTCATGCCGCCGCCGCGCGCCGCCCCGCCGACGGCGGCGATGGACGGCTTGCCCAGATGGTATTGGGCGTCGAACAGGTCGATATACAGCGCCTGTAGAAAGGGGCGGATTTCCTCGCCCGGTTTGCCGAGCAGGATGTCCAGGTCCAACCCGGCGGAGAACCGCTTGGCCAGGGCGCTTTTCAAAACCACGGCGCGGGCGTTTTTGTCCGCCGCCGCGCGGCGAAACGCGGCGACCACGTCGCGGATCAGCTCCAGGCTCAGGGCGTTGACCGGCGGGCGGTCGATGGTGATGACCGCGATCGGGCCGTCCAGGCGATAGCGCACGGTTTCATTCTCGGATGTCATGACGCGCCTCCTTTCGTGGGCGGCGTGTCGAACACGATGCCGTCGGCGGCCAGACGATCGAAGGCCGCATCGTCGAGCCCGGCGGATTGGAACACCGCCCGGCTGTCGGCGCCGAAGACGCCCGGTCGGCTGCGCACCTTGCCTGGGGTGCGGGAGAACTTGATCGGAATGCCCAGCGCCTTGTAGTCGCCGTCCTCGACGACCATGGCGCGGTGGCGGGTATGCGGCGCGGCAAGAACCTGCGGCACGTCGAGCACGGCGCTGGCCGGAATGCCGCGCGCCAATAGGTCTTCGCTCAACGCCTGTCCGTCATGGTCGATCAGGACAGCCTGCAACAGGTCATGCAGGGCGTCGCGGTTGGTGACGCGCAGGGCGTTGGTCGTAAACCGGGGGTCGTCGGCCAGCGCGCCGCAATCCAACAGGGCGCAGGCGGCGCGGAACTGGCGGTCATTGCCGACGCCCAGGAACATCGGGCCGGTCCGGGTCGAAAATTCTTCATACGGCGCGATCGACGGATGGCGGTTGCCGCTGCGCACCGGGGCCTGGCCGGTCTGCAGGTATCCGGCGGCATGGGGGTGCAAATAGGTCAGCGCGCAGTCGTACAGGCTGATGTCGATCTTCTGCCCGCGTCCGGACCGTTCCCGTTCCAGCGCCGCCATCAAAATTGCCGATAGGGCGTTCATCCCGGTGCCCAGGTCGACGATCGACATGCCGACCCGCATCGGCCCGCTGTCCGGCCCGCCGTTGACGCTCATGCATCCGGCGATGGCCTGAACCACGGAATCGTATCCGGGCAGGCCGCCGAGGGGGCCGTCTTCGCCGAAGCCGGTGATCTGGCAATAGATCAGGCGGGGAAAGGCCTCGGCCAAAACGGCGTCATAACCGAGGTCCCAGCGCTCCAACGTTCCGGCCTTGAAATTGTGGATCAGCACGTCGGCGTCGTCCAACAGGCGCAGCAACAGATCGCGCCCAGCAGGCTTGGACAAATCCGCCGCGGCATGACGTTTGTTGCGGTTGACGCCGCTGTAATAGGCGCTGCCCCCCGGGCCGAACGGTCCCCAGGTGCGCGTTTCGTCGCCGGCGGGCGGCTCGATCTTGATTACCTCGGCCCCGTGGTCGCCCAGGATCTGCGTGCAATAGGGCCCGGCCAGAACGCGGGTCAGGTCGATCACCTTCATCCCGCTCAAGGCGCCATTTGAATGTTTCAATATACGGTTCCTTTGTTTTATATATCGAAACAAGTATGGCCTGACGAATGCAGCGTCAAGCTGTGAATTCTGCGCCAAACCGCCCCAGGACACGGAACCCGCCCGCCCATGAAACGTACTTCCCCGACCGACTTTGCGCTCAAGGGCCCGGCCAGTCCCAGCGGCACGCTGCTGCGCGGGTTGGAGGTGCTGGAGGTCTTCGGCCCGGGCCGCGACCTGTTGGGGAATGCCGACATCTCGGCGGCGACGGGCCTGCCGAAGGCCACGGTGTCGCGCCTGACCCGGGCCCTGGTCGAGGCGGGGTATCTGGAATTCGAGCCCCAGGGCGGGAAATACCGATTGCGGCCCCGGGTGTTGACCCTGGGCTTTTCGTTCCTGAGCAATGTGCGATTTCTGCCGATGGCCCATGACCGGATGCAGCGGTTGGCGACGGCGTCGGGCTGCGCGGTATCGCTGGCCTGGCCCGATGCGCCGCATATGATCTATCTGGACCGGTGCAGCGGCGACGCCATGCCCTATTACTTCAGCGTCGGATCGACCATCGACATGGCCTGCACGGCGACGGGGCAGGCCTATCTTGCGGCCTTGGACCCAGCTGCGCGCGAAGACTTATGCGCCCGTTTGGCGGACCACCATGGCGACGATTGGCCCCCGTTGCAGGCAGCGATCGAGCGCGCCGTCGACGCGGTCGCGGCGAACGGCTTCTGCCTGGTCGATAAGACCTGGCGGCAGAATATCCGGGGCATCGCCGCCCCCCTGGTGTCGCGGGATGGGCGGCTGCGGCTGTCGATCAACTGCGTCTCGCAGACCTTCGCCATGGACCGGGAAACCCTGATCGGCGAATGGGGCCCGGCCCTGGCCGCTTTGGCGCAGGGCTTGTCAGACCACCTGTAACGAGGCGCCGTCGATTAGTGCGCGTGATCGGCAAAGGTCGGGAACAGGTCGAGTTCCCAATCCTTGAGCTGGCCGATCAGTCCCAATTCCCAATTCAGATAATCGCGCGACGCCTGGGCATTGCCCAGGTGACGGTCGTGAACGAAGAACAGGAAGTCCAGACGCTCGGCATCGGACGGCAGGTCCGGCGTGGCGACGACCGATAGGCCCGCCTGGCCCCAGGCGTCGGGTCCCGAGGTCAGAACGCGGATCGACGATGCGCCCGCGTCGCGCAGGTCCATCGCCGCCAGTTCGGCGAAGGCCTTGTTCGGCGTGACGAGCACGATCTCGGTAGCGCCGTTGATGGTCAGGTCCGCCAGTTTGGGACGGATCGACCAGACCGCGTCCTTGATATGGGCGGCGCGATAATCGGCGCTGGCGCGCAGATCGATGATCAGACGATCGCCGCCCGCGGCCAGTTCCTTGGCGTCGATCTCGGCCAGGGTCGCGCCGACGGGGCGAACGGCGACCTTGCGGGCCGGCAGGGTGATCGCGCTGTCGGAGACGTCGTCTTCCAGCACATAGGCGTCATGCCCCATGGCGCGCAGCCAATAGGCCGTGTTGGCGGCGCGGATGCCGCTATCGTCGCAAAGCACGATGCGCGCACCGCGCACCGCGACCCATTGGTCGGTCGCTTGAACCAGCTGCCCGCCTGGGGCGAATACCGCGCCGTCCAGATGGCGGGCGTTGAATTCTTCCTCGCTGCGGACGTCGAACAGGAAGAACGTCGCGCTGTCGTCGCCGACCCATTCGGCGACGGTCTCGATCCCGACCGAGGGGATCGCGTGCTTTTCCATGAAGTCGCGGGCCCGGGCCTGGGCGGCGGCGAAGGCCTCGCCCGTGGCCTGCGGCAGTGGTGCCGGGGTGCGGCCGTTGTCCAGCTCGAACCCGGCCAGCCGCCAGCCCTGGGTGCCGTGCTTGAGGGCGAAGATCGGATTATCGAACTCGAAGTTGCGCAGCGACTGCGCGCCGATCAGGCTGCGGGTTCGCCCGGCGCAATTGACCACGACCTTGGTGTTCGGATTGTCGACCAGCAGGGGCAGGCGATAGGCCAGTTCCGCATTGGGGCAGGACCGTCCGCCGGGAATGCTCATGGTGTTGAATTCGCGCGGCGTCCGTCCGTCGAGCAGGATGAAATCCTCGCCCGCGTCGAGCATGCGCTTCATTTCCTCGGCTTCGATATAAGGGGTGTCGGCGGCTTCTTCCGCCAGTTCGCCCAGGGTTTTGGACGGGACGTTGACACCCTTGAAGATGGTGAAGCCCGCAGCCTCGCAGGCGGCCAGGTCGCCGTCCAGCACCCGCACGTCGGTGTAGCCCATGGCTTCAAGGCGGTTGGCGGCCTTTTCGGCGACACCTTCGCCATCATCGACCAGGCAGACCGGCACGTCGGCCCGCGGGACCAAAGGCGTAATTTCCAGCTCCAGGCGGCTGTACGGCAGGGGGATGGCATGCAGTAAATGGCCTTCGCCGAACTGGCCGTCTTCGCGCACATCCAACAGCGCGAATTCGGATCCGTCGGTCAGCCAGGTCTTGATCTCCTGGGCGCTGATTTTCTTCATGCTATATCCTCCCGGTCGTGCATTTTTTTGTGTCGGTCGTGTCTACAGGCGAACCTAGGCCGGATGGGCGAGGGCGGGCAAGCCGCTTTGCTGGCATAGCCGTCAACGCATGGCGAACAGTTCCTGGTGGAAGCGGCTGTCGGTCGGGACGCCCGCGGCGCCAAGATCGCGGCGCAGGGCCGCGCCGAAGCCGGCGGGACCGCAGAACCAGTATCCGGCATCCTTCCATTGCGGCACGGCCTGACGGATCCGTTCCGCCGTCAACATGCCGTCGCGGGCATCAACCAGGATATGCAGGCGGACCCCCGCCGCATCCGCATCGGCGCGCAGCCGGGCCAGGGCGCCTTCGTCGACCTCGGCGGTGGTATGGAACAGGTCGACCGACGGTCCGGCCGCGCGGCCCTGGCCGCGTTCATGGGCCAAATGCTTCATCCGGGCGACGAACGGCGTGATGCCGATGCCGCCCCCGATCCAGACCTGATGCGGGGCATCGTCGTCGAAGGTAAAGCAGCCGTATGGCCCCTCGACCGTGACCCGTTGCCCGATCCGCAACTTTTCCGGCAGGCGGCTGGTATGGTCGCCCAGGGCCTTGGTGATGAAGGTAATGCGCGGCGCGTCGGGGTTCCAGGCAGAGGCGATCGTATAGGGATGCGCCCCTTCGGTCGGGTCCGACATGGCGAAGGCGAACTGCCCGGGCTTGTGCCCCGGCCAACCGGGCGCCATGGCGATCTCCGTTTCCAGCGAGCGGACTCCGGGATAGGCCTGCAAGGCGACGATCTCGCCGGGCACCCGTCGGGACGCGCCGATCCGCCGCAACAGCGTGACCACGGCGGCGATCACGCCCCCCGCGAGCAACAGCGCCAGCACCAAGCCCAGGGGCGACAGCCAGTAATCGAGCTTGGTCAGGATCACGGTATGGAATGCCAGGGCCAGATAGGCGACGGCCAGCAGCCGGTGGGTTTTGTAAAATGCCCGATAGGGAAACCATCGGACCAGGGCCAGGGCGATCAGCGCCACGGCGGCATAAAAGGCCCATTCACCGACGCCTTCGGCCAAGTGCCGCTGCCCTTGGAAGAATTGAGGGATGACGCCTTCGACCGGGGCCCGGGGGCCGCGCTGCGGCCTATCGAGCAGACCGAGGGACACCGCCCATTTCGGCGCCTCCGACCACAGCCAATGGACAACGGCCAGAACCAGCCCCCCGATCCCCAACCACTTGTGCAGGCGGTACATCTTGTCCAACCCGCCGAACCAGGGCTCGGGCAGGCGCGGCCGCAGGGCCAGGATCATGGCAAGGCTCATCAGCCCGATGGCGAGAACCCCGGTGTATTGGATCATCTGCGCCCGAAACGGAAAGAATGCGGAGGCGGTGAAAACCGAGGGCTCGGCGAGAAACCATAGAACACTGAGGCCGATCAAAAGCCCCCAGAAAGCCAAGCCAATTCGTCGCATTTCGGTCTACCTATCTTAAGTGCTGCGGCCTGCGCAGATGCACATAAGATAGGTAGCCGTTGGGATGCCTGCATTGAGAAAGATCATGCGCTCGCGGCGCGAATACCGGACACGAAATTCTCGCTACGGCTCTTCAGCTGAGTCGTCGCTTCGCCGACCGATCCTGCCAGCGCGGTGACTTTCTCGGCATAGGTTCCGGCTTCGTTGGCGGCCTCGTGCAGGCTCGTCACCTCGATGACCACGCGGGATGCGCCGTCGGCGGCTTCCTGCACGTTGCGGACGATTTCTTGGGTCGCCACGCCCTGTTCCTCGATCGCGGCGGCGACCGAGGCACCGTTCTGGTTCAATTGTTCCACCACCTGGCGGATCGCGGTAATGGCCGTGACCGCTTGCGTCGTTTCGTCTTGAATGGCGTTGATCTTGGCGCTGATCTCGTCGGTCGCCTTGGCGGTCTGGGTCGCCAGGTTCTTGACCTCGGAGGCGACGACGGCGAAGCCCTTTCCGGCATCCCCGGCGCGGGCCGCTTCGATGGTCGCGTTCAGGGCCAGAAGGTTGGTCTGTTCGGCGATGTCGGAGATCAGGGCAACCACCTCGCCGATTTCGCGGGCCGAGGTTTCCAGGCGCTCGACGCTGCGGTTTGTGTCCTCGGCCTTGGCCACGGCGTCGGCGGCAATGCGGCTGGCTTCGGATGTCTGGCGGCTGATTTCCTGGATCGACGCGGTCAGTTCCTCGGCAGCGGCGGCGACGGTATTGACGTTATCGGCGGCGCGGCGTGTCAGGTCGGCTGCGGTTTGCGCCTGATGTTGGGTGCGCTCGGCGATCTCTTGCATGCCATGCATGCTATGGACCATTTCCCCCGCCGTGCCGGACACGCTTTCGGTGATGCTGCCGACGTCGGCCTGGAAGCCGTCGGCCATCTGGTTGCGGGCCGCGACCTGTTCTTCCTGAATGCGGCGCTCCATGTCGTCGCGTTCCTGCCGCATTCGGGCGGCTTCCTGCGTTTGCGCCTTGAAGGTATCCAGGGCGCGGGCGAAGTCGCCGATCTCGGCCTTGTTGTCGGTGAAGGCGACGGTCAGGTTGGTGTCGCCGTCGGCGACCCGCATCATGGCGTTTTGCAGGCTGCTGATCGGGCGGGTCAGGGACCGCGCGATGACGGTAGACAGAACGGCGATGAAGGCCAACGCGATCGCGGCTATTCCAAGCGCGAAGGCGACTTCCTTTTTGAACAGGCTGTCGACGTCGTCGGTATAGATGCCGGTGCCGACGAAGATCTTCCATGGCATGAAGGCCAGGGAATAGCTGATTTTCGGCATCGGCGTGTCGGATCCGGGCTTGGGCCAGACGTAATGCACGGGCTTGCCGCCGGGGATTTGAGAATTCTCAGCCAACAGGCGGGCCAGCGGCACGCCGTTCTTGTCCTTCAGGTCGATCAGGCTTTTGCCTTCCAACGTCGGTTTCGCCGGATGGGCGATCGGCGTGCCGTCGAGGGTCCAGACAAACAGGTAATTGGTATGGTTTTCGTACCACATGCCGTAGATGGCATCGCGGAAGCGGGCGATTGCTTCGTCATGGCTCATTTCGCCCTTTTGTTCATGATCGTGCAGACGTTCGGCGACGCCGACGGCGGTTTCCGTGATGTTGCGGACGGTCGCGATGCGGCTGTCGATCATTTGTACGTACTGCTGATAAATCAGCGCGCTGCCCAGGGCCAGCATTGCAGAGATGCTTAAAGCGACGATCAACAGGATACGGGTATTGATGCGGAGGTTTTCGAGAGCTTTCATGTGAACAGCCTTTCATGCCAAAGCAAGCGGCCTGCTCTCCTCCCCCCGCACATCGGTCGAAATGCGAAATGCCCCCACATTGCATTCGTCGATGTTCCCCCATCGATACCGTGCAGGCAGGAAAATGGTCGCATGAATATTAGTATCAATGAAAGTAAATTATCGACCTTCGGGGGTTGCTCCGAACGAAAGGACGTGGCCTAGTTCTGTCTATCTAAAAAAATAGCGCCCGCGGCGTTCTGCGCGGGCCGAAAACCAAATCGACGGAGAAACTCCCATGACCATTGCCGCAGGCGACCGCGTGCCTTCCGCCACGATCTTCAAGATGGGCGATGACGGCGGCCCCGAAGCCGTTTCCACCAATGATTATTTCAAGGGCCGCAAGGTCGTTGTGTTCGGCCTGCCGGGCGCGTTCACGCGCACCTGTTCGGCCAAGCACCTGCCGGGCTTCGTTGCCCAGGCCGACGCCATCCTGGCCAAAGGCGTGGACGAGATCGCCTGCGTTTCCGTGAACGACGCCATGGTCATGACCGCCTGGGGCCAGGCCCATCAGGCGCCCGGCAAGGTGACCATGCTGTCCGACGGCAACTGCGCGCTGACCGAGGCCATGGGCCTGGACAGCGACATGTCGGCCAAGGGCTACGGTCGCCGGTCCAAGCGCTATGCGATGATCGTCGATGACGGCGTGGTCAGCCATTTCGCGCTGGAAACCGAGCCGGGATTGAACGTGTCCTCGGCGGAACAGATTTTGGCCGCGCTCGGCTGACCCGACCCGCAGACCGGCATAAAGGAGAAAGCTGTGACCAACGGCGGCAACATGCGCCCGTTGCGGTTTACGCATTTCGGCGCGGCGGGCTGGAAGATCACGGACGGCGAGACCGTGTTCCTGCTCGACCCCTATCTGTCCCGCGTGCGCTTTCGCGGGCGCAAATACGGACCCCATGACGCGACGGAAATTCCGGATGATCCCCGCCCGGTGATCCAAATGGACGAACCGGCGCCCAGCAACGCCGAGACCATCGACCGCCACGTGCCCAAGGCGGATTTCATCATGCTGTCCCATTCGCATTTCAACCATGCGATGGACGTGCCCTATATCGCCCGGAAGACGGGCGCCGTGGTGATCGGCACCGAAAGCACCTGTAACATCGCCATCAACGGCGGCGTGCCGGACGAACAGATTCATGCCGTCTGCGGCGGCGAGGATTATGAGTACGGCAAGTTTTCGCTGCGCGTGATCCCCAGCTTGCATTCGCCCCTGTCCTGCAAGCTGTACAAGGACTTCGGGACGATTCCGGTCAAGGACGACGGCTGCTTGTCCCTGAACGAATATGTCGAGGGCGGCACCCTGGCGTACATGCTGCGCCTCGGCGGGCGGGAAATCCTGTTGTTCGGATCGATGAATTTCATCGAACGCGAGATCGAAGGCCTGCGCCCCGACGTGGTGTTCGTGGCCTCGGCCCCGCCGCGCCTGGACATCCATAACTATACCGAGCGGATGATGCGCTGCCTGGGCCAGCCGCCGTTGGTCGTCGCCACCCATTGGGACGACCAGGGCCTGCCGTTCGGCGCGCCGCAGGACAATGCCCTGAAGCACACGGGGGCATTCATCCAAGAGGTCAAGGCCGCCTCGCCCAATTCCGAGGTCTTCGTGCCGCTGCACTTCCAGACGCTGGAACTGAACGCCCAGGGACAAATGCGCGTCGTCGACTGACCGCGCGCAACCGACAACACCGACCATTTGATTGAGACCATGACCGAAACCAATACCCGCATCCTGTTCAATTCCGCCCCCGACGGCATGCCGACGCCGGACAACTTTCGCATCGACCATGTTCCCGCGCCGCAACCGGGCGAGGGGCAATTCCTGCTGCGCAATCATTATCTGTCGCTCGATCCCTATCAGCGCATGTTGATGGGCGGCGGTTGGACCTATAGCCCCAATGTGTTGAAGTCGGGCGACCTGATGGTCGGCCGGGTGTTGGGTGAAGTGGTGGAAAGCCGCAACGCGGAATTCCCCGTCGGCACATATGTGGTCGGGCGGCTCGGTTGGCAGACGCATGTCGTGAGCGACGGGTCGGACCTGGACTTCGTGGTCAACCCGCCCGCCGGGGTGCCGCTGTCGGCCTATATGGGCGTTTGCGGGTCGACCGGGGTGACGGCCTGGGTCGGGTTGAAAATTTCGGGTCAGCCGAAAGCGGGCGAGACGGTGGTGGTTTCCGCCGCCGCCGGGTCGGTCGGAAGCTGCGTCGGCCAGTTGGCCAAGGATATGGGCTGCCGCGCCGTCGGCATCGCCGGCGGGCCGGATAAATGCAAGCTGGTGGTCGACGAATTCGGCTTCGACGCCTGCATCGATTACAAGGCCCCCGACTTGGCGGGCCAGTTGAAGGCCGCCGCGCCGGACGGTGTCGACGTCTATTTCGACAACGTCGGCGGCGAGATCCTGGAAACCGTGATGGGCCAGTGCAACCGCTTGGCGCGCATCCCGGTCTGCGGCGTGCTGTCGCGCTATAACGATCAGGGCGAAGCCCACGGCAATCGCAACATGCATCTGTTCTTCGACAAATCTTTGAAGATGGAAGGCTTCGTGCTGAGCCATCACAAGGAAATCTGGCCGCAGGCCCGCAAGGAGCTTGAGGACATGGTCGCCGACGGGCGCATGAAATACCGCGAGACCATCGCCCAGGGCATCGAAAGCGCACCGGAAGCCTTCATCGGCATGCTTCAGGGCAAGAACGTCGGCAAACAGCTGGTCAAGTTGATCTAGAAACGACTTAGGCGCAGGCCGCACCGCGCAGGTGCGCCTTGCCGTCGCTGCCGAAGGTGCCATGCGCCTTGGCTTCGCCGATCCGGGGATGGGTCAGAAGGCCGGTCACTTCGGCACCGGCGATTTCGTCGCCGGTCACATAAGCTTGGCCCATTTCGGATTGCGGCAGGCGGTCGTCCAGATCAATGGTGAAGACGAATTTTCGGCCTGCGACGAAATTCGTGAAATGCAGGCTAAGTTCCTCCGCCCCGTCGGCGACCACGGGGGCCTTCATCAGGCCGACTTCGCCTTCCAGGGTTTCGAATTGTTGCGGCTCGGACGATCCGGCGCCGCCGAAATCCGTGTCGAACACGACCCGGCCGTGGGAATTCGCGGCGCGAAACTCCAGGCTCAACAGCGTCCAGGGTTCCTGGCTCTTGTTCTCGATGATGAACAGGTCGGGGCTTGAATCGATGAACTGAATCACGACTTCGGGGCCGCAGGCCCGGGCGGGCTTGCTGAACGGCGGGCTGAATAGAAGTATCAGAAAGCCAATGAACGCGAACCGCATGACGCTGCCTCCCTGCCTAAGGCAGGATGGCGCAAGTCTCAGGCCGCGGCAAGCAGATGGATCGAGAATAGATCGTCGGCGTCGGTCCAATGCGCGGCATGCGACCAGCCGGCCCGTCCGGCGACCGCGCGAAAATCGGCCACCGCGTATTTGTACGAGCTTTCCGTATGGATGGTTTCCCCGGCCCGGAAATCGAACACATGGCCGTCGACCCGCACGGTCTGGTCGGTCGTGCTTTCCAAATGCATTTCGATCCGGCCTTCGGCATCGTCGTAGCGGACCTTATGGGCGAAGTGATCGCGGTCGAAGCCGCCGCCCAGTTCGCGGTTGATGCGGTCCAGCAGGTTCAGGTTGAAATCCGCCGTTACCCCCGCCGCGTCGTCATAGGCCGGGATCAGCACGTTCAGGTCTTTCTTCAGATCGACGCCGACCACCATATGGGCGTGATCGCCCAGCATCCGACGGGCGCGGGTCAGGAACGCCTGCGCCTGCGCCGGCTCGAAATTGCCGATCGTCGATCCGGGAAAGAACCCGACCGAGGGGGCGTCGCCCATTTCTTCGGTCAGGCTGCCGGGTAGGTCGATTTCGGCGCTGAAGTCCCCGACGACGGGTCGGACCGCAAGATGCGGTTGCCGGTCGGCCAGGGCTCCGGCGGCGGCCTCCAGATAGTCAGCGGCGACGTCGATCGGAACGTAGCCGTTCGGGGCGTCCAGGGCGTTCAGCAAAAGGTCCGATTTGCGGCTGGAACCTGACCCGAATTCCACGACCCAGGCACCCGACGGCAGGGCCGCGCCGATCTCGTCGGCGATGCCGGCCAACAGGGCCAGTTCCGTCCGGGTCGGATAATACTCGTCGAGCTGGGTGATTTCCTCGAACAACTCCGAGCCGCGCACGTCGTACAGCCACTTGCAGGGCAGGGTCTTGACGGGGCGGGACAGCCCGTCGATCACGTCGCGGTGGAAGGCGCGGCGGGTGTCGTCGTCCAGTTCGCTGTCTTGTAGATCGGCGAAAGCATCCATCATCGTTTCATCCTTGCGGGCCGCGCTCGGCTTGCGGGCCGTCTTCGGCCAGGCGCAGGCCCGTGAACTGCCAGCGCTGATGGGGGTAGAAGAAATTACGGTAGGTGGCGCGGCTATGGCCCCCGGGTGTTGCGCAGGATCCGCCGCGCAGCACGTTCTGACCCGACATGAATTTACCGTTGTATTCGCCGCCGGCCCCGTCCGTGGCCTTGAACCCGGGATAGGGGGCATAGGCGCTGGCGGTCCATTCCCATACGTCGCCGAACATTTGCTGCAAACCGTCGCCTTGGCTGGCGGGTGCCGGAGACAGACGGTTCGTCGGGGCCAAGTTGCCCGCAACCGGCAGGGCCGATGCCGCCGCTTCCCATTCGAATTCGGTCGGCAGGCGCTTGCCCGCCCAGCGTGCATAGGCGTCGGCTTCGTACAGGCTGATGTGACAAACCGGAGCGGCGGGGTCGATGGGTTGCATCCCGCGCAGGGTCATGGTCCACCAGTCGCCGTCGCGGTCTTCCCAATATTGGGGGGCGTCCCATTGTTCGGTTTGAACCGTGGCCCAGCCGTCGGATAGCCACAGCAGCGGATCACGATATCCGCCATCGGCGATAAACGCCGCCCATTCGCCATTGGTCACGCAGCGCGAGGCCAGACGGTAGGGGCGGAGCAGAACCTCGTGGCGCGGGGTTTCGCAATCGAACGCAAACGGCGTCCGGCCGATCTCATAGGCATCGGCCCCGATCGGCAGGATGCCGCCGGGACAGTCGATCCAATCGGGCGGGGCGTCGTTGCTCGGTTGCGCCGGGCGGGGTTCCGACGGGCGATAGGCGGGGCGTAGTGGATTTTGTGCAAACAGATGAAGGATATCGGTCAGCATCAGTTCCTGATGCTGTTGTTCGTGATGAATGCCGAGTTCGACAGTCGCCAAGGTTTCGGCGGAGACCGCGCCGCTTGCCATCAACCGATCCAAGGCGTCGTCGACATGGCGGCGATAGGCCTCGACATCGGCAAGTGGGGGGCGGGTGAGCAGGCCGCGCTTGGGCCGGGGCTGACGTGGCCCGACGCTGTCGTAATAGGAATTGAACAGAAAGGCGTACCGGTCGTCGAACACCTCGTAACCGGGCAAAGCCGGTTGCAGAACCAAGGCTTCGAAAAACCAGGTGGTATGCCCCAGGTGCCACTTCGCCGGGCTGGCGTCGGGCATGGATTGCGCCGTTGCATCCGCGTCGGACAAATCGGCCGTCAGGGCCATTGTTTCCGCGCGCACTTCGCTCAGCCGCCGCCGCAACATCTCCGATGCCTGGGCTGCCGACCGATCGTTCAGTCCGGCGCTTCGGTTCGCGAAAGTCATGACGACAAGATGGCTGCTCGTGGTCCTTGATGAAAGAGTCCACGCGTGGCGCGCGAACGACGACAATGGACCGTACCTTAACGGACGGATCGGACTCTGTCGGGGATTATTTGTTCACAGTCTCGTTACGCGCACATGAAACACGGGGTGTCCCGGCCCGGAGACCAAGAGGAAGCGATCAGAGCTGATCGTCCTTAAAGTATTCGTCGTCGCGGCCCTTGCCTTGTTTCAGCAATTCGAAGTCGCGCCAATATTCTTCGACATCGTCGCCGGGTTGCGGCCCTTCGCCGATACCGAAACGCTCCCACTTTTCGCGGTCGCTCATCTTATCCAGATTGGGCTTCTTCGGTGCCGTGACCTTCAGCAGGATGCCGGCGACGATGGTTGCCACCGTCAGCAGGATCAGTGTCGGCAGCCAACCGAGCTGTTTGATAATTTCCACCGTGACCTCCTTTGCGCGGCCCCTGGCCCCCATTTCCCCTGGTTGGCCCAGGGTTTGGCCGGCGTTCCGAGGTTTCGATTCCCCGAAAATCAGCGCACGAACATGCAATCTTATACGCGCTTTTCCTGACAAACAACTGACACGCGAGCGTTTCTCCTGTGTTTCCAGGGGGTTGGCTGGGTAAGGCGGCGCCAGGCCTGCGACCTTGCGAGAAGGCGCGGCGGAAGCCTAAAAGAATCAACAAGATGCGGATATTCAGGCACCTTTTCCGTCGCTTGGTTGTCGGCCCGGCGACGGCGGTCTGGGCGGCGGGTGTTATATTCGCGGCGCTTTGCACCTTTTCTGGGGGCGTCGTGCCCTGCACCGTCCTGGCGTCCGAGTTGGAACGCGGCGGCCCGGAGATCACCGGGCTGCGCCTGGGACGTCATCAGACCTATCTGCGGTTGGTATTCGATTTGACGGGGCGTCCGAATTACGACGCCCGGGCGACCACGGCGCGCGGGTTCGAGGTTTCCATGCCGGGCGTCAGTTTGCCGCCCGATGGCCACACCGCCTTGGCGGCCGATCCCTTGGCCCCTGACTTGTTCGTTCGCCCCCTGGTGACGGATGGGGGCCCGCTTTGCTTTGAAATTACCAGCCGTACCGAGGCATATATCCGCCGGGCCTTCGTGATCGATCCGACGGTGGGCGGTGGGGGCGCCGCCGGCGGGGTCTGGCGATTGGTTCTGGACATCGTGCCTCGCCCTTCGGGGGCGTCTGCCGCCGGGCAGGCGCAACCGCCGGTCCGGGCCTTGGCGGCGTTGCCGCCCCTGCATGGGATGGAAACGCCGGACCCAAGCCGTGCGCTGGAGGATCGGGAGCCGCTATCGGATGATGCCCGGGGCGGCGCAGCCGTTGCCGCCTCGCCGCCGGAGGTCGTCGAAGTTTCCTGGGCGCGCGCCAGCCGCATCCTTCGGGAATTGCAGGACCGTCAATCGCGGGATGCGGATGCGCCGCTCCCGCCGCAATTGGTTCTGCCGGAAAAATATCGCCAGTCGACGGTTCCACTGCGCTGATCGGCCGGCAATTCGAACCGCCGAGTGAATTTTTTTATAAAATTTTACGTATTTTTTCGCCGGGGCCGTCGCCGCGAATGGGCGGCAGAGGTGCCGTGAAAGGCGCGGAAACCTGGGATTGTTCAGTCGTCATGAAGGTCCCGACATCGCCCAAGTATTTGTTTTTGTGCAACTTGTCAGCTTTTTGTCAGCTTTTCGTCAGGCTGATGTCAGGGCCTTGTGCGATAACAAGACCATGTTGAATGCAACGTTTTGGGGGTTCGGTGCTCGCACCTCCTGAACGGTTTCTTGATGGGAAGGTCTGGATCAACAAATCGAGACCAACATCCGCAAAGACGCAGCGGTCACACGGTGAAAAAAATGCCGGTGGTTGATTGTCGCGGATTACAACGAATTACGACTATGATGCGGAGTGTATCAAGATGAACACCAAGATGAAAAAACTGAGCGTCCTCGGTGCTGTTATGGCCGCGGTGCTCCTTTCCGGTCAGGCTCAGGCCGCCAATTCCGTGAGCGCCGGCGCGACCGTTGAAATCGCCGCTCCGATCGCGATCACGCAGGACACGGCCCTGGCCTTTGGTAACATCGGCCCCAGCGCGACTTCGGGTACCGTCACCGTCTCGCTCGCCAGCGCGAAAAGCGTGACCGGCGGCGTCACCGACCTGGGCGGCACGGCTGCTGCCGGTGCCTTCACCGTCACCGGTGCTTCGGGCGCGACCTACAGCGTCACTGTCCCGGCTTCCGTGACCCTGTCGGGTGCGGGCGACGACATGACCGCCACCCTGACCAACGATGGCGGCGGCGCCCTGACAGGCGGCACCGACACGTTCAACGTCGGTGGTACTCTGTCGGTCGGTGCCAACCAGGCTGCCGGTAGCTACTCGGGCACCTACACGGTTTCCGTCAACTACCAGTAATTCCGTGACATTTGGTTCGGCCCCGCCATAACCGGCGGGGCCGACCTTGTCTTCGGGCTTTCCTTTCTCTTCGGAAAGCATTCGCCCGGCTGCGACAGCCGGGTGGCTTGTGTTAGGCTGAAGGTCGCCATGACCAGATTCCGCCATTCTTTTTATGCGCACGCCCTGCGGTTTTGCCGGGCGGCGATGCTGGCTGCGGTTATCGTTGTCGGCGCGCCGGTTTTGAGCATTCTGTCCGGGACGGTTTCGTTCGGTATCGAGCAGGCCCAAGCGCAGAGCCTCGACATCACGGAACGCCGCAGCCTTCGTTTCGGCCGGGTCGCGACGTCCGATTCCCCCGGAACCGCGGTCGTGACGCCGACCGGCACCAAATCGGTGACCGGCGGGGTGATCGATCTGGGCCACAACCACCGCGAAGCCGAATTCCGGATCACCGGGCCGGATTATGCGAACGTCATCGTCACGTTTCCGTCGTCGGCGACGGTCACCGGCGGCGGCGGCACGGGCACCCTCACCAATTTCACCATGGACCAGACCAACCCCATCAATTTGGGCAAACGTGGTCGTGCGGATATTTCCGTTGGTGCGACGCTTAACCTGGGCACCAATCTTCCCGGAGCGGAATATACCGGGTCGTTCACGGTATTCGTGGATCCGCAATGACGGGCGCGTTTCAGCGGACAGAAACAGGCGCGCCGGACTTGGAACTGCGGTTGGTGCCCGGTCGTGGATGCGCTTATGTTATGATTACGGGCAATCCCGCCTAAGCGAAGGATTCCGGACGCGATGAATTGCGCGCGACACATTCCGACGTTCTCTGCCATGCGGCGTCTGACCGCCGCCGGCGCGAAGGCCTTGGTCTGTTTGATCGTGTGCCTACACCTCGCCGGTGCGGCCTGGGCAGGCTCGTCCGGGGCCACGGTTTCATCCAGCGCAACGGTCCAGATTATCCGCCCGGCCGGGGTGGTTGGTCTGCAGGAACTCTCGAACGCGCAGGGCTTTTTGACGCCGACGGAACAGGCGACGGACCCTGCGGTTATTCGCGGCCTGCCGTTGGTTCGCAGCGGTCCGGTGACCGCACCGTCGACCGGCGGCACATTGGCGGGGGCGATCGCCATTTCCGGCGAGCCGAACCAGGCCTTTTCGCTGACGCTGACGGACTCTCTCGTCGTGGTAACCGACACGGGTGAGCTGCTGGTGACGAATTTCGACCATAACGCCGGCGCCAACCCGATGATCGGCGGCGATGGCGCCGCAGAGATCGCGATCGGCGCGAAATCCCACGCGGGCGGCGCCGATGCGTTGCAGCAACTTTCGACCAATGCGGGTACGCCGGATGGCGAGGCGCAGAGCGATCCCAATGTTGTGGCTGTTCTTGTGCAGACGCCGAAAGGTCCAAGAATTGTGAAAATTCGGCGTCCCGATAACTTTGGGCCGACGATATTCGGCGAAAAGTTTTTTACCGTTTTGGTTTCCTATAATTAAATGTTCGGATAAACCTTGAGTTTATGAGACGCGGCAATCAAATCAGCGGGTTAGGGGAGAATTGGAATGCGTCCTAGAAGTTTGGTCCGGGCTGGGGTGGTCCCGGGTTTCGCCCTCGTATTGATGCTTGTCGGTTTGGCTGGGTTCGTTCAGCCGGCGGCAGCGCAAGGGTTTGGCGATCTGGTCGTATCCCCCACCCGTGTAGAGCTTGAAGGCCGGACCCGGTCCGCTACGGTTACGCTGACCAATCGCGGCGCCGAAGCGGCCTTGTTCCGCATTTCCCTGATCGCCATGGACATGGATGAAAAGGGAAATCTGAAAGCCGTCGAAAAGCCGACCGCGGGCATGCTGACCGCCGAGGAATTGGTGCGTTACGCGCCGCGTCAGGTCGACATTCCGCCGGGCGGCACCCAGACGGTCCGCCTGGTCGTGCGCAAACCGGCCGATCTCGCGGCTGGCGAATATCGCTCTCACATGTTCTTCCGCGCCGTCCCGCCCGAGGATGCCGGACGCAGCATTGCTGAAAAAGACGGTCAGGGCGGGATCTCGGTCAAGCTGACGCCGATCTTCGGGATCACCATTCCCGTCATCGTCCGCCACGGGGATCTGGACCTGAAGGTCGCCATGTCCGATATGGCGGTGGTGCCGGACAAGGACCGCAAGAAGCTGACCTTCAAGCTGTCGCGCGAAGGCAACAAGTCGGCCTATGGCGACGTCAAGGTCGAATACCTGCCCGCCGGTGGCGGGGCGCCGGTCGTCGTCGGCGAAGTCACGCGTCTTGCGGTGTTCACGCCGAACAAGGACCGCGGTGTCGAGGTGCCGTTGACGCCGCCTCCGGGTGTTACCCTGGGCAAGGGAACGTTGAAGGTCCTGTACCGTCAGGTAAACGGAGACGCGACGCTGGCCTCGGGTGAAGTCTCGCTGCCTTAACCCATCTTGCCGCCCGCTGTTGCGGGCAAAGGGGCTTTTGCGTGCGAACAGGCTCTGTCCGCGCGCCCAGCCTTCATTGCGCGCCGAGGCGGGAAGGCGGGTACGGGCGTGGTCGCCGTCGATCCAATCAATGCGTATCGCCATCGTCGTCATTTCCATTGTCGTTTCCTTGTTCGCCGCCGGTGGTGCCGCGGCGCAAACCGGCGATAACCGACATCGTCTGAACCTTCGTGAACCGCTGATCCTGGAATTGCGCCTGGGCAACCTCATGTTGTCCGATGCGTTCCCGGCGATGTTGTCCGGATCGTCGCTCGAACTGCCGTTGGGCGACCTTGCCCGGGCGCTGGATTTCCCGATCACGGCGGATGCCGCCGCTGGTGTCGCGGGCGGTTGGTTCATCTCCGAAAACCGATTGTTCTCACTCTCGATGGGGAGAAAAGAAGTCGTCATCGAAGGCAAGCCTTCGGTGTTCGATCCGGCTTTGGTTCATGTCGCGGACGGGGACATCTATGTCGATGTTCGGCTGCTTTCCCGGTGGTTTCCGATCGACGTGGCATTCGACCTGCCGAACCTGACCGCGACCCTGACTTCGCGGGAGCCGATGCCGATCGAGGCCCGGCTGGCACGTGAGCAAGCCCGCGAACTGTCCCTGCGCCAACGCCGCCCCAAGGAAGAATTCCCGCTTGATGCCCAGCCGCCGGCGCTGATCTCCATCCCGCGCGTGGATGTCTATACCCAGGGTTTGATGGCGACCCATCAATCGCAGGACAAAAAGTATTCCTATACCTACAACGCGACGGCGGCGGCGGATATCGCGGGCACGGACGCCAACGTCTTCATCAGCGGGAAGGACGGCGAGCGGATCAGCGATATCCGCACCACCTTCACCCGAACCGACCTGGATGGCGGGTTGGGGAAAAGCGTCTTGGGCGACTACGGCGCGACGCAAATCCAAGGCGGCGACATCTATACCCCGCAATACGCCCTGACCACGCGAAACCAAGTGGCCAACGGCGTTACCGTCGGTAATTTCGAGGTCGGCGGCGCCCCGGATGAGTTCGACCGCATCACCCTGACCGGTGATCTGCCCCTGGGTTGGGAGATGGAGGTCTATCGGAACGAAACCTTGATCGATTTCGCCGAGGCCCGGTCCGACGGACGATACGAATTCACCGACGTGCCGTTGCTGTTCGGTGTCAACGTCCTGCGCTTGGTGTTCTACGGCCCGCAGGGACAGGTTCGGGAAGAAACGCGCCAAGTTCGCGTCGGCCTGGATCAGATCAAGCCGGGCGAGGTCAAATACGAGATGTCGGCCGGCCTGCACGACGATCGCCTGATCGGAAATCAGGTGATCACGAGCTCGGACAAGCGCCGCGACCAAGCCCGCGTGATGGCGCGGGTCAAGACGGGTCTGACGCGGAACCTCTCTTTGGGCGGAAGCCTTGTGGCGATCCCGACCGACGGCGGCGGCCGCGACACCTATATGGGGACGACCCTGGCCGGGTCCTTCGGCAATCTGTTCGCCAAGGTCGACCTCGTCGATCAACAGGAAGGCGGCTGGGCATCGCGCTTCACCGGGCAGACCTCGATCATGGGGTTCAGCACGATCCTGGAGCACAACATTACGAAGAATTTCTTCAGCGAACAGTTCACCGGAACCGGGACGTCGAAGCTCAATTCATCGACCACGCTTCGTATCGACGGCAGCCTGTCGGTGTTCGACCTGCCGCAGATGCCGATCAGCCTGACCATCGACCATGATCGATTTGTGAACGGCGACAAGAAAACGACCTTGTCCAATCGCATGACGATCCCGATCGGGCGCATGTCGGTGACGCATACCTTCGACTATTCACGGACGAAAAGCTCCAGCAGCGTATCGAAATCCGCCAGCGGCACCCTCCTGCTGGGCGGTCGCATCGGCAGCGTTCGCCTGCGCGGCACGGTCGGCTACACCTTGTTGCCGGATAAAGATTACGGCGCGATTACCCTGACGGCGGAGCAGCGCATATCGAAAGATCTGGAGGTCAAGATCGGGCTCGACCGTACGGCCCCGCCGTCCCCGATCAATACCTATTCCCTGGGCATCAATAAGCTGACCGATTGGTCTGCCTGGGGCGTCGATCTGGAATACAAGGACAGCGATGTGATTCAGGCCAAGGTAAACATGTCGATGTCCCTGGGCGTCAATCCGGCGACCTATCAGCCCTATGTCATGGCCGATCGCGCGGCTACCCAGGGAGCGCTGATTAGCCGCATCTTCCTGGACGCCAACGGCGATGGAAAATTCGACGAGGACGAAGATAAACCGCTCGAAGGCGTGCGCCTGGAGGTCGACCGAGGCATCATGCGGCCGAAGACGGATGCAGACGGCTTTCTGTTTCTACCGTCGGTCTCGCCCAATCGGAAATTGGTGGTCAAAGTCGATACGGAGAGCCTGCGCGATCCATTCCTGGTGCCGCTCAAGAAAGGCGTCACCGTGGTCGCCAATCCGGGCGGCACCGCGCGGGTCGATTTCGCCGTGGTCACGACCGGGGAAATCGATGGCACCGTGTTCAAGGTCGACGGCGAAAAGGTCTTTCCCGTGTCCGGCGCCGAGGTTCAATTGCTGGATGCCGACGGTACGGTCATTCGCGATCTGCGCTCGGCGTTCGATGGCTTTTACCTGATGGAATACGTGCCGCCGGGCAAGTACACGGTTCGGGTCAATCCGGAGCAGTTGGCCCGCCTCAACCTTGTCGCGGACCAAATCCGGCGTATCGAAATTCAGGGTGACGGGACCGTTCGCAATGCCCAGGACCTGACATTGCGCCGCCCGGCCGCCCAGCCTGCCCCGGACGAAGGGCGGGATGCGCCTGCGCAGCCCGATGCCTTCCCCAATCCGCGCCGGACCATGGGGGCCGACCCGACCACGGGCCTGGAAACGCCGGTAAAGGAAGACTTTTTGGATGGCCCGCCCGTGCCGAAAGCGGCCCCGGTCATTCCGGTCACCACCGAGGAAAACTGACGGCGACCGAGCCAAGCCCACCAAAATAGCGGTTGGCAGGCCGCTTTCCCTGGGTTTATCTGGAAGGGTACATCGAAATTCGGGCGGCTCTGTCTTTCTCGGGGTTGCCCGCATCATAAGAAATTTTGGGAGCAGCTTCATGGCCATCCAACGCCACAACGTCACCTTCGAACGTCTTTCCGACGCGGTCCTTGCCAAATGGCGGGACATTCCGCCCGCCATTGTTTCGGACATCATGAACCGCACGCAGAGCATGGCCGGGCGGGTCAAGCCGGTGGTCGCGGGTACGGTGCTGTGCGGCCAGGCGCGGACGGTGACCTGCATGGTTGGTGACAACTCGGCCGCCCATTACGCGATCGGACTGCTGAACCCGGGCGAAATCCTCGTCGTCGATGCCGGCGGTTATACCGACGTCGCCATCTGGGGCGGGATCATGACCCATGGCGCGGTCGCCAAGAAGGCCGGCGGTGTGGTCATCGACGGGGCCATGCGCGACGTTGCCGAAATCGCCGAGCTGGGCTTGGCGGCCTATTGCTCGGCCCATGTGCCCCAGGGCCCGCACAAGGGGTTCGGCGGAATCATCGACGGGACCATTTCCTGCGGCGGCGCGACGGTGTCGCCGGGCGACATCATCCTGGGCGACGACGATGGCGTGGCCGTGGTGCCGCTGGCCCGGCAAGCTGAGTTGCTGGAAGCGTCGATCAAGAAGATCGCCGAGGAAGAAGCCACCATCGCCCGCATCAAGGCCGGTGAAACCACGGCCCAGATGATGGGCCTGCCGGAACCGGAATTGCTGCCCTGATAAGAGGCGGTGTTCGCCAATAGAAGAAGTGAGTCGTCATGAGCCATCCCGCCCCGGATTCCTATGAAGTCGTACGGATCGGCAACGTGGACTTTCCGCGCCGTCGATTGATTTCCGGAACCCCGCCGTTGGACAAGCTGTCCAATTTGTCGGGGCGGGACGGCCGGTCGGACATTTATGTCAAACGCGACGACCTGACCGGCCTGGGCATGGGCGGCAACAAGGTTCGCAAGCTGGAATTCTATACCGGGCAGGCGCTGTCCCAGGGCTGCGATACCCTGATCATCACGGGGGCGGTGCAATCCAACTACGTCCGCGTGGTGGCCGCGGCGGCCTGCGCGGTCGGCATGGACTGCCACATTCAGCTTGAAGACCGGGTCGAAGGCATGGATGCCGGATACCGCACCGGCGGCAATGTCCTGCTCGACCGGGTGTTCGGGGCGACCCTGCATTACCTGCCCGCCGATGCGGACGAAGCCGCGGCCGATGCCAACCTGGACGCCATCGCGGACGATCTGCGGTCGCGCGGTCGGAACCCCTACGTCATTCACCTGGGCGCGACCTACGAGCCGCGCGGCGCCTTGGGCTACATCCTGGGCGCGCGGGAAATCCTGGATCAGATCGCGGCCCTTGGCATCAAGGTGACGCAGGTCGTGACGGCTTCGGGCAGCGGCCAGACTCATTCCGGCCTTCTGACCGGGTTGCGTCTGGCGGGGTCGGACTTGCCGGTCACGGGCATTTGCGTGCGCCGCGACGCGGTTCAACAGCATGCCCGGATCACCAGTATCTGCGCCAACCTGGGCCGCCTGATCGGTCGTCCGGACCTTGTCGGTCCTGACGACATCCAGGTCTCCGATGCGTTCCTTGCCCCCGGATACGGCAAGAACTCTCCGACCACCTGGGACGCCTTCCTGCTGGCGGCGCGGGGCGAAGGGTTGCTGCTCGATCCGGTCTATACGTCCAAATCCTTCGCCGGGGCGCTGGCCATCGCCGCCGATCCGGCGGCCACGGCGGGCGGGGCCGTGCTTTATCTTCATACCGGCGGGCTCCCGGCGTTGTTCGCTTATGAGGCCACGATCACCCAGGCACTTGCCGCCGTCGATGCTGCCACCGTTACCACTGCTACTTCAGGAAAAGACACATGATGGATTGTTTCGCCAGAACAGGGGCCGCCGCCGTTCCGATCGCCGCCGTTTCGACCGAGGGCTTCAAGCCCTGGTTGGCCAAACAGGATGCCGCCGTGCGTGCCTGGATTGCGGCCAATGGGTTCGAGCCAAAGGCCGGGCGCAGCCTGATCCTCCCCGACGCCAAGGGCGGTATCGCCCGGGTCATTCTGGGCCGGGGCAATGCATCGTCAATGTGGGACTTCGGCGGTCTGCCGAAATCCCTGCCCGCCGGGCGTTACAAGCTCGAAGGCTTCACCGGCAAGACGCGCGCCGATCGCGATCAGGCGACGGCGGCGGCGTTGGC
>CAXGUG010000044.1:0-28793 GCA_964012715.1 uncultured Rhodospirillaceae bacterium | reverse complement strand
CTACTACGGGTATGACGATGCGCTTTATGCCGCTGTCCGCTTGTTGAACGTCCTGAATGGTACGAGCGACAGCCTCGCCGATCTGCTGGATTCCATGCCGAAGACGGTCAGCACGCCGGAAATTCGCTTCGATTGCGCCGATGACCGCAAGTTCAAGGTCGTCGATGAGGTCCGAGATCGCCTGACCCGCCTGAGCGGGATCGACGTCCATGACATGGACGGGGTTCGGGTGCAGTCCGAGGCCGGTTGGTGGCTGCTGCGGGCCTCGAATACACAGCCGGTCCTGGTGGCGCGCTGCGAAGCTGCGGATGCGGCGGGGTTGGAGACGCTGAAGGCGGCTTTGGTCGACCAATTGGCGCAGAGCGGACTGGAAGCGCCGGACCTTTAGTTCCGGTCTCTGGACCCTATCCCCTGGAAATCAGTGCAGAAAAACAAGAGAGGAACCGCCGAAAGACGGTTCCTCTCCCTCCCCCTTGTCGAGTGAAAAGGCCTAGACCTCCTCTCGCCGACAAAATCTCATCGACAATTTTGCCAAAATTTGTTGGTCCATGTCACGTTTAAATTCGTTCCAGTTTGCATTCGCAGAAACGCCGCCGACAGGGCTGTCGACGGCGTGACGGTCAAATAGAAGGAAAGAGAGCGGGGAAGGGCGATCCTTACTGCAGGGCCGCCATTTCCATCGTCGGCGGGCCGCGCAGTTCCATGCAGGGGATGCGGCGCTTCTCCAGCAACTTGCAGGCGTTGAAGGCTTCGCGCTTGGACAGGCCATAGACCCGGGCGCGATGCAGGACCGAGCCATTCTTTTTGGTTAGCGGCACGATCGAAACGACGCCGTTATCGAGCAGCTTGGGCAGGGTGGCGCGGGCCTTCATGGCCATGGTTTCGGCCTGGTCGGAATGGCTGAACGCGCCGACCTGAATGCCCCAGCGGGAATGCTTGTCGAATTCGACGATGCGGGTCGGACCGTCGCCGTCGCCCTGTTCTTCCTGACGGTTGCCGGAAGTCGGCAGCGGAGCAGGGGCCGGAACTTCGGCTTTGGCCAGGATCGGGGCGCTGCCGACCTTGTCGAATGCCTTATCCAGGAACTTAGCCATCAGGCGATTGCGCGAGCTGGACGAATTGGCGCCGAAAACCACGCCGATCAGGCGACGCCCGTCGCGTTTGGCCGAGGTCACCAGATTGAAGCCCGAGGCGCGGATATAGCCGGTTTTAAAGCCGTCCGCGCCCTCATAGGTCAGCAGCAGCTTATTGTGCGTCTTGTGCGACACGCCCTGGAAGTCGAACCGGGTGCGCGAGAAAAAGTGATAGTGCTGCGGAAAATCACGCAGCAGGGCGCGGGCCAGCTTGGCCATGTCGCGGGCAGTGCTCATCTGTCCCCGGTTGGGCAGGCCCGAGGCATTGCGGAAGGTCGTCCGGTCCATGCCCAGGCGACGCGCCGTCGAGGTCATTTCCAGCGCGAACTTACGTTCAGAACCGCTGTAATTTTCGCCCACGGCGGCGGCGATGTCGTTGGCGGACTTGATGGCCAGGGCCAGGATCGCGTCGCGAACCGAAATCGTCTCGCCCGGTTTCAGACCCAGCTTCGACGGGGGCTGATTGGCGGCATGACGGGACATCCGCAGGCGCGTGTTCATGGACCAGCGACCGCTGTCGATCGCTTCAAACACCTTATAAAGGGTCATCATCTTCGTGAGAGAGGCGGGATAGTTCCGCGTATCCGCGTTGACCGCGTGCAGAACCTCGCCGGTATTGGCGTCGATCACCAAAGATGCGTATTTGGCCGCTGCCTGACCCGGAAGGGCAAGCATGGCGGTAATCAGTATGGCGGCTGCGGCCGCCAGAAGGCCGAAGCCTCCCCGCTTAATAGTCGGGCGCGTCGTGTCAGCCATGAGAGCTCTCTTCCCCGTTCCGAGCATTTGGTCTCATCGTCGTCGTCGCGTCGTCCCCCGATTCGTCCGCATCGTAACCGAATCCGAATGCGGCGTCTCCAGAAATTTCGCAGGCGAATCAATATGTTCTTTAAGGATTCATCGTGAATAAAAGGTTAACCGAGGGCGAAAATGGCCAAAAACGGGCAGGTCAAAGGCGGTTTCAGGGCGGAGGTGACAAGGGGGAGGTGTGCTCCTAAGTCATTGAAATACAATGGGATGACAAATCGAATAAACTTTTGTGCACTGCACAAGTCGCCCTTGACGTGTAGCCCTTGAGAGGCGTATGTTTTTTCCATTGCTGCAACGCAACATTGAGGTCCTCTGTTGCCAGTCAGCGGCGGCGCCGAAAGCGGCAGACCGCCTGCGATGTAAAGATATTGATCGCCCGCCAAACAAAATTCTGATGGAGAGTACGATGGCTGAAGCCAAGAAGCCTACTGCGACCGCGAAACCCGCCGCTCCCGCCAGCCAGGTCGAGGCGGCCGTTACGGTCGGCAAGGAAACCGTTGAGACCGTTGTCAAAGCCGGTACGGAAGTCGCGACCAAGGGGGTCGAGAAGGCCGTCGCCATGAGCCAGGAACAGGTCGCCGCGGCTGTTAAGGCCGGTACGGAAGTCTTCAAGAATTACGAAGACGTTCTTGCCTATGGCAAGGACAACGTCGATGCCCTGGTGTCCTCCAACAACATCCTGGTCAAGGGTGTGCAGGACATTAACAAGGTGCTGTTCTCGATGGCGCAGAAGAACATGGAAGACTCGGTCACCCTGACCAAGAAGATGTTCGGCTGCAAATCGGTCGAGGAAGTGGTCAAGCTTCAGAATGACATGATGAAGACCAATTATTCCAAGGCCCTGGACGAAAGCCGCAAGATTTCCGACATGGCCGTCAAGCTGGCCGAGGAAGCGACCGCGCCGATCGCTGCGCGCGTGTCCGTGGCCGTTGAAAAGGCCGGCAAACCGCTTGCTGCCTGATTCCTCCCCCATCCCCCTTTGGTAAGGGCAGCTAGACGCGCCCGGCGAGAAATCGCCGGGCGCTTTGTTTTTGGGGTGTATTTCGCGCGCGCGGGCAATGATTTCTCGACCAGGGGCTTGGCGGATCGGGGGCGCCTGCCCATATAATTCTGGACGAACGGCTGCCGTGCCCCGGTTCCGGGGCTTCCCCGGGCAATCCTTTTTAAATAGAATTGGGTTACCGTCGGAGTGGTAAGGCCGCTTTGGCGGCGCCGATGGGCGGTGTACGCCGGCCCGACACGGCAAGGACAGGACGGAGATGACAGGACCGACAGACCCGCCAAAATCCCCAATTGACCCCGGTCGGAACGATGATTCCGGCACCGGATTGGCGGTCAAGTCGCGGACCCGTACCAAGCGGCCGTCGATGTACAAAGTCCTGATGCTCAACGACGACTACACCCCTATGGAATTCGTCGTCCATGTGCTGGAACGTTATTTCGGCATGGCAAGCGAGCAAGCCACCCAGGTGATGCTGCACGTCCATCAACGCGGCGTGGGCGTGTGCGGTGTCTTCACTTATGAAATCGCCGAGACGAAAGTCACTCAGGTCATGGATCTGGCGCGTCAGCACCAGCACCCCCTGCAGTGCACGATCGAGAAAGACGGCAGCGGAGACGAGGATTAGATGCTTTCACGAGAGCTTGAACAGACCCTTCACCGCGCCCTGGCCCTAGCCGCCGAGCGTAATCATGAATACGCAACTCTCGAACATCTGCTGTTATCTCTGACCGAAGATCCGGACGCCATTGCCGTCCTGAAAGCCTGTGATGTCGAGTTGGAGCGCCTGGTCGCCGACCTGACGGAATTCCTTGATAACGAACTGACCGAAATCGACAATCCGCGCGGGTTGGAGCCCAAGCCGACCGCCGGTTTCCAGCGCGTCGTGCAGCGCGCGGTGATCCATGTGCAGTCCTCGGGCCGCGAGGAAGTGACGGGCGCTAACGTGCTGGTCGCGCTGTTCTCGGAACGGGAATCGCATGCCGTCTATTACCTGCAACTACAGGACATGACGCGCCTGGATGCGGTCAATTACATCTCCCACGGCATCGCCAAGGTGCCGGGCCAGTCGGAACAACGCACGGTGTCCGGCGCCGATCCCGATGCCGAGGGCGAGACCGTCGCCCGCAAGGGCTCGGAAGCGCTCGACGCCTATTGCACCAACCTTAACAAGAAGGCGACGGAAGGGCGGATCGACCCCCTGATCGGTCGCCATGACGAAGTCGAGCGCGCCATTCAGATCCTGTGCCGCCGAAACAAGAACAATCCGTTGTTCGTCGGCGACCCCGGCGTCGGCAAGACCGCCATCGCCGAAGGCTTGGCCAAGCGGATCGAAGACGGTGAAGTGCCGGAAGTTTTGCAAGGCAACGTGATCTACGCCCTGGACATGGGGGCGCTTTTGGCCGGAACCCGCTATCGCGGCGATTTCGAGGAACGCCTGAAAAACGTCATGTCCGAGCTGGAGGCCATGCCCAACGCCATCCTGTTCATCGACGAAATCCACACGGTGATCGGGGCGGGGGCGACCTCGGGCGGGTCGATGGATGCATCCAACATCTTGAAGCCGGCGTTGCAGAAGGGCGGTCTGCGCTGCATGGGTTCGACCACCTACAAGGAATACCGCAACTACTTCGAAAAGGACCGCGCCCTGGTGCGCCGGTTCCAGAAGATCGACGTCTATGAGCCGTCGATGGATGACGCGATCAAGATACTCAAGGGCCTGAAGCCCTATTTCGAGGAGCACCACAAGGTCCGCTACACCAACGACGCCCTCAAGGCGGCGGTGGAACTGTCGACCAAGTACATCCACGAACGTAAGCTGCCGGATAAGGCGCTGGACGTGATCGACGAAGTCGGTGCGTCCCGCATGCTGTTGCCGCCGGGCAAGCGGCGCAAGACCGTGACGGTCAAGGACGTGGAAGAGGTGATCGCCAAGATCGCGCGAATTCCGCAAAAAACCGTTTCGTCCGACGACCGCAAGGCGCTGAAAACCTTGGATCGCGACCTCAAGACCATGGTCTTCGGGCAGGATAACGCGATCGAGGCCCTGGCCAGCGCCATCAAGCTGTCCCGCGCGGGCCTGCGTGAACCGGAAAAGCCCATCGGCTCTTATTTGTTCTCGGGCCCGACCGGCGTCGGCAAGACCGAGGTCGCCCGCCAGCTGGCGCATATCCTGGGGATCGATCTGGTCCGCTTCGACATGTCCGAATACATGGAGCGTCATTCCGTGTCGCGCCTGATCGGCGCGCCCCCGGGCTATGTCGGCTTTGACCAGGGCGGTTTGTTGACCGATGCGGTCGATCAGCAGCCCCATTGCGTGCTGTTGCTGGACGAAATCGAAAAGGCCCATCCGGACCTGTTCAACATCCTGCTCCAGGTCATGGACCACGGCAAATTGACCGACCACAACGGCAAGTCGGTAAGCTTCCGGAACGTGATCTTGATCATGACCACCAACGCGGGTGCGGCCGATCTGGCCAAGCCGGCCATCGGGTTCGAGCGCGAAGCGCGTGTCGGCGAAGACACGGAAGCGATCGAGCGCATGTTCACGCCCGAATTCCGCAACCGCCTGGACGCGATCATTCCCTTTGCGGCGCTGTCGTCCGAGGTTGTCGCCCGCGTGGTCGACAAGTTCGTGATGAACCTGGAACTGCAGTTGGAAGATCGCGGCGTGGTGATCGAGCTGACCGACGCCGCCCGCGAATGGCTGGCCAAGAAGGGCTATGACAAGCTGTTCGGCGCCCGTCCGCTCAGCCGCGTGATTCAGGAGAACATCAAGAAGCCGCTGGCCGAGGAACTGTTGTTCGGCAAGCTGTCGAAGGGTGGCCTGGTCCTGATAGGCGTCGATGGCGACGAACTGGTTCTGGATTTCCCCGAGCCGGGCTCGACGCGCCTTCCCGCCAAGCGCAAGAAAGGCAAGGTTCCGGCGCTGGTCGAGTAGACCCGCCGGTATCAGCCATCAAGTTTTAAGAGACTAGGGTAGGGGCTCAGCGGCCCGGGTTCGCCAACTGCGGGCAGGGGTCTTCGCGGGTCAGTCCCACCTTGGCCGCCCCGTTCGGCGACAGCCGCAGGTTGCTTTTTGCCCCGATGACATAGGCTTGACGGCCCAATGCGCGTCCGTTCGACGCCATGCGCACGACCGAAGCCGCCCGACAGGCACGGCAGCTGTTCACCAGATAGACGCCACCGGTCTTATTGTCCGTCTCCAACGTGATGCATTGCTTATCGCTGTCGTCGGTCATGGTTTCCGGCTTCACCAGATTGGCCTGATGACAGGGATAGATGGTGCCCAGGTTGGTCCGTCCCGGCCCGCGGAAGGGCAGAGAGACCGAGGAATTACCCTGCACGTTGAATTTGCGGACTTCCGGGTTGGTGTAGCCCTGGCGCAGGCGGGTGACGCCGACGACCATGCATTCGGTGCAGGAGTTATAGAGGGCTTCGCCCGTCCGGGTCCGAACGTGGCGGATGCATTGACCTCCCTTGGAGAGGGACGCCGCCGTGCGGATCAAGGGATTCATGGCCATGGCTTCGGCATCCGGCACGCGCGGTGCCGCGATGGCGGCCGCAGTCACCAGAAACAGGGCCACGAGGACCGCTGCGGTCAGCAGGTATATTTGCACGTACCGTTCCATAGCCGGTACATCGTAGAAAAGAATGGTAAATGAAACGTGACCGCTCGCTAATGAATGTAATCCACTGAATTAAAGCGGAAATATACGTTCATTCCGATTTCTTGAAGGGCGAGAACCGGCCGTAGGCCATCATTTCCGTATCCACGCCGCGGGCTTCGTCTTCCAGGAAGTTTGCGACCGCCCGCCGGAAACCGGGGTCGGCGATCCAATGGGCGGAATAGGTCCGGCGGGGCAGGTAGCCGCGCTGCACCTTATGGGGGCCTTGGGCTCCGGCCTCGACCCATTTCAGGCCGTTGGCGATGGCGTAATCGATGGCCTGATAATAACAGGCTTCGAAATGCAGGAATTTGTAATCGGCGACGCAGCCCCAATTGCGCCCGTACAGGGTATCCGCGCCGCGCAGGTTCAGGGCCCCGGCCACGGGCCGCCCGTCTTTTTCGACGACGACCAAGACGACCGCCTTTCCCAGGCGTTCTCCTAGTAGAGAAAAGAACGGGCGGTGCAGATAGGCTTGGCCCCATTTCTTGTCGGTGGTGTCCATGTAGAACTGAAAGAAGGCGTCCCAGTAGCCTTCGGTGATGTCCGCGCCCTCGAGGATGCGGATATCAAGGTCGGCCTCCTCGACCGCGCGGCGTTCCTTCTTGATGTTCTTGCGCTTGCGCGACGATAGCTCGGCCAGGAAATCGTCGAAGGTCTCGAATCCTTTGTTTTCCCAGTGAAACTGCTGACCGATCCGCTGCAGGAAACCGCCGTCGCCGAAGGCGTCCCATTCCTGTTCGGTTGGGAAGGTGACGTGAAGGGACGAAACACCGAGGTTTTCCGCGAGCTGGGCCATCCCCGCGATCAAGGCGGCCTGCATCTCCCGTTGCTGCGCCTCGGGCAGGGATTTGTTGATCAGCAGGCGCGGGCCGGTCGCGGGCGTGAACGGCACGGCGCATTGCAGCTTGGGATAATAACGCCCGCCCGCGCGCTCATAGGCGTCGGCCCAGCCCCAATCGAACACGTATTCGCCGTAGGAGTGGTTCTTCAGGTAAAGCGGTGCGCAGGCCGCGACGGATCCGTCCGCCGGGTTTTCGATCACCAAATGTTGGCCGAGCCATCCTGTTTCACGCGTCGCCGAGCCCGAATCCTCCAGGGCCGACAGAAAGGCATGGCTGACAAACGGGTTATCCGCCCCTGCGCAGGCGTCCCAGGAATCGGCCGAAATCTCACTTAGGGATTTGATGACTTTGATGGCGACTGCGTCGCGTCCGTCGGGCATGGGCTATCCTTCAGTCCTTCATCCAACGGCGGTTTTGAGCCGCCGCTGTCTGTCGTGACGAATTCGGCCGGATGCGCCGCGAATTCCCATTTTCGAAACAGATCATGAGGATTAATGTGCGCTCGCGGGCCGCGTTCGGCAACCGCTTGATCGAGGGTGGTGCGATGCCTGGACGGCCCTTTGCGTTTTTCCTGATTTTGACGTTTCTGATGACGCTTCCGTTTGGTGGCGCGCGTGCCGGTATGGAAGAAGTCCCGGTCGAATCCCTGGGCCCCGACGCCATCGAGAAGACCTGGGAGCAGGCCTATTTCTACTTGCCGGCCGACGCCAATCCGTACGGGACGGGCGTCTTAGGCGGTCGCCGTGACCTGACGTCGGTGGCCCGCGCCCTGGAAGAACTATCCAAAGGCAAGCCGCGGCCCGTGGTGGTCTACATGCATGGCTGCGGCGGATTCGGCAATTCGGGCAAGTTCAATGCCGGTATGCTGGCAGAGGCAGGCTACGTCGTCGTCGCCCCCGACAGCTTTGCCCGTCCGGGCCGGGTCAAGACCTGCGATGCCAAGACCCATTCCCGCGCCGGGCCGGAAGGCATTTATCAGAACGTCGTTTCCTGGCGGCTGGAGGAACTGGATCGTGCCCTGGCCGGAATGAAGGGTTTTCCCTGGGTCGATTGGAACAAGCTGTTCCTGTTCGGCCATTCGCAGGGCTCGAACGTCGTCGCGGCCTATTCGGGCGATGTCTTCAAGGGCCGCGTGATGAGCGGTACGCGCTGCTCGACGGGCTTTAACGCGCCCAAGGACGAACCCGCCCTGGCGGTCTATTCAGAGAACGATCCCTGGCGCCACGGCCGCCGGATCAAATGCCTGGACTACGTCGGCACGACCGGCATGCAGGTGTTGGGTCTGAAGGGGACCTATCACGTCGTCGCCAAGGACGACGAGGCAAAGGCCCGTATTCTCAATTTCCTGGCGGAATTGCGCGACCGATAGGCTGCGCGGCCGATCAGCGGATTTCGAAGATCCCGTCGATTTCGACGGCTACGCCACGCGGCAGGGCCGGGGCGCCGACGGCAAAGCGGGCATGCTTGCCGGCATCGCCGAAAACTTCGACCATCAGGTCGGACGCGCCATTGACGACTTCCGGGTGATCGGTGAAATCGGCGGTGGAGTTGACGAAGCCGCCCAGCTTGGCCACCCGCACGACGCGATCCAAATCGCCGCCGCAGGCTTCGCGCACCTGAGCAATCAGGTTCAGACCGCAAACCCGGGCCGCTTTGTAGCCGTCTTCCTTGGTTACGTCCTCGCCTAGGCGGCCCCGGCAAGTGATCTCGCCGTTCCAGACGCAAACCTGACCGGCCACGAACACGGTCGACCCGACGACGGTGTAGGGAATGTAGTTGGCGGCGGGGGTGCTGGGCGTCGGCAGGTCGATACCCAGTTCTTTCAGGCGCGTTTCAACGGTTCCGGTCATCGGTTCGGGGTCCTTTCGGTCAAGTAAGGGGGGCGCGAACGGCGACGTCGCACCGGATCAGATGAAGAAGGTTTCGCGTTCCTTGGGCGCGATACAGACGGTATCGCTGCCGCGTTCGCGCAGCAAGGTGCGGGCCGTTTCCAGCTTGTCGTCGATGTCGGAATCGCGCTGGTCCGGATCATGGTGGTAGAGGAACAGGTTCTTGACCTTGGCGCGGTCGGCAAGTTCGACAACTTTCGAAATACAGGAATGGCCCCAGGTCACCTTGGAGGCATATTCCGCGTCCGTATACGTCGTGTCGGTGATCAGGGCGTCGGCGCCGTGCACGAACTCAGCCAGCTTTTCCTCGTAATGAGGGTTATAGGCTTCGTGCGTTTCGAAAAACATCTCGTTGTCGGTGACGTAGCAAATCGATCGGCCGTTGTATTCGACGCGGAAGCCCAAGCATTTGCCCGGATGGCTCAACAGCTTGGTTTTGACGCGGATGCCGTCGACTTCCAATTCCTCTTCGTCCAGGTCACGGAAATAGACCCGCGCCGCGAACTCTTTCAACGTGATCGGAAAGTAGACGCCGTCCATCTGCGCCGAGATGATTTCACGGATCGAGATATCGCCCTGGTTCGCACCGAAGACCTGGAACTCGTTGCCTTGCCGATACAGCGGGGCGAAGAACGGAATGGCGTTGATATGGTCCCAATGGGGATGGGAGATGAAGATACGACCGCGAATGTTGCGTTTGCCGTTGGCCATCAGCTTGTCGCCGAAGGTTTTGATCCCCGTGCCGCCGTCGAAGATGAAAATCTGATCGCGGGGGAACTGCAGCGTCACGCAGTTGGTGTTGCCGCCGTACTTCAGCGTGCCTTCGCCGGAAACGGGCAGGGTGCCGCGCACGCCCCAGAACGATAATTCGATGTCGTCGCGCAGAATGCGGTCGACTTTTTCGAGGAACGTGGCGGGGACGATCGGTTTACGAATGAAGCCGTTGGCGCCGAATTCATAGGACCGGTTGACGTCGAATTCATAACTTTTCGCCGTCAGAACGATGAAGACCGTGTCTTTAAGCAACTCGTGGGCGCGGACAAATTTGCACAGTTGGAAGCCATCGATATCGGGCATCATCAGGTCGGAGATGACGCAATCAGGCGCCAGATCCGGCAGCTGATCCATGGCTTCGCGAGCATTGGAAAACGCGGTTACGCGATGCCCGGCCGCCTCGAGAATCGAGGTGATGGCCTTCAGGATCATCTCGTCGTCGTCGACCGCGACGATATGAATGGGCTCGCCCTGTTCTTCCATGTCCCGTTCCAATGCGCCGGCACAAGCCGGATTTCCCCAAAAACAATTCGCAGTTCAAGCCATTACACCTTGAACTGGTTAACAAATCCCTCAAAGACAGATTATCGCTTCCCTTGGAACTTGGTTCTCATTGAAAGCATTTTCAATGGGTTCTAGCAGAACACGCAACCCGACCGCAAACCGTGTTTGCATTACATTTTAGGCAAGTAAAAGCCGTCCTGATGCTGTGACCAGGACGGCTTTGAATTTCTTGTGGCGTCTGGCTAGGCCAAAAAAGAGGCGTACGACGGGTCAAGACCCGCCGCACGCCCCAAGTTTCCCAGGGAGGATTCCTTGTTGTGGGAAGTAGGGACGCGCACCATCACGAACATCCGCTGGTCGCGCCGCAGGTGACGCATTTCATGCAGGTGCCGTTACGGACCAGGGTGAAGTTGCCGCAATCGCCGCAAGGATCACCTTCGTAGCCCTTCATGCGAGCTTCGCGGATCTGGTCCAACTTGTTGTCGGTCTGAGTAATGACCGACGTTTCGATCTCAAGCACGGTGTCGATGGTCTCGGTCTGCTGGACACTCGTGCCGCTGCCCGAGCTGCCGCTCGCACCGGAGGCGCGCATGGCGCCCGCCGTCGCCGTGGCCGGGGCGGAAGACCCGCCGCTGGCCGAGGCATTGCCGCTGCTCGAACCGTTGCCGCCCTGACGGCCGCCCTGGACCACCATGAACTGCTTGGAGCGGACATAACCGCGGCTGGCGAATTGCTGAACGACCGCGTCCATCATGCCGTTGGCTTCGTCTTCCGGCAGGTCGCCCTCGGCCGAGCCATCGCCCAAGGTATCGGGCATCAGGTCCGCCGGTTCGACATGGGCAAGGTCGTTGCGTTCGAGGTACGACACCGCCAATTCGCGGAAGATGTAGTCGAGGATCGACGTCGCCATCTTGATGGTGTCGTTGCCGGTGACGATGCCCGACGGCTCGAAGCGGGTGAAGGTGTAGGCTTCGACGTATTCTTCAAGCGGCACGCCGTACTGCAGGCCGATCGAGATGGCGATCGCAAAGTTGTTCATCAGCGACCGGAAGGCGGCACCTTCCTTGTGCATGTCGATGAAGATTTCGGCCAAGCCACCGTCTTCGTATTCGCCGGTCCGCAGGTAGACCTTGTGCCCGCCGACGGCGGCTTTCTGGGTGTAACCCTTGCGACGATCCGGCGGACGCTGCCGCTCGGCGGCCCGTTCGACGATCCGCTCGACAATGCGCTCGGCGACGATCTCGGCCTTGGCGGCCGCCGGACGGTCGGCGATGGCTTCTTCCAGGGTTTCCTCGGCGTCGGCTTCGTCCAGAAGGGCGGCCTGCAGCGGCTGCGACAGCTTGGAGCCGTCCCGGTACAGGGCGTTGGCCTTCAGACCCAACTGCCAGGACAGCATGTAGGCTTCGTTGCATTCCGCGACCGAGGCCGAATTCGGCATGTTGATGGTCTTGGAAATGGCGCCCGAGATGAACGGCTGGGCCGCGGCCATCATGCGGATGTGGCTATCGACCGACAGGTAACGCTTGCCGATCTTGCCGCAGGGGTTGGCGCAATCGAACACGGACAGATGTTCTTCCTTCAGGTGCGGGGCACCTTCCAGAGTCATCGCACCGCAGACGTAGGTGTTGGCGGCTTCGATTTCAGCCTTGGAGTAGCCCAGATAGGTGAGCATGTCGAAGGACATGTCGTCGAGCTTCTCGGCCGGGATGCCCAGGCCTTCGCGGCAGAAGTCTTCGCCCAGGTTCCACTTGTTGAACACGAACTTGATGTCGAAGGCTTCGCCCAGCGACTTTTCAAGTTTTGTCATAACATTGTGGGAGAAGCCCTTCTCTTTCAACGATTCTGCGTTGATCCCGGGGGCCCCTTCCAGGGTGCCGTGACCGACCGCGTAGTTGATCATCGCGGTGATCTCGTCGGCGGTGTAACCCAGGCCGACCAGGGCCTTCGGGACCATCCGGTTGATGATTTTGAAGTAGCCGCCACCGGCCAGCTTCTTGAACTTCACCAGGGCGAAGTCCGGCTCGATCCCCGTGGTGTCGCAATCCATGACCAGGCCGATGGTGCCCGTGGGCGCGATCACCGTGGTCTGGGCATTGCGATAGCCATGGGCTTCGCCCGCTTCGAGGGCCAGGTCCCAGGCCTTGGCGGCAGCCGCGACCAGGGCGTCGTCCGGGCATTCGCTGGCGACCAGCGGCACCGGATTGACTTCCAGCCCTTCGTAGCCGGCGCTTTCGCCATGGGCGGCGCGACGATGGTTGCGGATGACCCGCAGCATCGGCTCGGCGTTTTCCTCATAGCGCGGGAAGGTGCCCAGTTCGGACGCCATCTCGGCGGAGGTCGCGTAGCAGGTGCCGGTCATCAGCGCCGTGATGGCGCCGCAGATCGCGCGGCCTTCGACCGAGTCGTAGGACAAGCCGGCGTTCATCAGGTAGCCGCCGATGTTGGCGTAACCCAGGCCCAGGGTCCGGAACTCGTAGGACAGCTGAGCGATTTCCTTGGACGGGAACTGAGCCATCAGCACCGAGATTTCCAAGGTCACGGTCCACAGACGCACCGCGTGCTCGAACGAGGCGACGTTGAACGTCCCATCCTGCTGGGCGAAGGTGATCAGGTTCAGGGACGCCAGGTTACAGGCCGTATCGTCCAGGAACATGTATTCCGAGCAGGGGTTGGAGGCGTTGATCCGGCCCGAATTGGGGCAGGTGTGCCATTCGTTGATGGTGGTGTCGTACTGCAAGCCCGGATCGGCGCAGGCCCAGGCCGAATAGCCGATCTTTTCCCACAGGTCGCGGGCCTTGACCCGCTTGTGGACGGTGCCGTCGGTGCGGCGGATCAGTTCCCACTCACCGTCGTCCAGGACCGAACGAATGAAGTCGTTGGTCAGACGAACCGAGTTGTTGGAGTTCTGGCCCGAAACGGTGACATAGGCTTCCGAATCCCAATCCGTGTTGTAGGTCGGGAAATCGATCTCGGTATAGCCCTGACGCGCGAAGTGGATCACCCGCTGAACGTAGTTGTCGGGGATCATGGCCCCGCGGCAGCCCTTGATCGCGGCCTTGAGGGCCGGGTTCGCCTTGGGGTCGAAACGGTCGTCCGCGCCGGCGTCGGCGCCCAGGTCGGCCTGGCAGGCGGCCATGACGGCGGTCATGTGCTTCTTGGCCAGGCGGGAGCCGGCGACCAGGGCCGCGACCTTCTGCTCTTCCTGGACCTTCCAGCCGATGTAGTTCTCGATGTCCGGGTGATCGACGTCGACCACGACCATCTTGGCGGCGCGGCGCGTGGTGCCGCCGGATTTGATCGCGCCCGCAGCGCGGTCGCCGATCTTGAGGAAGCTCATCAGGCCGGAGGAACGACCGCCGCCCGACAGGGGCTCGTTCTCGCCACGCAGGTGGGAGAAGTTGGAGCCGGTACCCGAGCCGTATTTGAACAGACGCGCTTCGCGGACCCACAGGTCCATGATGCCGCCTTCGTTCACCAAGTCGTCCGAGACGCCCTGGATGAAGCAGGCATGGGGCTGCGGGTGTTCATAAGAGGACTGAGAGGCGACCAGCTTGCCGGTTTCGAAGTCGACATAGTGGTGACCCTGCGCCGGGCCGTCGATGCCATAGGCCCAATGCAGACCGGTGTTGAACCATTGCGGCGAGTTCGGGGCAGCCATCTGCTTGGCCAGCATGAAGCGCATTTCGTCGAAATAGGCCTGCGCATCCGCTTCGGAATCGAAATAACCGCCTTTCCAGCCCCAGTAGGTCCAGGTTCCGGCCAGTCGGTCGAACACCTGTTTGGCGCTCATTTCACCGGAGAAACGCTTTTCCTTCGGCAGCTTCTTCAGCGCCGCATCGTCCGGCTCGGACCGCCACAGCCAAGACGGAACCGAGTTTTCCTCGACCTTCTTCAGCTTGGCGGGAACCCCGGCCTTGCGAAAATATTTCTGCGCCAAAACGTCGCAGGCAACCTGCGACCAAGCTTCCGGCACCTCGATGCCGTCTTGCGAAAAGACGACAGAGCCGTCCGGATTGCGAATTTCGCTGGTGGCCTGACGAAATTTGATCGCCGCGTAAGGCGACTTGTCCTGCTTTGTGAAATGCCGCTTGATCTGCATCGTTACCCCGTTTGGTATCCCTATCTGGTCCCTGTGGCGCCGGCGCTGGATCGTCGGTCACCAATCTGTCTGTCGGCAGGCCCGTGTACGGTCCCGGTTCGTTTTCAGCCGACGGCGCGGAAGGCATGCGCTGCCTTACTAGATAATGTGTCTGCCCAGGCGTGAAGAGCGCTAAATGTAGCCAGCGGTTTCGGGGGGCGGCAATATAATTATTTCAAGATTTAGGGCTTTTGTTGCGAAAAAATTACTTGATTTTGTGGAACCGCCCGGAAATCCGGGGGTTATGACCAAAGGCATAGTTCGACCGGTCCGATATGTAGTGTATGACCTGGTGTCATAACGGCCATATAATTGGCGACGAGCCCTGGACCTTGCGCCCACATGGTGCCATATTCCGGCGATACTTCAGGTGGATAGAGACGTCATGGACATCGGAACGCTCCTGCACACATGGATTTACGGCAAGCTGGTCGGCACCGACGAATTCGGCAACCGTTACTACAAGCACAAGGGGGCGTCGCTGCACGGCCGCGAACGCCGCTGGGTGCTGTACAAGGGTGGCAAGGAAGCGTCGAAGGTGCCCGCCGAGTGGCATGCTTGGCTTCACCACACCACGGCGGAGCCGCTGACCGAAAGCGCGACGCAAGCGCGCCCGTGGCAGAAAGAGCATGTGCCGAACCTGACCGGTACGATGGGCGCCTATCGCCCGGCTGGCCACGATTTCAAGGGCGGCCAGCGGGCCAAGGCCACCGGCGACTACGAAGCCTGGGCCCCCGAGTGAGCGGCGAGGCGTCCATACGTCATGGACGCCGTCCGGTGCCTCACGCGATAACGGTCGCAAGGTCATGACCCTGGAGATCAAGGAACAACTGGTCGGTGCGCTGGCGCTGCTTACGCTGCTGGTCGTGATCGGATTCCTGAATCAAAGCCGCGATATGTCCTCGGTCGCCGATGGGCATGTGCGCGTCGATGCCTTGTTTGGGCGAGTCGATGGAATCGCCCCCGGGGCTGAGGTCCGTATGGGCGGCGTGCGGATCGGCACGGTCACGGCGCAGCGCTTGGACAACCGGTTTCGGGCGGTTCTGACGCTACGCCTGTCCGACGCGGTGCCGGTGCCGAAGGATTCGTCGGCCTCGGTCCAGACGGATGGCCTGTTCGGCGAGAAATACATCGTGGTCGAGCCGGGGGCGGCGGAACAGCCGCTGAAAACAGGCGATGTCATTGCCTATACCCAGGACGCGCAGGTCGTCAGCGACATTCTTGATCTCATTATTTCCCAAGGCCGGGCGGCGCAGGCGGAACGCAAAGCCGCCGCCGAAGCGGCCGGGCAACTGAAATAGGAACGGGGGCGGCCATGGGGCGCAACGCTATCGAAACGGTTCTAGGCGGCGTGGTGCTGATCGTTGCCGGCGTGTTCCTGTTCTTCGCTTTCAACGTGGCGCAGGTCAAAGCGGTCACGGGCTATGAGGTGAAGGCCCATTTCCTGAAGATCGGCGGGTTGGCCAAGGGCAGCGACGTGCGAATCAACGGGATCAAGGTCGGCACGGTGCTCGACCGGCGGCTTGATCCGACCTCGTTCGAGGCCGTGGTCGTGATGTCGATCCAGCCCGACGTGAAATTGCCGAACGATACGGTCGCGACCATCGGGTCCGAGGGGATTTTGGGCGGCAAGTACATTCGCCTGAAACCCGGTCAGGCCAAGGAAACTCTGGCTCCGGGCGGCAAGATCGCCAAGACCGAGGATTTCAAATCCCTGGAAGATCAGGTCGGCGAGGTCATCTTCCTGGCCACGGGCGGGAAGTAAGCCAAGATGCGGCGCTCGGTCGCCCATATCCTGACGTTTGCCGGATTGATGCTGCTGGCGGTGGGCGCAGCCCAGGCCGCGCCGATGAACAAGGTGATTCTTCAAGGTTTGGACAAGGTCACCGCGCGGGTATCGACCATCGAAGCCCGGGTCGGCGAAGTCGTGCGCTTCGGCACGTTGGAGATCATCGCCCGGCAATGCGACAAGCGCCCGCCGGAGGAAACGCCCGAAAGCGCGGCGTTCCTGGATATCTGGGAGATTCGCCCGGGCGAGCCGGCAGTCAGCCTGTTTCGCGGCTGGATGTTCGCCTCCAGCCCTGCGCTCAACGCCCTTGAGCATCCGGTGTACGATATCTGGGTATTGGATTGCGCCGACCCCGCGGATGCCGCGCCTGGCCAATAACCGGGCAATAAGCGTTCGTTCTCTTCCTCCAGACCATGGGCGGGCTTAAGTGCCATGGATAGCCGACCCGATAGCTGGCGACGCATCGCCGATCTGACCGTTCTGGATGCGGGCGGCAAGGCCGCCGTGCGCGTCGATGGGCGGCAGATCGCGCTGTTCCGTGTCGAAGAGAGAATCTTTGCCTGCGACAACCGGTGCCCGCATGAGGGCTACCCCTTGGTCGAAGGGCATGTCGCGACCGGCAAGGGGGCGGATGGGGGCGCGGCCTGCCTGCTGACCTGCAACTGGCATAACTGGAAGTTCGATCTAGCCAACGGTCAGGCTGTGCTCGGTGGCGACGATCTGACCGTCTATCCGGTCGAGGTTAAGGACGGGGGAATCTTCGTCGATCTGAGCGGGCCGAGTGACGACGAGCGGGCGGAAGCCGCCCTGCGCGGTATTCAGGCTTCGGTCGACCGGCACGAATACGGCCGCATGGCGCGGGAGCTGGCGCGCCTGCGGTCCGTGGACGGGGACCTGGCCGACGCGTTGCGCCGGGTTATCCGCATGACCGCCTCGCGGTTTGAATACGGCACCACCCATGCCGTGCCTGCCGCCGCCGATTGGCTGACCCTGGGGCGGGAATACGCAGACCAATCCGATCTGGCCCTGACGGCGGTCCTGGAAGCGGTCGGCCATGTTGCCTGGGATGCCCGGCGGGAGCCGCCGGTGCCGTTCCCGCCGCCACGTCCCTTCGCCGAGGGCGCGTTCCTGGCGGCATTGGAAGCCGAGGACGAAGAAGCAGCCTGCGCCATGGCGCGCGGCGCGGTCGAGGCGGGATTGAGCTACGCCATGTTGGCGCCGGTGCTGGCCCGCGCCGCCCTGGCCCATTACCAGGATTTCGGCCATTCCCTGATCTATGTCTACAAGACCGGGCAACTGATCGACGCCTTGGGCGCGGAAGAAGTCTATGAGCCGTTGTTGCTGATGCTGGTTCGCTCCCTGGCCCTGGCGACGCGGGAAGACCTGATTCCCCAGTTCCGGGCCTATGGCGAAGTGTTGGGCGTTGCCAATTCGGGCGGGACTGTCGTGCCCGATCCGGAAGCCCTGCGATCCGGGCGGCTCCGCCCGATTCTGGAAGCGATTGCGGGCGGGCTGGCCGCGCCGGAGGCGACCTACGATGCCGCCATGGCGGCGGCGTCCTGGCAGATGCTGCATTTCGATACCCGATATCAGAACCACGCGGACCTGCCGCTGTCGAAGAACGTGGGCTGGCTGTCGTTCACCCATGCCCTGACCTTCGGCAATGCCGTGCGGGCGACCTGTACGCGCTGGCCCATGTTATGGCCGCAGGGTTTGTTGCAGTTGGGGTGCTTCCTGGGGCGCAACGCCGGGTTTACCGATCCGGATATGGATACCTCGGCTTGGGCCGTGCCGGATGTAGATGTCTTCCTGCGCGATCAAAAACAGAGGTTGTTCGATCACGGTCAGTTCGAATACATCGTCGCCGCCCATTTGTTGAAACTGATTATGGCCATGGACGAGGAGCATGGCGCGCGACCTGGGGCACCATGGATGCCGATGGGGTTGGCCGCGGTGAACCGGTTCCTGCACGCCCCGTTGAAGCGCAAACATCCGCTGCGCACGGCGCGGCAGGCCATGGCCTTCGTTGCGGAAGAGATTTAGCGGAGCTGACCCAACATCCGGCGGACGCTATCCGCCAGCATCGGGGCCAGAAGGACTGCATTGCTTTCGTGGGGCACGGAATCTGAGGATTCGATCCGCGCGATCCCCGCATCACGGAGCAACGCCGGAACCGTGGGGTCGCCCAGCATATGCACGGTCATGACCTCGGCGCCCGTCGTCCCGGCGGCCAGCAGCAGGCGCGCGGCCCCAGCCAGGGTCATGCCGGTCGAGATCACGTCATCAACCAGAATGACCGCCCGACCGGCAGCCTGTTCGATACCGGGAATCTCAATCGCCACTTTCCGGTCGCCGGCGCGTTCCTTCTGTCCGACCAGCACATCCAGGGACAATGGGGCGGCGACGGCTTCGACCCATTGGCGGGATTCGCCGTCCGGCCCGACAAGGATCGTATCCCGCGCGATGTCGCGTTCCAGTAGCCGCGCCGCCAGCAACGGGGCCGCCGACAGAGCTTCGGCACGTGCCGTGGGAAAGACCGAAGCCAGGTCCGACGTGCGGTGCAGGTGCGGATCGACCGTGATGACAGCGTCGAACAGGTTGTCGAGAAAGCCGCAGACGACCGTCTGGCTGACGGCCTCGCCGGGGTGAAACACCATGTCCTGGCGCATGTAACAAAGATACGGCGTGACCAGGATCAAACGCTTGGCCCCGCCGTCGCGCAGGGCCGAGGCTGCCAGCATCAACTCGATCAGCTTGTCATTCGGATCGTCGAGCGAGCGATAGACGACGACCGTCTTCGCCGTGCTATCCACGCGAACCAGGCTTTCGCCGTCGGGGAAGCGGTGAACCTCGATATCGGCATAGGGCGCGCCCAGGCTTTCGGCCAACAGTCGGGCCTGGGCGGCCGATTCCGAAAATCCGTGGACGGCGAGGCTCGGCAGGGTGGCGGCGGTCATACGCTGAAGCTTTGCGTCGGCGTGGGTTTCCGGGCCGCCCCGATGGCGTAGCCGTGGTCTTCTTCGGCGTCGCGGGTGGCGAAGCGGAAATCGGCCTCGACGTCGGCGTAAATGCGGTACAGCGTCTCGCCCTTGGTGACGGTGTCGCCGACCTTTTTCAACAGGTCGATCCCGGCGCCCTTGTCGGTCGGGGCCCCGGCGACGCGGGCGATCCGGCCCAGGCGGTAACAATCGATGGCCTGAACCACGCCGTCGGCATGGGCGCGGACGTCCTGCACTAGATGGCCCAGCTTGTATTCGGTCTGGCTCGGCCCTTGGGCCTTGATGATCCGTTCCATGGCCGCCAAAGCTTGGCCGGAATCGAGGATCTCACAGGCGCGGGCATGGCCGCTGCCGCCGCGCAAGGTGGGGTCGAAATCAAGCATTCGGCCAGCCAGCAGCAAGGCCCGCTCACGCAGGTCATGCGGCGCGTCGGCGTCGTTGCGCAGGACGGACATGACGTCGCGGGCTTCCAGCACGGGGCCGATGCCGCGCCCGACGGGCTGCGATCCGTTGCTGAACACCACGTCGATGATGAGGCCGACCTTGTCGCCGACGTATTCGAACATCTTGCGCAGGCGCACCGCGTTGGCATGGGTGCGGACCTTGGCCGTGGGGCCGATGGGGATGTCGATCACCAGATGGGTCGATCCGGCGGCCATCTTCTTGGACAGGATCGAGGCGACCATCTGTTCCGGCGTATCGATGCGCAGGGGGCGTTCGACGGAAATCAGGATGTCGTCGGCGGGTGACAGATTCACATGTCCGCCCCAGACCAGGCAGCCCTTTTCCCGTTCGACAACGGCGCGCATTTCGGCGGTGGTCAGGTTGACGTTGGCCAGGACCTCCATGGTGTCGGCGGTGCCCGATGGCGAGGTGATGGCGCGGGACGAGGTCTTGGGCACCGGCAGGCCGTGTGCCGCGACGATGGGAACCACGATCATCGAGGTCCGATTACCCGGAATGCCGCCGATGCAATGCTTGTCGACGACGATGGGTGAATCCCATTCCAGCTTGTTGCCGACCTGGGCCATGGCCTCGGTCAGGTCAAGCATTTCGTCGGTGGTCGTGAAACTGGCGGAAGAGATCAGAAAGGCCGCGATCTCCATCGGTGAATAGCGGTGCGAGGTGATGTCGGCGATGATCGCTTCGATCTCGCTTTTCGACAGGGTATGGCCGTTGATCTTGGCCCTGATCGCTTCCAGGCTTTGTGGTTGCGCGGCTTGGGAAATGCGGACGAGGTCACCTTCGGGCAGGCCCAGGCGGCGAAACGCCTGTTCGCCCAAACCCAATTCGTCGGGGCCGACCAGATCGGCGTCGTCGGAAATGATCAGATTAGCGAGCAGCCGCTTACCGTCGGATACGACCTCGAGCTTGCGCAGCGCCTGAAAGTCCTCGGCCCGGTAATGGGCGCAGTTGCGGGACAAGAGGGCCACGTTCTCCGGATAGGTGTCGATCGCGATCCGTTTCAGTTTGAGCATGCAGTCTCTCGTAACCCACCGCCGTCGTTAGCGTATTCCCTTTTTCCTCTACTGAGCCGGGGAAGGCAACCGCCAGATGCGATCCGATCTGGCGGCGCATTCCCGGGTTGAGGTTTAAAATCCGACCACACGGGTCCCTGGTGCGGTCATTTCCGCGGCGATCACCGGCGGTTTGGCGACGCCGACCCCGTCCGACAGGGCATCTGCGCCTAGGTTTCGGTTGGGTAGATAAATCGCGCAGACATCGATCTTGGCATTCTTGGCCTTGAGGCCTGCGAGCAGCGACGAGACGGTCATGCCCTTGGGCGTGATGACCTTGCCGGCGGCGGCGGGGGGCTGCTTCAAGGCGATATCGCCCGCCGGGCCGCAAAGCATCAGATGCACGGGCGTGCCCTGTTTCGCGACCTGATTGGACAAGACCAGGGCCATGGCCTGGGTTTCGGTGTCGGCAGAAGTCAGGATCACCAACATGTTTTCCGGTTTATCGGCGGCTTTCGCCGCCGGGATGGCTAGTACCGCAGCGGATAAAAGGGCGAGCAGCGCAGCCAGCAAAAAGGCAGGGGGCATCACCGCCCCGGATCGGGTCCGGGAAGTCGTCATTTCCAATACTCCTTGGATCATTTGGAACGGGGCGGGGTCAGTCCAGCCCGTACATCTTTTCCTTGTTGAGCTTGTAGCTCCACGGCAGGCCTGAATTCTTCCAGCCGTCCTTCAGGCGCCAGCCTTTCTTCGGACCGTCCTTGAGCGTGCCGCCTTCGAAGCCGTCGACGACCACGTAGACTTTCTCGTAGCCCTTACCGTCGAGCATCATCGCCGAGGGCGCACCCCGGGTGCCGCCGGAACGACACATCAGGAAGATCGGCGTGGATTTGGACAGGCCGCGCTTTTCCAAAGCGCGGGCGATGGCCGGTTCGAAATCCGGGTTCTTGGCCATCAGGAAAACCGGCTTTTTCGCATGCCACTTGGTGCGGTCCGCCAGCATGAAGGGGATGTTGACGTCGACCACATCGGTGAAGCCGGTGAACATGATCTCGATCGGATCGCGCACATCGACGAACAGCACCTTGGCGCCTTCGGCCATTTTCATGTCGTAGGCTTCCTGGGACGTCAGGTAGAGCCCCCAAGGGGTCTGTTTTTTGGGATCCTTCGGTTCGGGCGCGGCCATCGCGGAAACCGGCGCCGCCAAGGCTGCGACCAGGGCCAGGGCCCAGAACAGGGAAAGGCGTTTCTGCATGAGATATCCTCCTAAATTTGCGTGAAGCCGACCATCGCAAAGAATTGCGCGGATCGACCGTTCAGCTTGATCGGAAGGGTATCGGCAGGGGGCGTCGTCGTCGGTGACTATGTCACCGCGTGACCCGGGGGCGGGGTTTGTGCCATTGCTTCCAGTTCCTGGCGGATCCGCTCTGGGGCCGGGTTGAGCGGGAACCGGGCCTGGTATTCAAGCGCGGCTTCTAGCCGCTTTTGATATTCGCGGGCGGGGATTTCCTGGCATCCGAAGGTCGCCAGATGTTCGGTCACGAATTGGGTATCAAGCAGGCGGAACCCGCCGATCCGCAAACGCGCCACCAGATGGGCGAGGGCGACTTTGGAGGCATTGGTGGCGCGGGAAAACATGCTTTCGCCGAAGAACGCGCCCCGCAGGGCGACGCCGTACAGCCCGCCGGCCAACTGTCCGTCTTTCCAGGCTTCGATCGAATGGGCGAAACCCAGATGATGCAGTTCGATCACGGCGCGGCGGATCGGCTCATTGATCCAGGTGTCGGTGCGCCCGGGGGCGGGGGCTGCGCATTCGTCCAACACTCGCTCGAAGGCTGAGTTGGCGCGGACGATGAATTCGCCCCGGCGGAGCACCTTGCGCAGGCTTTTCGAGATATGAAAGCCGTCGAGCGGCAGGACGCCGCGTAGTTTCGGGTCGACCCAGAAGACCTGCGGGTCGTCGATGCTTTCCGCCATGGGAAAGATGCCCGCCGCATAGGCGCGCAGCAACAATTCGGCTGGAAGGCTGTCGGGTTCGCGGTCGCGGCGGCTCATGTTGGATTGCTCCGCCGCCGCGCCTGCAAATCAGTCCCCGGCCATGAGGTGTTCAAGCCAGTGGATGTCGTAGGATCCATCGACGAAATCCTTTTCGCCGGTGATCCGCTGTTGCAGGGGAATGCCCGTGGAAATGCCATCGATCACAAATTCCTCAAGCGCCCGTCGCAGGCGCATCAGGCATTCGTTCCGAGATGCGCCGTGAACGATGAGCTTGGCGATCATGCTATCGTAGTGCGGCGGCACGGTATAGCCGGAATAGAGCGCGCTATCGACCCGCACACCCAGGCCGCCTGGCGCGTGATAGACGCCGACCTTGCCCGGAGAGGGCGCGAAGGTGTCGGGGTCTTCGGCGTTGATGCGGCATTCGATGGCGTGACCGCGCAGCTTGATGTCGTCCTGAGTGAATGACAGCTTCGCCCCCTGGGCGACGCGGATCATCTCGCGCACGATGTCGACGCCGGTGATGGCCTCGGTAATCGGGTGTTCGACCTGCAGGCGGGTGTTCATTTCGATGAAATAGAACTGTCCGTTTTCATACAGGTATTCGACCGTGCCCGCGTTTTGGTAACCCAACTTGGCGATGGCGTTGACGGTGACGGCACCGATATCGGCGCGCTGCGCCTCGTTCAGCGCAGGCGAGGGGGCTTCTTCCAACACCTTCTGGTGGCGGCGCTGGATCGAGCAATCGCGCTCGCCCAGGTGCACCACGTTACCGTGACCGTCGGCCATGACCTGAATTTCGATATGGCGCGGCTTATCCAGGTACTTTTCCATGTAGACCGAACCGTCGCCAAAGGCGGCGGCGGCTTCGCTCTGGGCCATTTTGACGGCGTTTTCCAACTCGCTCTCGTCGCGCACGACCTTCATGCCGCGCCCACCGCCACCGGCGGCGGCCTTGATCAGCACCGGATAGCCGATGTCCTTGGCGACCAGGGCGGCGTCCTTGATGTTGTCGATCGCGCCGTCCGATCCGGGAACGACGGGAATACCCGCCTCTTTGGCGGCGGCCTTGGCCCGAACCTTGTCGCCCATCAGGCGGATATGGTCCGCCGAGGGCCCGATGAAGGTAAAGCCGTGTTCGGCCACCATCTGGGCGAAATCGGCATTTTCCGACAGGAAGCCGTAGCCCGGATGGATCGCGTCCGCGCCGGAAATCGCGGCGGCGGACAACACGTTCTGAATGGAAAGATAGCTGTCCTTGGCCGACGGCGGGCCGATGCACACGCTTTCGTCCGCCAAGCGGACGTGCATGGCATTGGTGTCGGCGGTGGAATGGACGGCGACGGTGGAGATGCCCATCTCCCGGCAGGCGCGCAGGATACGCAGCGCGATTTCCCCCCGGTTGGCGATCAGGACCTTTTCGAACAAGGCCCGCCTCCTATTCGAGAATCAGCAGAGGTTCGCCGAACTCCACCGGGGTTCCGCTGGAGACGAGGATCTTTTTGACCGTTCCGGCGCGCGGCGCGGTGATCTGGTTGAACACCTTCATCGCTTCGACCAGCAACAGGGTCTGGCCTTCCTTGACGGTTTCGCCTTCGGTGACGAAGGCCGGGCTGTCCGGATCGGGCGAGGTATAGGCGACGCCGACCATCGGCGAGGTCACGGCCCCGGCGGGAACACCCTGATCGGCGGCGGCGCCGGAATCGGCGGCAGGGGCCGGCGCGGCGGCGGCGGGCACCGTGGCGGCCACGGCGGTCGCGCCCTTGGACACGCGCAGCGACCAATCCTCATAGGTGTATTCGATTTCGGTCAGGCCCGTTTCGTTCAACAGGTCGGCCAACTTGCGGACGGCGTCCGCGTCGATATCGCTCGCTTTGGGGCTTTTCGCCATGTTTCCTTATCCGTTCTTCTTTACGCGTTTCGCCAAGGCTTCAAGCGCCAGCTCGTAACCTTGTCCGCCCAGGCCGCAGATCATGCCGTCGGCAGCCTTGGACACATAGGAATGATGCCGGAACTCTTCGCGCCTGTGAATGTTCGAAAGGTGCACCTCGATGATCGGCAGGTCGATCGCGCTGAGCGCGTCCAGGATCGCGACCGAGGTATGGGTGTAGGCGGCGGCGTTGATGATGATCCCGGCGTGGGACTTGGGGGCTTCCTGGATCCAGGCGACGAGCTCTCCTTCGTCGTTGGATTGGCGGAAATCGGTTTCCAGGCCCAGGGCCGTTGCGCGGTCGCGGCAGGCGGCTTCGATCGTCGCCAGGGTCTCGCGTCCGTAGATATCCGGCTCGCGCGTACCCAGCAGATTTAAATTCGGGCCGTTGAGGATCAGAATCGTGGCAGCCATGGCTCGGTTCCGTTTATAAGATGGCGGCTTATAGCACGCGCCGCGATATGGGAAACATCCCGTTTGCGCCCAACCGGGCGTTGAAAGCGGCGCGGCGCATCACCATACTCCGCTTAAAGCCCGACGAAACAAGGCTCCGAGGAACCAAACCAGATGCAAGTCCAGATCAACGGCGAAGCCCATACCCTTGAAGCGCCCTTGTCCGTTCATGACCTTCTGAACCGAATCGGTCTCGATCCGGCCAAGGTCGCGGTTGAGCGGAATCTGGAGATTGTTCCCAAATCCGGCTACGCGCAGGTCGGGGTCGAAGACGGCGACCGGCTGGAGATCGTACACTTCATCGGCGGCGGCGCGCCCGATTCCGCTGCCCAGGCGGACGAGGATATTCTGGAGGTCGCGGGCCATAAGTTCCGTTCGCGCCTGATCATCGGCACCGGCAAGTACAAGGACTATGACCTGAACCGCCAGGCCGCCGAAGCCGCCGAGGCCGAAATGATCACCGTGGCCGTGCGCCGGGTCAACCTGACGAATCCGAACCAGCCGCTGCTGATCGACTATCTGGACCCCAAGAAATACACCTACCTGCCGAATACGGCCGGTTGCTTCACCACCGACGACGCCGTGCGCACCCTGCGCCTGGCGCGCGAAGCCGGGGGCTGGACCCTGGTGAAGCTGGAAATCCTGGGTGAACAGCGCACCCTGTATCCGATGATGCCGGAAACTATCGAAGCCACGGCGGCCCTGACGGCCGAGGGCTTCCAGGTCATGGCTTATTGCTCGGACGATCCGATCCTGTGCAAGCGCGTGGAAGAGGCGGGGGCCGTGGCCATCATGCCGCTGGGCGCGCCCATCGGCTCGGGCCTGGGCATTCAGAACCCGGTCAACATCCGCCTGATCAAGGAACAGTCCGAGGTGCCGGTGATCGTCGATGCGGGCGTCGGCACGGCGTCGGATGCGACCATCGCCATGGAATTGGGCTGCGACGGGGTGCTGATGAACACCGCCATCGCCGAAGCCAAGGACCCGGTGATGATGGCCCGCGCCATGAAGCACGCGGTCAAGGCCGGGCGTGAGGCGTATCTGGCCGGTCGTATGCCGCGCAAGATGTACGCCGACCCGTCGTCGCCGCTTTCCGGACTGATCTAAGCCGCCCCGCGTATCCCGCCGTCAGTTCGCGCCCCAGTTCTCGACCCACAAGCTGGTCGGGTACTGATGCCCGGTCGGCGCGACGCCGTTCAGCCATTTCGGCATGATATAGGCCTCGGCCCGGAAGTAGAGCGGGATCACCGGCAACTCGGTCACGTAAATTTCCTGTAGCCTTCGCCACAGCGCCTTGCGCTTGGGCTTGTCCAGTTCGACTTCGATACGATCGATCAGCGTATCCATCTCGGCGTTTTTGAAGCCGGGATAGTTCTGGCCCGCCCAGCCGTTGGCCTGGGTCGGGATATGGGCCGAATGCAGGGTGCCCCGGGGAACGGACTCAGGCGCGGATAGCCAAGCATACATAGCAAGGCCCGTGAACTTGCGCTGGGTCACCGTCTGGCCGAAGAACACGCGCGCCGGTTCGTTCTTGATCCGCACGTCGATGCCAACGGCTTTCCACTGGCTTTGCAGGACCTGCTGAACCAACTCACGGGACTTGTTCCCCGCCGTGGTCATGAATTCGAAGCGCAGCGGCGCGTTCGTGTCTTTATGGTGCCGGATGCCCTGAACGATCTTTGTAAACCCAGCTTTTACAATGAGTTCCAGAGCTTTCTTCGGATTGTAGTTGTATTTGGTGATGTCGTCCGCATGGACCCAGTCGAGCGGATTGACCGCAGAATCCGCGACCGGTTGGCGGCCGCCGAACAACTGTTTGGAAATCGCCTGCCGATCGATGGCCCAGATCAGGGCATGACGAATATCCCGGTTCTGAAGCAGGGGATTATCCTGGTTCAGATCGATGTGTTCGTAGATCAATCCGGGTTTGTACTGAATCCGATACTTCTGCCCGTGGCGCTTTTCGAAGCGCAGCGCCTGATCGACGCTGAGGCCCAGTTCGCCCCCGATCATGTCGATGCTGCCGGACAATAGGTTCGCTTCCAGCGCCGCCGTGTTGGGAATGACCTTGATGACGATCCGCTTGAACGCCCCAGGCTTGCCCCACCAATGGGGGTTGCGTTCCAGCACCACATGGCTGCCACGTTCGGCCTGGGTAATCAGGTAGGGTCCGAAATAAAGCGCTTCGTTGGTGGTTTGGGTGTCGAAGGCGGTCTTGTTCTTGTAGTTCGCCGGGTCGGCGTCGAAGTTCACTGCGTCGACATGGGCGGGGATCAGGTCGAACGAATTGATGGCGTTGTATTCGAACGTCAGCTTGTCGAAATGAATGGTGAAGGTCTTGTCGTCCTTGGCATCGACCTTATAGGCCGAGCGGTAGAACTCGATCGGCAGAATGCCGGTCTGCCCTTGCCGTCCGGCGCGCCAGGTGAACATCACGTCCTTGGTCGTGATCGGCACGCCGTCGCCCCAGAACGCATCGGGGCGGATGGTATAGGTGACGGCGACGCCCTTGCGCCCGTTCGGGGCGGTTTCCGGCACGGCCAGGCCGTTTTCGATGGTCGGCAGCTTGGTGCAGAGCATGCAGACCAACTGCCAGTTCTGATCGAACACGGTGAACGGACGGCGGGTGAAGCCCAGGATGTAGGACTTCGCCACCATGCTGTCGATATTGGGGTGAAAGGTCGATGGGTACTGGGTGATGCCGATAGTCAGCTCGTCCCGGCCTGCCGCCTGGGCGGGGGCAGGAGCGGCCATGATGGCGCCCAGCCACAGAACGGCGGCCAGAAGGGTTTTCGTCATCAGGCCGACCGTTCGCATGGCGTTTTCCTTGGTTATCAGCCGTCGTAGCCGCGGCCGCCGTGGGCCAGGGACCATTTTTCCGGATCGTCCAGGAATTGACGGACCCCATCGATGGCGGCGGCGTCGAAATAGCCGCCTTCTTCCGCCACTTCCAGAACGTCTTTCCAGGTCGCCAGGTAGCGCAGGGTGACGCCTTCTTTTTCCAGCGTTTCCAAGGCGCCTTTGAACACGCCGTAGAAGAATACGACGAAGGCGTCGGTGCATTCGGCCCCGGCGTTACGGATAGCGTGCACGAAATTCAGCTTGGACGCCCCGTCAGAGGCCAGATCCTCGACCAGCAGGACCTTCGATCCTTCGACCAGATTGCCCTCGATCTGGGCGTCGCGGCCGAAGCCCTTGGGCTTCTTGCGGACGTAGAGCATCGGCTTGGCCGCCGCTTCGGAAATCCAGGCGGCGTAGGGGATGCCCGCGGTCTCGCCCCCGGCCACGGCGTCGACCGCGTCCAGGCCTGCGTCCCGGCGCAGCATTTCGACGCCCAACTCGATGATCCGGCGGCGCGCCTCGACAAAGGAAATGACCCAGCGGCAGTCGATATAGACCGGACTGGCCC
>CAXGUG010000043.1:0-29042 GCA_964012715.1 uncultured Rhodospirillaceae bacterium | reverse complement strand
ATCAAATGACTGCTGTCACAGATTGATTTCCGATCACTTCCACCGTCGTTCCGACACTCAAATCCAAATGCCGGTCTGCTCGTCCCCTATTACTGGCGATTTCGACCAACCCGTTTGAGTTTCCATACCAAAACAACGCGCCTGGCGGAACCGAACCGAAAGTCGTTTCACCTTTTATTTCAACATTGTGAACCAAAATTCGGTGCTTTGGCGAGAGATTTTCTGCCCTCAATCCGGAAATACCGTTACCGAATCCGTCGATATAGATAATTCGCGCCAATTCGTCCGGCCAATCCGTGTAATCAAGCTCTGACACGTCGATTTCCAGACTAATTCCCGGGACCGCGTCATACCCTTCCAGGGCGACCCGTGCCGCGACCGGCGCGAACAGGTCCCGGCCATGGAAACTTGCCGTCATTCGCGCCGGCCGCCAGGCGATCTCCCAGGCCCGCGCCTGCCCGGCGCGGCGTACCAGAATGCCCAGAAGGCCGTTGTCCGGCCCAACGAACCACCGGCCGTCGATCTCAGCCACGATCGGCCGCCGGTCGGTCCCGACCCCAGGATCGACAACGGCCACGAAAACAGTTCCCTGAGGAAACTCTTCCGCCAGAGACGCCAGCAGATATGCCGACGATTGGGGATCGAAGGCCGGGGCGTCATGCATGAGATCGATGATGGGAAGTCCGGGGGCATCGCGGTGCAGGACCGCCTTCATCTGCCCAACGTACGGCCCGTCAAATGTGAAATCCGTAAATAACGCCAGCACGTCCAGGCCCCTTCGAATTGCTTGAGATGCAGGCTAGCAGATCGCCGAATAGCAATCACCCGGCGCCGCACGAGGCGGAACCGGGTGATTGCCGGGCTTGCTGTGAAAGGTACTTACCGCCGGGACGCGGCCAAACGTTTAAGCGGCGGCGGAGCTATCCGCCAAAGCCCGAGCAACGTGCTTCTGAACCTTTTCAAAAGCACGGTTTTCCAACTGTCGCACGCGTTCGCGACTAATGCCGTACTGAACGCCCAGGTCTTCCAGGGTCGCCGGATTGTCGCTGAGGCGACGCTCGACGAAGATTTCCCGCTCCCGCTCCGGCAGGGCAGCCATGGCTTCCTGCACAAGGGTACGGCGGAAGTTGCTTTCTTCCGTATCGCCGAACATGGCTTCCGGATTGGGCCGGGTATCAACCAAGGTGTCCTGGAACTCGGTGGCCCCTTCTTCCTGGGTCACCGGTGCGTTCAGCGACAGGTCACGCGCCGCCAGGCGACGGTTCATGTAGCTCACATCCTCGGCCGAAACGCCAACGGCCTTGGACAGGCGCTGAGCGTCTTCAGGCTCCAACTCGCCGGTATCCAGGATGTTCAGGCGGCCTTTCAGATTGCGCAGGCTGAAGAACAGCTTCTTCTGCGACGCCACCGTGCCCATCTTCACCAACGACCAGGATTTCAGGATGTATTCGGTGATCGCGGCCTTGATCCACCACATGGCATAGGTCGAGAGGCGGAACCCACGCTCGGGCTCGAACTTCTTCACCGCCTTCATCAAGCCGATGTTGCCTTCGGAAATCAGATCGGCGACCGGAAGCCCATAGCCACGGTAGCCCATGGCGATCTTGGCAACCAAGCGCAGGTGCGAGGTAACCAGCTTATGAGCGGCATCGACATCGCCTTCTTCAACCCAGCGCGTCGCGAGCATCTGTTCCTCTTCCTTTTCCAAGAGAGGAAACTTCCAGATTTCCCGGAAGTACTGGCTCAGGCTGCCTTCGGTCGGTACGGCAGGTAATGTGATCGTCGTCATCGTCTCATCTTCCCACTGTTGGGGCGGCTTCGAGCCACCCTTCGAACATGATTGCGTTGTAGAACCGGAATAAGGCGGCTCTATGGCAGTCCAAGGGCACGTTCGGGGCGCGGCGCAAACGTGCGAACAACGGCATGCCGCCACGCATTTGCACGTGTCATGAGGTCGATAGTCAGGATCGTTGAGAAAACGCCGAGAAAATTCAGCAGATCAGTCATGCCCTATCCTCCTCATGAAGCAATATGGCGTCGTTGTCGTCGAACGGCTAAAAAACGTCTTTCGCAGTGCCCGCCGCAATGGCCGAACACACCCTTACCAGCCCCAATGATGAGCACCGGCAAAAAGAATATACCGTGAACAGATTAAAATTTCAAGGATTCGAGAAAGGCTCGAAAGCTTACTGAGCGGCGCTCTTCAGGCTCGACAGCGCGGAATCGACCGTTCCGTCGGGCCGCAGCTCGCCCCGGAATTCCGGCGCCAGATCGGGGATCGGCGGCAGGTCCAGGTCCTTGCCGTTGGAGATTTCGGCCCGGCGCTTCTGACGATAGAGCGAGCGAATTGCCGCGTAATAATCGACCGAGGTCTTTTTGATCTGGTCCAACTCTTCGACGACGTCGGCGTATTCCAGCAAGCCATCGACGACATCCAGGGCGACATTGATCTCATTCGCATCGATATTGTCGAGATAGGTACCCAGCGGATCGAAATAGCTATCGACCAGGAAACGGCCGATCGCATCGCGCGGGTTGGACGGCCCGAATACGGGCAGAACAAGATAAAGCCCTTCGCCCACACCCCAAACAGCCAGGGTCTGACCAAAGTCTTCTTTGTGCTTTTGGATACCGACTTCGGACGCGACATCAGCCATACCGCCGATACCGACGACCGTATTCACGAACGTCCGGGTAAAGGTCACCAAAGCACGCTCGAACTCGAACTGAAGCAGATCGTTAACGAACGTCACCGGCGAAGCCAGGTTATCGAACACGTTCTTGACGGCTTGCCGACCGGTCAACGGAACATTCGAATTGTAGGCTTTCGCCACCGGCCGCAAGAAGTAGTCCTGCACACCCTCGTTGAACGAGAAGATTGCGCGGTTCATGGATTCCAGCGGGTCGTTGCCTTCATCGTCAGCCTGTTGGGCGACTTCAACTTGGGGGCCAGCAATCAGGCTGTTCTCGTACGACAGAGCATGCGGCTGGTCATCGGCAAACGCCGCCCCAGCCGACAAACCCAGCGCCACAACCGCACTACCTGCGAAAATCCGAAAGCTACCGGTCAAAACCCAGCCCCGTTCTGCAAAATACACGACCCAGCCATACCCCTTCTCGGGTTCGGCCTCAAGGCATCCGACATAGACGCAAATGCATCTGTCCGAATGCGGTGAATTAATAAGTGAAGTTGCCATGCCCCGCAACCAGTTCAAAGGAAATAATTTCCTTGCGAAATGCTGACAACCTTATCCACATCACGACATCGCGAGTTCCCCTCCAGGCATGCTTGATCAAGCAGTGAAAATCCATATCCTCTTCGCGAAACGGAGGCGGGCTATCATGAAATCATACGGAAGACGTTCCTTTGCCGCAGCGGTGTTGGTGGGCATCTCTCTCCTCACATCTATGCCTCAACTCGCGCGCGCCGACGCTCCGCAGGACGTGGTTGAAAGCTTCCACGCGGGCCTTGTCTCGGTCATGAAGGACGGTAAAAATCTCGGTATTTCAGGAAGGTATAATAAATTTCTGAAACTATCCGACAGCTATTTTCACATTCCGCTGATGGTCGCCTTCGTTTCCGGAGACAATTGGGCCAAGGCCGACAAGGAAGCCCGCATGCACCTGATTCAAGCAGCCCGCCGCATGGGCGCGGGAGAACTCGCGGTCTTGTTCTCGGGCTATGGCGGAGAGACCTTCGACACCACGGGCACGCAAGGGATCAAGGACGGCTCAGTTCTTGTCGAGACGGAGTTGGTCCGCAAGGCGGAGTCCAACGTCAAGCTGACCTACCGGCTGCGCAAGTTCGGCGAAGAATGGCGAATCATCGACGTCTTGTTGGACGGTACGATTTCTCAATTACTTAAACGGCGTGACGAATACCGCCGCACGCTTGAGAAAAGTGGCGTCAGCGGCCTTACCGACCTTTTGAATGCAAAGGCCGATGAGATTCTCGCTTCGGAAACTGCGGGCGACAAAGCCTCAAAATAGCCGCAAAACCAGAATCTTGTTTGACCAGCCCATTCTCGAATCGGACATAGATCAAGGCCATGCATACATCCATCGTCCCCTCACCGTTCCGCAAGCTGGTCCTATCCCTGGCGGTAATCGCAGGTACTTTGCTTCCCGCAGATAAGGCAAAGGCCGCTGAGGCCGCCGTGCCGAGCGGCGCATCGATCATTTCCGAGTTTCACACGACCTTGCTCAACGTCATGAAGGACGCCGACAAACTCGGCGTCGCCGGACGCTTCGATACCTTGGCCCCTGCGGTGGACAAAGCGTTCCACCTAGATCTGACGGCGCGCCAAGCCGCCGGGCGCCGCCCCTGGAAAGCAGCCAAGCCGGATGAACAGACGGCCCTTTTGGCCAGCTTCCGCAAATGGACGATCGCGACCTACGCCAATCAATTCGACGGCTGGTCCGGGCAATCTTTCGTCGATCTGGGCGAGAAGCCGGGCCCGCAGAAGGGCACCCTTCTGGTCGAAACGGAACTGACCGGCAAAGAGCCGGTCTACCTGACCTATCTGATGGTGCTGAAAGACGGCCGTTGGGGCGTTTACGACGTTCTGGTTCGGCGCGGCAGCACCTCGATCAGCCAACTCGCCAAGCACATTTCCGAATTCAAGAGCGTCGTCAAAAGCGGCCTGCCTGCGTTGACCAACACGCTGACCGACAAAACCAAGATGCTGCTGGGCGAATAAGGCTCAGCGCGTCTCGTCTTCCGAGACGTCGGCGCCGGTTTCCGCCGCCTTCATCAGGGTGCGCAGGGAATAGATCGACCCCAGGCCGAATCCCCACAACACGAATACGATCTCCCGGATCCGCTTGACCGCGGCCAGGGCGACGCCTGATTCCGGCGCACCCGTCACCGCGCCGGCCAGGACGATCAGGGCACTGTCCTGTGTGCCCAGATTCGCGGGGATGAAGAACGTCACGGCGCGGACCATCTGATTGACCGATTCGATGATGATTGCCTCCCCGAACGACACCGGATGCCCGACGAGGTAGAGAATCGCATAGGTTTCCAGCGCCCCCAGCACCCAATTGGCGAACGCCAGCAACACCGCCGGGATAAACCGCTTCGGCCGCTCAACATAGAAATGGTGCAACCGGTCTTCGACATCGCTGATGTGCCCCAGGGCAGAGACGATCCGCGCGCCAAGGCGCGTCTGGCCCAGGCGCGATCCCGTCCAGGATGTCGCGCGGAACTTCTGAACCGCGAACACGACGCCGATCCCAAAGGTCAGGAACAGGAACCCGCCCAGGGCGAAGGCACCATACTTTCCGGCGGTTTCATGCCCCGCCAACAGAATCAGGCCGATCAGCATGAAAAGGATCAAGCCGATCAGGTTGACCGTCCGGGCGAGAATGATCGAGGCCGTCCCCTCGCGGAAATTGACGGCATGGTGGCGCTTGAGCAGGACCGCCTTGACCGGCTCGCCGCCGAAGCCCCCTGCCGGAACGACCATGTTGAAGGCCTCGCCGACCATGCGGATTCGCCACACGATGTAGGACCACGTCGGCGTCAACGGCAGGCGCAGGATCGCCAAATGCCACGACAGGCTATCGACATAGAACGCCGCCAGATAGATGCCGAGCACCGCCGCCAGCCCCAGCCACCCCATGTCCAAAATCCGCGCGAGCGCGGTATTGATGTCCAGCCCGCTGACCACATAGGCCAGCAAGGCAACGCCGATCCCGACATACAGCCAGGTCAATAGACGCATGGTGTTGGAACTTCCGCCGCTCATGCGCCGCTCCCTTTCCGCGTCGGCAAAGCCAACAACGCCGGCAACAGAACCAGCGTGCAGACCAAGGTCAGGGAGATGGCAATCGTCAACAGCACGCCCATGCTCGCCGTTCCCGGATGGCCGGACAAGGCAATCGCCCCGAACGAGCCGATGGTCGTCAGGGCGCTGAACAGGACAGCCCTGGGCGTAGAGGTCTCGAATGCACCATCGCCGCCGCTCCCTTGGCGGCTTTGGCGGTCGCGCAGCACCAAATGAATGCCGCTCGCCACGCCCAAACCGAACAACAGCGGCAGAACGATGATATTGGCGAAATTGAACGGCACCTGGATCAGAACCGAGACCATGACCGTCAACAGGGCCGCCAAAGCCAAAGGCATGAACACGAAGACGACGTCACGCAGCCGCCGCAACAACACGCCCAGCAACAACAGGATCGCGCAAACAGCGATCGTCCCGGCCTGGACAAAGGCCGACAACACGGCGCGTCCGGCTTCATAGATCGTGACCGGCGCACCGGAGGCATGGGGGGCAATGGTCCGAATGGCCGAAACGAACTGCGCCACCGCCGCCGGATCGCGCAGGTCGTTCTTAGGCAGAATCTCCATCCGCGCCTGACCGTCTTCGGCGACGTATCGGCGGCGAATGTTTTCCGGCAGGTCGTCCAATCCAAAAGGCTCCGGGCTCATGGTCTGTCGCAGGCGTTCCACCGCATCGGGGAAGACAGTCAATAGGCCTTCCTCAAACTCCGCCAGTCCCGCCGCGTCCAATTTACCCAGAACCGCCGACAACCGCGCCGCCGCCGTCGACAGCTCGGCCCCGGCGCTGACGCCGTCAAGCGCGCCCAACACCTGCCGCAGGTCGGCGCTCGCCGCCTGCCGCCGCGCCGGGTCGCGGTCGCCTTGGCCGTTGCCCGTCAACAGGGACGGCAACATGAACATGGCCAGATCGCCGACGATATCAGCCTTTTCGTCCTGATCGCCCGGCAGGAAGCTGTTGATAGAAGCCACGCCCGCAACCTCGGGCAGCGCGTTTAACCTGTCTGCCAAAGGCTGCACCTCCGCGACGTTGGGCGCCAAGACAGTCGCGGCATAAGGAGCGTGCCCCTCGCCCGCCGCCAGTTCATGAATGACCGCCACGGATTCCAGGCTGTCGTCCTGCAGGTTCAGGGGATCGAAGTCGAACCGCCCCTGCGGCAGAAAGACCAAGGCGACCGCCGCAACGGCCGCCGCCCCGATCAGCACACGGCGCGGACGAGCCTGCAGCGCCTTGCGCGCCCCATCGGTCCAGCCGCCGCCGGTCATGGGCGCGGCCTTGACCGGCAGAATCGTCAGCAACGCAGGCAGAACGGTCAGATTGGCGAACAGCGCGATGAACATGCCCGACCCGGCGATCAGCCCCAATTCGGCCAAGCCGACATAGTCCGTGGGCAGGAACGAATAAAATGCAATCGCCGCCGCCACGGCGCAGAGCGTCAACCCGCCGCCGCCGGTCGCCGCCGTCTCTTCCAAAGCCGGGCCGTTGTCGAGCCCCGTCCCCCGATATTCGCGGTAGCGCAAGGCGAAGTGAATGCCGAAATCGACGCTCAAGCCGATGAACAACACGGCAAAGGCGACGGAGATCAGGTTCAATGCCCCCAAGGCCCAGATCGCGAACCCCGCCGTCCAGATAAGCCCCAAAATCAAGGTCGCCATCACCGCCACGACCATCCGCCACGACCGTAGGCCCAGGATCAACAGCCCTACGACCAAGATCGAGGACAACGCCCCGGCCAGGCCCATGCCTTGTTCGACGCTTTTCAATTCATCCTGCTGCAGGGTCGCCGATCCGGACAGGCGCATGCGCACGCCCTGGCTGCCATCCAAATTCAATTCCCGGCGCAGGTCCTTGAGCGCCGCAATGGGCCTGGCCGCCGGCTGCAGCGACGAAAAGTCCAACGGCGGCTTAAGCACGATCATCCGCCGCGCAACGCCATCGTCCTCGCCTGCCAACAAACGCTGCCAGGACAGGATCGCGTTTTCCCCCGCCAAGCGGCGCTCGCCGATACCGGCCAGCATGTCCAGAACGCGGGCCAGGGCGACCGGCGGGGCCTTGCCTTCCAACTGTTGCTCGATCCCCTGACGCAACAGGTCGAACAGGGTCGCCAGGCTGGTGTCGCCCCATAGGCTGGCCAGGAACGGCTGCGCTTCGGCCAAGCGTCCGGTCAAGTCTTCCAGCTCGTCGATATCGAGGAACAGCAGGCCGTTGTTCAACAGGAACGGATCGCCCGCGGGGTCGAAGACCGCACCGAAGGTTTCCGGATTCTCCGCCATCCGCGCCGAAACCTTGACGGCAGCGCGTTCGACCAGTTCCGGCACCGACCCATCCAGGGCGATCAGTAGATTGTCGCCCAATTGGGGGAACAGGCGATCGACTTCTCGGTTGTTTTTCCTGAACGGCAATTCGGCGGACAGCATGTCCGTCGTATCCGTATGGATCGCCAGATTGCGGGACATGTAATCGACGGTCAGCCCCGCCCCGATCAGGGAAAGTACGATCACCGCCCAGGCGCCGCGCCGAACCAACCCGACCCAGGCGCGGAACAAACCTTCAGAAAAGGCGGCGGCGGGCTGTGTCATGCCGGGGTGTTTCCGCCGTCCGCCAAGGCGCGCTTGCGGGCGCGATATTTGATCAGCCATTGAACGGCAAAGAACAGGGCAAAGCCCGGTGCACCGATCACAGCGGCCAGCAGCAACCCATGCTGGAAGCCGAGGAACACACAGATCGGCACGGCCAGGATGGCATCGTCGGGATCAAAGCCCATGAACGAGCCCAGCTCCGCGCTGCGCGCGCCCGCCAGACTTTCCATCCGCATCACCAGCCAAAGGATGAACGTCACCGACGCTCCGGCCAGCACGCCCATGGGGATCGCCCATAGCCCGTAATCGCTTTCGCGTAGGCCCACGCCTAAGCCGACGAAGATCAACGAATTGCAGACCGCATCGGCGATCAAATCGAACTTATGGCCAGCGGCGCTGGTCTGTCCCGAGACGCGGGCGTAATCGCCGTCGCCCCGATCCAACACCATGGACAGGATGAACAGCCCCGCCCCCCAGTTCCAGCAGGCGACGCCCCAAAGGGGATAGGCGCCCGCGCCGAATGCGACAGCGGCGGCAATACCGGTGACCAGGCGAACGACGGTTACCTGGCTGGGCGTGACCTTCGTACCCAGCAAGGGCTTGGTCACGGCCACGTGGGCGACTTTATGAATCCAGGTATTGTGACTAATGGTCTTGCCTCCGGCTGCGGGCGGGTCTACACGATAGCCCGGAACATCATGAAAATTACGGCAAAAGGCAACCGGCATCACCGCCGCCGTTGAAGAAATCATGCTGAACACCCCTATTCTGACCGACGCCCAAATCCAACAGTTCTCCGATGACGGCTATCTTGTCCTGCGTGGCGGTTTTTCCGCCTCGGAAATGGCAGATATCGCCAATTGGACCGACGAGGTCCTGGCCTTGCCCGAGGTTTCGGGCCGCCATTGGGTCTATCACGAGAAAAGCCAGAAGAACCCGGAGGACCGCCTGGTCAGCCGGATCGAGAAGATCTCGCCGTTCCATCCCGGTTTCGGCGCGCTGGCCGAAGCCTTGCGCGGCCCCGTCGGGCAGTTGCTGGGCGAGGACGCGGCCCTGTTCAAGGAAAAGATCAACTTCAAGATGCCGGGCGGCGACGGTTTCAAGCCGCACCAGGATTCGCAGGCCGGATGGGACACCTATACGGATTTCTTCATTTCCGCGCTGGTCTCGATCGATCCCGCGACCGAGGAAAACGGCTGTCTGAAAATGGTCCGCGGCCATCACAACAAAGGCATGTTCGCCTCGTGGGAGCCGATGACCGACGCCGACATGGCCGGGATGGATTTCCAGCCCGTGCCGACCCAACCGGGCGACGTCGTGTTCTTCGACAGCTTCGCGCCCCATTCGTCGGAAGCCAACCTGAGCGATACGATCCGCCGCATCTATTACGCCACGTATAACCGGGCGTCGGCGGGCGATTTCATGGATCGCTACTACGCGGACAAGCACAAGAACTATCCGCCGGACATCGATCGCGATCCGTCGAAGCAGTACGTCTTCCGGGTCTAAAGCGGATTTAGGGAAAGAACGGAGAAAGCCGCCGATTTATTCGGCGGCATCTCCAACCTTGTCGCCCGCGGGCTGATAGGCCGCGATCTTGGCGCGGATTTCGTGCGAGGCCCGTTCCCGGTCTTCGGGGAAATCGATCTCGATCCACGGAATACCCGTCACGTCTTCGTAGCCGAAGGTACCCGGCTCCGACGCCTTCATGACATCGCAGAACGCATCTTCGTAGACGAAGCCCGGCATGTCGCCCTGCGACAATTCGTCGGCCCGATCGGCAACGCGGTGCGCGATATCCGGCGCCATGGTCAGGAAGCCCGGCCATTCGCCGACGGTGTCGTGCGGCTCGTAAACCTTCTTGCCGAAGTCGACCAAGATGCCTTCGCGGACACAGGTCTTGACCGGCTCGTCGCCCGGCTCGAAGTCACGGTCCAGGATGATGCAGGTCTCATGGCGGCTGTTGACCAGGGCCTTGAGCAGATCGTCGTGGTAATAAACGTCGGCATCCATGAACAAAACGCGCGAACCGGACCGCAGGACCTCGCCGGCGCGGGCCAGGGACAGGATCGGGCTTTCCTCGAACCGGGGATTGAACAGCGTGCGGGCGAATCCGGCCGGGGCGACCTGGGCCAATTCGGCCTCGATCATTTCCTTTTGATGGCCGACAACGACGATCAATTCGTCAATGCCCAGCGCCGTCAGCACCTCGATATGGCGCGCCAGCAACGTCTTTTCGCCGAATTGCAGAAGAGCCTTGGGAGGTTCGTGATTACCATCACCATAGAGGCGCCGGCCGACACCGGCGGCCAACATCACCGCTTTCATTTTTTTGCAACACCCCGGTTACCGTTGAGTCACGCATTCTGTGCGCGTCCGCAACGCCAATGTCAATATCCGCAAACGTGGGCGCGCCATGCGTCCCGCGCCAGTCACGCCGCCCAATCAAATGACCCAATCAAATGGCGAGCATCAGGCGATGTACCCGTTGCTCCGAAACCAGGCAACGGCGTCGGCCAAGGCGTCCCGCGCCGGGCGCGGCGCATAGCCCAATTCCCGCGCCGCCTTGTCCCAGGAAAAGAACATCTTTTTCTTCGCCATGCGGACCTCGTCCGGCGCCACCATCGGCTTCTCCCCGCCGGTGAGCCGGCACCAGGCTTCGGACACATAGGCAATCGGCATGATCAGGCCGGTCGGCACGCCGAACAACGGCTGCTTGCCTCCACTCAGTTCCGCAATCACGCCCAATATCTCGCTAAGCGTCATGTTCTGGCCGCCCAGGACATAACGTTCGCCGATCCGCCCCTTGGCGAAGGCCAGCAAATGCCCCTGAGCCACGTCGTCAACATGGGCCACGTTCAGGCCCGTATCGACATAGACCGGCATCTTGCCCTTGGCCGCGTCGACCACGATCCGCCCGGTCGGCGTCGGTTTGACATCGCGCGGGCCGATCGGCGTGGATGGATTGACGATCACCACCGGCCAGCCTTCTTTCGCGCTCAGTTCGCGAATCCGTTCCTCGGCCATGTATTTGGATTGCTTGTAAGGGCCGATCATATCGGCATAGGACACGGGCGTGTCTTCGTTGCCCGGCGTGCCGTCGCCCGGATTGCCCAGAACGGCCACCGACGATGTATAAACGATGCGCTCGGCCCCTGCTTCAGCGGCGGCGCGAACGATCGCCGCCGAGCCGTCGACGTTGGCGCGGAACATCGCCGCCGGATCGCGCGTCCAGATGCGATAGTCGGCGGCAACGTGGTACAGCGCGCGACAGCCCTTGGCCGCCGGGCCCAACGTTTCCGGCGACAACAGGTCGCCTTCGACCACCTCGACGTCCAAACCTTCGATGTTACGGCGGTCGCTGCCGGGGCGCATCAGCACCCGCACGGCCTCGCCCGCATCGAGCAGCTTTCGAACCACGGCGGCGCCAACGAAACCCGAGGCACCCGTGACCAAGTTGGGAGAACCAGTCGTCATGGCGGCGATTTAGGCCCTATCGGGGCCATAATTTCCAGGGTTAAATGGCCGCCAATTCGGGATTGGCCCTTCACATGGCCGACGACTGACACCATCTTGGCTGAATTGCCCGTTTGCACTGCAATATCCTTGGGTTTACAAGTGGGCGCTTACGGATAAAGTGATCGCGATGACCAATACATTGAAAATTCTTCTCGCCAGCCCGCGCGGCTTTTGCGCCGGCGTCGAACGCGCCATTGAAATCGTCGAGCGTGCCCTGGAAATTCACGGGCCGCCCGTCTACGTCCGCCACGAGATCGTGCACAACAAGCACGTCGTCGAATCCCTGCGCGCCAAGGGCGCCGTTTTCGTCGAGGAAGTGGACGACGTGCCGGACGGCGCCGTCACCATCTTTTCCGCCCACGGCGTCGCCGAGAAGGTCGAGATCGAGGCCAACAAGCGTGGCCTGCCGGTGATCGACGCGACCTGCCCGCTGGTTTCCAAGGTCCACAAAGAGGGCCAGAACCATGCCGGTCGTGGCCGCGAAGTGATCCTGATCGGCCATGCCGGCCATCCCGAGGTCGAAGGCACGCAGGGCCGCATTCCCGGCGGCGTCCTGTTGGTTCAGACCCCGGAAGACGTCGCCAAGCTGGAGGTCAAGGACCCGAACGCCGTGTCCTATGTCACGCAGACGACCCTCAGCGTCGACGAAACGCGCGACACCATCAACGCCCTGAAGCAGCGCTTCCCGGCGATCGTGGGCCCCGACGTGAAGGATATCTGCTACGCCACGCAGAACCGCCAGCAGGCCGTGCGCGACATGTGCAACCGGATCGACCTGTTGCTGGTCGTGGGCGCGAAGAATTCCTCCAACTCGAACCGGCTACGCGAAATCGGCGCCGAGATCGGCGTGCCGAGCTACCTGATCGACGACGCCAGCATGCTGGAGCCGTCCTGGTTGGACGGGGTCGGGACGGTGGGCATCACCGCCGGGGCCTCAGCACCGGAAGAACTGGTGCAGGAATTGATTCGTCGCTTGGGCGACTTTGGCGATACTCGGGTCGAATCCCTGACCGGGGTCGAAGAAAACATCGTCTTCAAGCTTCCCAAAGAACTGAAACCAGGCGGCCTTGCCGCGGGAGCAGACGCGTAACATGGGTGTTCCTCTAATTCAGCAAGTCCGCGTCGGCGCCTACATCATGGGCAAGAAGCTGCGCGGCGAAGAGCGCTATCCGCTGGTCCTGATGCTGGAACCGCTGTTCCGCTGCAACTTGGCCTGCCCGGGCTGCGGCAAGATCGATTACGAGGACGACATCCTCAACAAGCGCCTGTCTGTCGCGGAATGCCTGCAGGCGGTCGACGAGTGCGGCGCGCCGATGGTCTCGATCCCCGGCGGCGAGCCCCTGATCCACAAAGAGATCAAGGAAATCGTCGACGGCATCATTTCCCGCAAGAAGTTCGTGTACCTGTGCACCAACGCCTTGTTGCTGGAAAAGAACCTGAGCAAGTTCACGCCGACGCCCTATCTGACCTTCTCCGTCCATCTGGACGGCCTGGAAGATCACCACGACAAAGCGGTCAATCAGCCGGGCACGTTCAAGCGCGCCGTCTCGGCGATCCGCAAGGCGAAGTCGATGGGCTTCCGCGTCAACGTCAACTGCACCCTGTTCAACCAGATGACGGCGGACGAAGCGGCGGAATTCTTCAACTTCTGCACCGACGATCTGGGCGTTGACGGCATTACCGTCTCGCCGGGCTATGCCTATGAACGCGCCCCGGACCAGGAACACTTCCTGAGCCGCAAGAAAACCAAGCAGTTGTTCCGCGACATCTTCAAGAAGCCGGAATCGAAAAAGTGGCAGTTCAGCCAATCGACCCTGTTCCTGGACTTTCTGGCCGGCAACCAGACCTACAAGTGCACGCCCTGGGGCAACCCGACGCGTAACATCTTCGGCTGGCAGAAGCCCTGCTATCTGTTGTCCGAAGGCTATGCCGAAACCTTCCAGGAGTTGATGGACGACGTTGAATGGGACAAATACGGCACCGGCAACTATGAAAAGTGCGCCGACTGCATGGTCCATTGCGGCTACGAACCGACGGCGGTGACCGACACGGTGTCCCATCCGCTGAAAGCCCTGAAGGTCTTTATGAAGGGCATCAATACCGACGGCGAGATGGCCCCGGAAATCAATCTGGACAACCAGCGCCCGGCCGAATTCGTGTTCGAAGGCCTGGTCAAGACTCTGTCCCAGAAGATGGAAGAAAAGGCCGCCGCCGAGAAAGCCCAGAAAAAGGAGAAGGCCGCCTGACGCGGCCTTTTCTTTAGCGGCTTCGCAGCGGCATCAGCCAGCCGGACACTATTCGAACGCCATTTCCCGGCCCAGCATCTGCCCGGCCTTGCGCAGCATCTTCAAGGCGCGCGTACTGCCGCGCCCCAACGTCAGCAGTTTGCCGATATCGCCCGGATGCCTTGCCAGATTTTTCAACAGGCGCACGCCGTCGGTGCCTCCGGCGGTCGAGACGATTTCGTCCGTCCACTCCGGCAGGCGCGTCTCCGCCGTATCGGACACGGCGCGGATCGCAGCGAACGGAACGCCCGCGCGCTTGGCTTCGCGCGCCACGGCATAGCTTTCCATATCGACCGCATCCGCGCCCGTGGTGGCGCGCAGAACAGCCTTGCGGCGGGGGCCGGCGACGATCACCGCCGAATGGGCGATAATCCCCTCTGCGTTGACGACAAGCGGCCCCAGCCCGCTTTGCAGGTGGCCTGTCCAGTCGGCATCGCAGGATATGCTCCGCCCCTCGGCGGCAATGATCTTGGAAGGCAGGATGATATCGCCTGCTTCCAGGTTCGGGTCGAGCCCGCCGCACAGACCGAAGCTCATCAGCCCATCGACCCCGGCAGTCACCAGTTCCGCCGCCAGTTCCGTGGCCCTGCGCGGGTCGGCCCCGGCAACCCTGACCATCAATTGATGATCGTCGGCCAAGGCGGACAAGCAGGCAGCCTCGCGCAAAACCCCGGTAATGATGCCGATGCGGGCCATCCGATCCGCCCGGTCACATGCCGAAGGCGGGGCGTTTGGTATTGCTGCGCTTCAGATTACGGTAGCGGGACAGCGTCCACAGCGGGAAATAGGCGCTATAGCCGTGATAGGTCAGATAGAAGACCTTGGGGAAGCCGACGGCATTGAACATCGTTTCCTGCCACTTGCCACCCTCGCGCGGATGGTTCAGCAGGTAATCAACCCCCTTTTCGACTTCAGAGGCTTCCAACTCGCCCGCCGCCATCAACCCCATCAGGGCCCAGGCGGTCTGCGACGGGGTGCTCTCCTTGGCGACGTCCCTGGTCTCTTCCCAATAGGACGCGCAGTCTTCGCCCCAGCCACCGTCTTCCATCTGACGGGCTTTCAGCCAATCGACGGCGCGGCGGATATAGGGCTGCGACATATCTTCGCCGACGGCGTTCAGAGCGGTCAGCACCGACCAGGTGCCGTAAACGTAGTTGGTGCCCCAGCGACCGAACCAGGATCCGTCCTCTTCCTGCTCGTCCTTCAGGAACTTGACGGCGCGGGCGACGACTTCGTCCTCGGGCCCATAGCCCAACTGGCACAACATGCCCAAGCACCGCGCACTGACGTCAGAGGTCGGCGGGTCCAGCAAGGCGCCGTGGTCGGCGAACGGGATATGGTTCAGGTGATGGGCCTCGTTCTCGGCGTCGAACGCACCCCAGCCGCCGCTTTCGCTCTGCATGCCGATGACCCATTCGACACCGCGGTCGATGGCGTCCTTGTAGCGGACCGGGTCGGCCCGGTGCAGCGCCATCACGACCACGGCCGTATCGTCGACGTCGGGATAATAATCGTTCCAGTACTGGAAGGCCCAACCGCCGGGACGCAGGTCCGGGCGGCGCACCGCCCAATCGCCCTTCACATCGGTGATTTGGCGCCCGACCAGCCAGTCGGCGGCATTGTCGAGTACGGGATCCCCTGCCGTCATGCCGCTTTCCTGCATGGCATGCAGGGCAAGCCCCGTATCCCAGACCGGCGACAGGCAGGGTTGGCAATAGGCTTCGTCCTCGCGCTCGATCACCAGCTTTTCGATCGACTTGCGCGCGATCACATAATCCGGATGGTCGCGCGGATAGCCCAGAACGTCGTAGGCCATGACCGTATTGGCCATGGCGGGGAAAATACCGCCCAGGCCGTCTTCACCGTTCAGGCGTTCCTTGACGAAGGCCATGCACTTGTCGATGGCCTTCTTTTCCAACCATTTCGGGATCATCGGCTGAACCAGACGAGCCGCCTTGTCCAAGGCCAGGAACACATTGCCCAGGATATGCCCGGTCGGGTTCTCGGTGAATTCGGTCTGCAGGAACGGATCGCCCGCGAACAATTCGCGGATGCCGATGCCGCGCGGGTTCTTGGCCTTGGGCTTCAGCGCCGCCAGGACGAACAAGGGGATCATCACGGTCCGCGACCAATAAGCGACCTTATCGATATGGAACGGTGCCCAGGTCGGCAGGAAGATCGCTTCCGGCCGGATCACGGGGGCCGCCCGCCAAGGCACCTGTTCGAACAGCGCAAGGGCGATCCGCGTGAACACGTTGGCTTGCGCCGCACCACCCCGGGCCAGCACCGCCGCCCGGGCCTTGCCCATATGCGGAGCTTCGGGGTCGTCGCCGATCAGCTTCAAGGCATAGTAGGCCTTGACCGTGGCGCTCATGTTGAAATCACCGTCATGGAACAGCGGCCAGCCGCCGTGCTCCCCCTGAATCCGCCGTAGGTAGTTGCCCATCTTCGCCTCGATGGCGTCGTTGGGCTCCCCCAGGTAATGGTTCAGCATGATGTACTCGGCGGGAATCGTGGCGTCGGCCTCAAGCTCGAACGCCCAGCTGCCGTCCTGAGCCTGCTTGTCGGACAGCCAGGAGCGGGCCTCGTCGATGACAGCATCCAATTCGGGACGACCGCCGTCATTTCCGCCGAAAGCGGATTTGGGGGTTTCGTCACCTTGCTGCACAGGCATGTCCATTACTTCACCGCAGTTCAATTTTTTGTAAGGAATTCAATCGCCCAGATTTACTCTTCGCAGGCGCAAAATTCAATCGCCGGTGCGACCGATTCTCTTGTTACAGAACGGTTTCAGTAAATCAAGCCGCGGGCTGACTGTCTGAAAGCAGCTCTGCCGCCCGGAATCCGGACCGAATGGTGCCTTCGATGGTCGCGGGCAGGCCCGTCGCCGTCCAATCCCCGGCAAGGACAAGGTTGCGCCACTTCGTCTCGGCATCGGGGCGACGGCGATTCTCTTCCGGCGTTTGCGAGATGGTCGCCCGCTTCTCCTTGACGATCCGCCAGGACGGCATCGGCCCCTCGGGAAGACTCAGCGCGGCCTGAACCTCGGGCCATAGACGCTCGGCAATGGCTTCGTTGCTTTCCGCCGCCAGATCGTCGGCGGCGCTGACCGTCACCGAGGCGACGTCGCCGCGCAGGAACACCCAATGCGACACCCCGCCGACCAGCCCGACCAACATCGGCGCACCGGCCGGCGGCGGACGGTTCAGGCAGAAATGGGCGTTGACGATGGCGTGCGCCCCTTGCGGGCCGTTCAGGTCCGGGATCAGGTCGTTGGCGATCCAGGCGGGCACCGCCAGGACGACCGCTTCGTCTTCTTCCAGGTCGACCCGCCCGCTGCTGAACTCCAGCGCCGTGACACGGTCTCCGTCGAATTCCAGCGACCGCAGGCGGTTGTTGAGGCGCACCTTGGTCCCCTTCCCGGCCAACCAGTCCAGGGCCGGGTCGACGAAGCTCTCGCTGAGCCCTTCCCGCGCCATCAGGGGGCGGCAGGCCGCCCGCCCTTGGCCAAACGTTTCCTCGATCACCGGCCAGAGCAGCGCCGCCGAGGCGTTTTCGACCGGCGTGTTCAACACACCGACGGCCAGCGGCTCCCAAAACCGTTCGAACAACTTGCCACGCCCGCCCAGGCATTGGGCGATAGTGGCGTTGTCCCCGGCGCGGGCCAGACGGAAGCCCCGCAGGTATTCCCACAGCCCGGTGCCCGGAATGCGCCCTTTCCCGAACAGGATCGACCAGGGAATACGCCCCTCGTCCGGCTGCACGGTCCAGCTTTCGCCGCTCGTCAGATCGCGGAAGGGAAAAGACGCGTCTTCCGGGCCGATCAGGCTGTCTGAAGCGCCGACCATTTCCAGATATTCGCGGATCGCCCAATTGCCCGACAGCATCAGGTGATTGCCGTTGTCGATCCGGCGGTCCAATTGATTGTCGAAGAACGACCGGCAGCGCCCCCCGGCGTGCCCGGCGCTGTCATGCAGGACGACCGGATATCCGGCCCCGGCCAACCGCAGCGCCGCCGCCAATCCCGCCAGCCCTGCGCCGACGATATGAATGCGTGACGTCTGCATGGGGCCTTACAACACGCCGTAGCGGAACGCGACCCAGAGTTTTTCCGCCTTGTTCAGGCCCGCGGGCTCCAACACCCGCGCCCAGCCCCGGCGCTCCATGCGGCGGAAAATGCGTTCGTATGCTTCGATCATCATCGCCGCGGGCTTAACCCGGTCGGCGTCGCATTGGCGCAGCAGGTCCCGCGCCTCGGTAAACTTTGCGGCCGCGATGCCGCCGATCTCGGCTGCGACCTTGGGCAGGTTCGGATCGGCCAGGACGGCCTGCGGTTCGCGCGCCGCGATGCCGTGCGCGGCCAGCATCTCTTCCGGCACGTACAAGCGGTCGCGGGTCGCGTCCTCGGCCAGGTCGCGCAGGATATTGGTTAGCTGCAGGGCCAACCCCTGTGCGGCGGCCAGACGGTCGGCGATCCCGGCTTCCAGGCCGAAGATGCGGCAACTCAACCGCCCGACGGCGCAGGCCACGCGGTCGCAGTACAGCAACAGGTCATCGCGAGTCTGCAGGCGCAGGGTTTCCGCCGCATCCGTTTCCATACCGTCGATCACGGCCAGGAAATCAGCCTCGACCAGACCGAAGCGCGCAACCGGCTCGGCCAGGGCCACGGCGACCGGGTCTTCGGGTCGGCCGGCATACAGCTTGGCGATCTCGTCCCGCCAGCGGGCCAGCTCCCGTTTCTTGACGTCCAGAGGGTTCGGATCGTCGGCGATGTCGTCGACGATCCGGCAAAAGGCATAGACCGCGAACATGGCGCGTCGCTTTTCCGCCGACATGAAGCGCATGGCCCAGAAGAACGTGGTGCCCGAGGCGCGCACGATCTCCTCGACCCGCGCCTGCGCGCGGCCGACTTCGACTTCGGAAAGGGTCACCAAACTGTCCATGGGCGCTATGGATACACGGGCCGCCCGGCCAAGGCCAGCACCCTGTAACGCGCCCCATAACGCCCTATGGGTGCGCGTTGCCGGAATAGGTCCGGCCCTTCCACCCGCCACCCCGGCCCAGAAGGTGCCGACGGGCGGAATCCACCGTCATCAGGGTATAAAGCAGCCCAGCGACGGGCAGGATCAAACCTGTCCACGGAGCCCGACCATACAGCCGCAGCGTCGGGAAAAAAGCCACGGCCATGGCCAGCCATGCCGCCCCACCGGCCAGCGCCAGTTCCATATTACCAACGGCGATTCCCCACACGGTCGCGACCGGCGGCACCAAATAGAGCAGCACCATTCCCAATACCGTGCCAAGCAGCATCAACAGTGAATGATGCAATTGTTCATAGGCCGTGCGCGCGACCATGCGCCAGATCTCGCCCAGGCTGTCGTAACGGCGGAGGCTGACCGTCTCGCCGGTCAGGCCCAGCCAGATCGAACCATGAGCCTTCAACAGCGCCGCTAGCGAGCAATCGTCGATAAGACGATCGCGGATCGCGGCAATCCCACCGGCGGCGTCCAGGGCCGCCCGGCGCACCAGCATGCAGCCGCCCGCCGCCGCCGCCGTGCGCCGACGGGGATCGTTGACCCAGGGAAAGGGAAACAGCTTTTGAAAGAAAAACACGAAAGCCGGCACCAACAGCCGCTCCCACGGCGTCTCGCAGTTGAGCAGCACCATCAGCGACACCAGATCGCGGTTTTCCATCTCGGCCTTCTGCGCCAGGCGGCGCAGGTTCGTCGGGTCGTGGGCGATATCGGCGTCGGTCAGCAGGACATAGCGCGCATCGGGCGCGGCCTGGGCAGCGGCCTCCAGCCCCTGATTGACGGCCCAAAGCTTGCCTGACCAGCCTTCGGCCAGGGGCTTGCCGGTGATCAGGTGGAAACGATCCCCCGCCCCGGCGGCGTCCGCCGCGCCTTGGGCGAGGTCACCCGTGCCGTCCGTGGAATTGTCGTCGACCACCACCACGTCCAATCGTCCCGGATAGTCCTGCGCCATCAGCGAGGCCACGGTGCGGGCGATGCTGTCAGCCTCGTCACGGGCCGGGATGACCGCGCAGATCGCGGGCCATCCGCCCTTGGGTGCTGCCTTGGCGGCGGGACTGAGCTTTTGATCGGCGAACCAGAACCGGCCGCGCCAGAACAACAGCACCAGCCAGATCGCCAACGAAACCAATGCCGCGGCGATCATCGCCCGTAGACGCCGAACAGAGCGCCCAGCGCACCCTTGGTGCAGCACCAGAGGTAGCCGCCTTTGCTCAGGGCGACCCGACCGGCGAGCGGGTCCTTATGACGCAACTGATCCGTCAGGCGCACGGCGATCTCCCAGATCGCGGCGGCTTCCATGCCCAGGCGACGGCTGTGCATCCCGCCCGCGATGGGTCGGGCCTCGGCCAACAGGACCTCGGTCGCATCCAGGCAGCGGTCGATCACCCGCCGCAGCGCCGGGGTGCAGGCGTCGCGGTCCAGGTCTTCGACCGTCGCGCCTTCCGCCGCCAGCCAGTCGGCGGGCAGGTAGACCCTGTCCAGGGTGCGGTAATCGTCCTGGCAATCCTGAAGGTGGTTGATAACCTGCAACGCGTTGCACAGCGCGTCCGACGGGCCGTAGCCATGGGCCGAGCCGCCGTGCAGGTCGATCAGATAGCGCCCCACCGGGGCGGCCGAACGGATGCAGTAGTGCATCAGGTCGTCCCAATCGGCCGTACGGTTCTTGACCGAATCCTGCTTGAAGGCGTCGATCAGATCCTGGCAGTGGCGCGCGGTGATATCCGTCTGTTCCAGGCTTTCCCGCATGCGGTGGGCGGTGGCGTAATCGGCGTTGCCGGTCATCTGGCCGAGCAAGGCCGCTTCGAACCCGGACAGGCGTTGAACCTTGGTTTCGGGGCTGAGCTCGCAGTTGTCGGCGATGTCGTCGATCGCCCGGGCGAAGCGATAGAACCGCGCGATATGCGGGCGCAGACGCGCCGGCAGGAGAAACGAGCCGACGGGAAAGTTCTCGTAGGCTTCGTCCTTGCCGGACGGCGTTTCGACCGCCGACGACGCGGCGGCGTTGGGGCTGTGTGAAACCGTTTCCTGCGAATCGGCGGGCTGCGCCATGGCGTGGCCGCTCCCCTCAGGTATCGAGCGGATTGATCCGGAGCGGCGGGATCAACCCGCGGCCTTGGCCATTTCCCGCATCTTTTCGAGCAGGCTGTCGATGGAATTGTCGTTGTTCTTGATCAGAGCGTTGAACTCTTTCTGCTGGGTCAGCGCCATGGACAAACCATTGACGATGATGTCCACGATCTTGAACACCTTCTGGCCGTCGTGTTCACCGACGCCGACGCGCCAACCCACTTCCACGGCTTCGCCGCTCGGGCGCTTCAACAGGGTATGAACGATGAAATCGTTTTCCTGGCGCTTTTCGGCCCGGCTGATTTCCAGGGTTTCCCCGGCATATTCCTTGAACCCGTCGACATAGCGTTCCAGCAGCATGTTTTCGAACAGCGACAGGTATTCATCGCGCTGCTCCGGCGTGGCGCGGCGCCAATGGCGGCCAAGCACCCATTTGCCGATGGATTTGATGGCGAAGAACTCGTGGATCATGGTGCGGAAGCGTTCCTTGCGCACCGCACGGTCCAGGTCCTGCGCGGTCAGGGAACTGATGGCCGAGGACGCCATCGAATTGACGAAGGCCTTGACCTCGTCCGTGGTCACTTCGGCGCGCGCGGTGGGCGCGGAAAAAATCGCCATGGCAGCGACCAAGAATGCGAATACGAATTGACGCCTGTTCAGCATGCGGAACGTCTCCTTTAGCCGGGTTGCATACACCGCCCCGTACGGTTAGTTCAAGTACCCCCTGTGTCAGGGAAAGTTCACATCCCTGTCATCCAACCAATTTGATATGATTGATGGAATGCCGGTCCGCCATTGCTCCGGGCACATTTAATTGAGTCATACCATCAAATGAACGGGATCGCAGCCGTGACGAATAATCCGCTTTCGCAGGCCCTCGACATCTATCTCGAACAAGGCACCAAGCCCTATACCGAGGTCGTCTCGCAGCTTGAACACGCGCTGCAATGCGCTTGGCTGGCGGAGCAGGAATCGGGCGACGGCGACCTGATCGCCGCGGCCTTCCTGCACGATATCGGCCATATGATGCAGAAACACGGCCAGGGCGCCGCCGACCGGGGCATCGACGACAAGCACGAGGATATCGCCCGCGGTTGGGCCGCCAAGGTGTTCTCCCCCCGCGTTGCGCAGGCGATCGGCCTGCATGTCGACGCCAAACGCTACCTCTGCGCCGCCCGGCCCGGATATTTCGAAACCCTGTCCCCGGCCTCGGTCAAGTCGCTGGAACTGCAGGGCGGGCCGATGACCGCAGACGAGGTCCAGGCGTTCGAATCCCAGCCCAATTATCAGGATGCCGTGAAAGTCCGCGAATGGGATGACCGGGCCAAGATCGCGGGCCTGGAAACGCCCGGGATCGAGCATTTCCGCCCCTACATGGAAAGCGCCGTCCTCTAAAACCTAGAACCGACCTCAAAATCGATCGGGGCGGAACGGCGCCAGATCGACGTTCGGCGTCTCGCCCTTCAACAGGCGCGCGATGATCCGCCCCGTGGCCGGACCGCAGGTCAGGCCCACGTGCTGATGGCCGAAGGCATGGAGCAGCCCCGGCGCCACCGCCGACGGGCCGACCACCGGCAGGCTGTCCGGCAGGGTCGGGCGGAACCCCATCCATTCCGACGCAACCTCGGTCTTGATCCCCGGCAACAGACGCGGAACCAGATCGGTCATGACCTTGACCCGGGCCGAATCCGGCGGCGCTTCCAATCCCGCCAGTTCGACCGTCCCGGCCAGACGCAGGCCCATCTCCATGGGTGAGGCATAGAACGCGCGGTCTTTCCAGCAGACCGCATGGTTCACCGTCACCCCGGGGTCGGCCAGGATGGCATGATAGCCGCGCTCGGTCCCAAGCGGGATTTTCTCGCCCAGCATGCCCGCCAATTGGTGCGAAAACGCCCCGGCGGCCAGGACAATGCGGTCCACTTCCAGCCCGCCGTCGGTGGTGTCGATGCGGAACCCGCCGTCGGCCCGGCGGTGCAGGCCCCAGACCTCGCCCTTGCGCAAGCTGCCGCCGCGCTTGACGAAGGCCTCGGCCAGAACCTTGGTCAGACGCCCGGGGTTGGTCGCCCGGCCGCCGCCCAACAGGCCGTGGCCCCATTTGAAATCGGGCCCCAGGGCCGGTTCCAGATCGTGCAGGGCGGCGCGGTCCAGGCCCTCGAACTGAATGCCGTAGGTCGCGCGAAAGGCCAGGTCCTTATCGGCCTTCTGAAACTCGGCCTCGCTTTCATAGACCTGCAGAATCCGCTCGCGCTTGACCAGTTCTGGCGCACCGGCCTCGGCCGCCAGGGCGGCATAGGATTCGGAACAGCCGATGGTCAGGTGATGCATCGCGGCGGCGGCGCGGCGCTGATGGGCGGTGCTGGCGAAACCCAACATGCGGATCATCCAGGGCAGGATATGCGGCAGGCGCGTCCAGCGGATGGTCAGCGGCCCCTTGGGGTCGAGCAGATATCGCGGCACATTACGCAGCACTTCCGGCCCGAAAGTCGGCACGAACGACCATTCGGCCAGAATGCCCGCATTGCCGAAGGAGCAGGCCTCGCCCGGCTCCAGCCGGTCGATCAGGGTGACGTTGAAGCCCTCCTTGATCGCCGCCAGGGCGCAGTTTACCCCGACGACGCCCGCACCGATCACGCAGACCGACGTTTCGCCCGGTTGGGCCGGGGTCGTCTTACCATGCGGAACGGTTTGGGATTTTTTAGGCTGGGCTTGAGAATTTGTCTCGGTCACAGAGGATGTCTCCGGCTTGAGATTGGTCGGCCTTCGTGCCAAATATGGCCGGAAACATCCAAACAGACCACCCAAACAAAACCGCAATCAAGGAACAAGCCAATGGCCGACGGTACCCTGACCCCGCCCCTGCCCGAAGATGCCCGCAACGCGCTGAAGGCCGCTGTCGGCGATAAAGGCTGGTACGAGACCGAAGCCGACATGGCCCCCTACCTGGCTGAAGAGCGCGGCTATTACCACGGCGAAAGCGCCCTGGTCCTGCGCCCGGCCAGCACGGACGAAGTTTCCAAGATCGTCACCATCTGCGCCGAACACGGCATTCCGATCACGCCCCAGGGCGGCAACACGGGCCTGTGCGGCGGCGCGGTCGCCCAGGGCGGCGTGCTGGTCAACCTGGGCCGCATGAACGCGGTCCGCGAGATCGACACCATCAACGCCACCATGACCGTCGAAGCCGGCTGCATCCTCAAGGAACTGCAGGACAAGGCGGCGGACGCCGGGTTCCTGTTCCCTCTGTCGCTGGCGGCGGAAGGGACCTGCGAGATCGGCGGCAACATCTCGACCAACGCCGGGGGCATTCAGGTGCTGCGCTACGGCAACACCCGCGATCTGGTCCTGGGGCTGGAAGTCGTGACCGCCGACGGGCGCGTGTGGAAGGGCCTGCGCGGCCTGCGCAAGAACAACACCGGCTATGACCTGAAGCAGTTCTTCATCGGGGCCGAGGGCACGCTCGGCATCATCACCGCGGCGGTGCTGAAGCTGTTCCCGCAACCGGCGGAAACCACCACCGCCCTGGTCGCCTCGGAAAGCCCGGCGCTGTTGTCGGCCCTGTTGGGTCGGCTCAAATCCGCGACCGGCGATCAGGTCACCAGCTTCGAATACATCCAGCGCAACCCGCTGGAAGCCGTGTTCGCCCATATCCCGAACACCCAGGACCCGATGCAAGAGGTCTATAGCCACTACGCCCTGATCGAAATGGCCTCGGGCCAAAAGGGCGTGATCCGCGACCTGGCCGAAACCGCCCTGGGCGAAGCCTTCGAAGCGGGCGAAATCATCGACGCCGTCCTGGCCGAAAGCGGCGATCAGGCCGCCAAGCTGTGGAACCTGCGCGAAAGCATCCCGGAAGCCCTGAAGCACTGCGGCCCGTCCGCCAAGCACGACATTTCCGTGCCGGTGTCGAAGGTCCCCGAATTCCTGGAAAAAGCCGACCCGCACGTGGAAAAGGCGATCCCCGGCTGCACCATCATGGCCTTCGGCCACATGGGCGACGGCAACCTGCACTACAACCTGGTGATGCCCAAGGACACCCCGCACGAGGAGGCCGAACGCCTGCGCGAAACCGTGCCGCCGGGCGTGCACGACATCGCCGACAGCCTGGGCGGCTCATTCTCCGCCGAACACGGCATCGGCTTGATGAAGGTCCACGAAATGGACCGCTACAAATCGGATGTGGAAAAACACATGCTGCGCTCGATCAAAGCGGCGCTGGACCCGAAGGGGATCATGAACCCGGGGAAGGTGGTGCCTTAAGCACGCCGACACCTTGAACTGAGAAATATACCTGCCCCAACCTAGGCCGAGGCAGGCAAGCGGAACAAATGTCGGAACCAAATTTTATAATCGAACGGCTAAGAGAGCCGTTCAACGAAACGACTAGAAAGACAAGGAGAAATCTCCTTGTTTCTAGCCTGATAGGCGTGGCTATTTCGAAAATTGGATTGGTTCCAGAAAAAATATCTGCATTTGGGATTGATTTTTCAAAATCAAACCAAAGCGCCCTTTTAACTCTTTTGATATTTATTGTTTCATACTTTTAATTACTTTTATTATTTATTTATATTCAGAAATAAAATCATTGTTTTTGCTATTAAAATCAAATGCTATGAATGAGATAAAAGAAATAGAAAAGGATAATCTCAGAAACTTTAGATCAACCGTGATAAATCTAAAGCCAATTGAAACAGTAAAATTAGAATCTCATGGGTATTTTATATCGGCAAAAAATACACTTATATCTAGATATTTAGTGGAAATAATAATTCCTATAATTTTTTCTTTTATATCGATATATTTTTTGTCCGAACAACTATATTATACAAAACTTGATCCAACAAATGCAGAGTCATCGATTCAACAAATACATTCGAAATAGTAATAGCTTCACGCAAGCCAATCCCATTATTTGCGCTCAACAAATTTAGTGGCTACGAATTACATGCTTGATTGCCCCCTCGCCCTCCCCCGGCTCCTCGAAAAATTGCGTGACGTGGTGAAACACCTCGGGTGTGTCGAAGGCGGCGCGGGCGGGTTGGGCGGTGCGGCGTTGGGCGATGCGGGATAGGCAGAGGGCGTCGCTGGCTTCCAGGTAGATCAGCTTGTGCGGCGCACCGGCCTCGTTGGCGAGGTCGAGGAACCATTTGCGCTGGCGGGCCGTGTTGGCGGGGAAATCCATCACCACATCGGTTCCGGCGGCGAGGAGTTGGCGCACCAGATCGCGCATCAGCGGGCGTAGCCGCCGCGCGCAGGCGATGTAGTCATCGAATGATTTGATCTGATCGGGGTAGAGGGTCGCGAGCCAGTCGTCTTCGGAGAGGAGGACAGCGCCCTCCTCCGCCGCCAGCCGCGCGGCCAGGGTCGACTTTCCGGCCCCCATCTTTCCGCAGAAGAAAGTCAGGGAGCCGGGGGCGCTCACGCGCCCGCCGCCCGTTTCTCCAGATCGCCCAGCAGACCGTCGGGCACGTCCACGCCCTCGGCCATGGCCTTGGCGCGGTTGGCCCAGCGGTCGGCGCCGGGGATCCAGGCGCCGTCCTGTTCGGCGATCGCGCCGACCAGGGTGCCGATCCGCTCGATAAAGCGGTTTTCGGCGGTTTCCTCGTCCTCATGGGCGAAGGCCGAGGGATCGATCAGGATGAAGAATTGGCCGACTTTCGGCGGCTCGCCCTCGGTCGCGAAGAAGCTGGCGGCCTCGAACCCGTGGTTGGAGCCGGTCAGCGTCGCCGCCAGGATTTCGACCATCAGCACCAGGGCCGCACCCTTGGCGTCGCCCATGGGGATCATCATGCCGTCGTCGAGCGCGACCTTGGGGTCGGTCGTCGGCTTGCCGTGTTTGTCGGTGCACCAGCCCTCGGGGATTTGTTCGCCCTTGTTGGCGGCAAGCATGATCTTGCCGCGCGCGACCTTGGACAGCGCCAGGTCGACCAGGATCGGATCGCCCCAGGCGCTGCCGTCGGCGGTGCGGCGCGGACAGGCGAAGGCGATGGGGTTGGTGCCGTAAAGCGCGCGGCTGCCGTTCCAGGGGGCGATCGCCGCCGGGGCGTTGAGGAAGCCCATGGCGATCAGGCCTTCGCGGGCCGCGGCCTCGACCGGGTGGCCGCCAACGCCGCCGTGGTGGGAATTACCGATGGCCAGGCCGACGATCCCGGTTTCGCGGGCCAGTTCCTTGGCCCGATTGAGGCCCAGGGAAATCGCCGGATAGGCGAAGCCGCCGTTGGCGTCGACGCGGATAGCGGCCTTCGCCGTCTGTTCCAGGCGGGCGATGGCGTGGCCGTCGACCATGCCGATCTTGGCCTGCTCGGCGTAGCTGGGCACGCGCGACAGGCCGTGCGACGGCACGCCGTCGGCTTCGGCCTGAACCAGGGCGCGGGCGACGTGGACCGCGTTGTTCTCCGACACCTTGGAATTCATGAAGACCTTGAGGGCCAGCTGTTCCAGTTCGTCCAGGGTCTTTTTCGCCATCTTTGGATGTTCCCGTGTGTTAGTTGCCGTTGAGGCAGTTCAGGACCGCGTCGGCGGTGACGGAGGACACCTTGCCCTCCCCTTCCTCGGTGCGCGGGCCGACATGGGGCGTGCAATACAGGTTGGGCACGCCGTCGAAGATATTGGGGCTGGTCAAGGGCTCTTCGACGAACACGTCGGTAAAGGCGCCCCACAGCTTTTCGGATTTCAGGGCATCGACCAGCGCCTGTTCGTTGACGATCCCGCCGCGCGACAGGTTCAGCAACAGCGCGCGGTCCTTCATCTTGGCGATGGTTTCGGCGTTGAACAGGTCGCGGGTGTCGTCGGTCAACGGCACGTGGACCGAGATCGCGTCGCATTGCGGCAGCAGTTCGTCCAGCGTCGCGGCGCGTTCGACCTTGCACTCGGCCCAGCGCGGATCGTCGGCGGCGACCCAGGGGTCGAAACCGATGCGCTTCATGCCGTTGCCGCGCGCCCGCCAGGCCAGGGCCTGACCGGTCCAGCCCATGCCGATGATGCCCAGGGTCTTTCCCTGAACCTCGCGGCCCATCAGCTCCAGCCGCGGCCATTTGCCCGCGACCACGTCGGGCGTGGCCAGGTAGGAGCGGCGGAACATGACGTAGATCGCCCCCATGGCCAGTTCGGCCACGGAATCGGAATTGGCCCCGACCGCGGGGAAAACCTTCACCCCGCGCGCGGCGCAGGCGTCCATGTCGATGTTGTCCAGGCCCACGCCCAGCCGCCCGACGCATTCCAGCTTGTCGGCGGCGTCCAACACGGCATCCCGCACCTGGGTCGCGTTGCGCACGATCAGGCCGCGCACGCCCGGCATCAGGGCAGGGATGTCGGCCTGCCGGGACACCAGGTCCGGCATGTAGGCGACGTCGTACTGCCGGGCCAGGCGCTCGACCTCGGACTCGAGCATGAATTCGGTAATCAGAATATCGGGCATGGCGGATGAAACCTCGACGAATGCGGCTGGATCGCCCCGACAGGATGCGGGGAGAGAATAAGAAGAAACGAAGCTCCCCAGCATAACGCCGGGGAGCTTCGCCGCATATTACGCGTTGGCCGCCGCCAGGGCGCGCATGAACCGGTCGCGGATGACGACCTGATCCATGGTGATGTTGGGAACCGGGATGTTGCCCGATTCACATTTGCAGACGATGACCGTCTGCTTCTTGGACGCGATGGCGTCCTTCATCACCTGGGCCGTGTCTTCGGCCTTGCACTCGATCACGTTGTCGCAACCGCAGGCCTCGGCGACCTTGGTCAGCGAGGTTTTCTTACCGGCATAGGTCGGCTGGTCGC
>CAXGUG010000042.1:0-29146 GCA_964012715.1 uncultured Rhodospirillaceae bacterium | reverse complement strand
GCCTGGTCTTGCGGCTGGGCCCAAAGGGCCTGTTCATCCATGACGGTTCCCCTTTGCCGAAACCGGAAAATCGTCAAACCGGCCTCGAAAAATAAGTCAGTGTTGTTGACTTATATGCCAGAGGCTGATAAATAACGCAACATCCTTCTTGGGAGAAACGTACGGACGAAAGAATATTACAATGGCTGCAGGAACTTTCGACGACCGCGACGGTCTTATCTGGTTCAATGGCGAATGGGTCGACTGGCGGGACGCGCGTGTCCACGTGCTGACCCACGGCCTGCATTACGGCTCATGTGTGTTCGAAGGCGAACGCATGTATTCGGGCCAGATCTTTAAATTGCGGGAACATACGGAACGTCTGTTCTATTCCGCTGAAACCCTGGGTTTCAAAATTCCCTTCACGGTCGAAGAGATCGATCAGGCTTGCATCGACGCCTGCACGAAGAACGGCATCGTCGACGGCTATATCCGCCCTGTCGCTTGGCGCGGATCGGAGATGATGGGCGTCTCGGCTCAGCAGAACCGGATCAACGTCGCCATCGCGGCCTGGGACTGGCCCAGCTATTTCTCGCCGGAACTGCGTGAAAAAGGCATCAAGCTGGAAACGTCGAAATGGCATCGCCCGGCGCCCGATTGCGCCCCGGTTCATGCCAAGGCGGCGGGTCTGTACATGATCTGCACCCTGTCCAAGCACACGGCCGAGTCCCATGGCTGCCAGGATGCGTTGATGCTGGATTATCGCGGCCAAGTCGCGGAAGCCACCGGCGCCAACATCTTCATCTCGTTCGGTGACGGCAAATTGCACACGCCGACCCCCGATTGCTTCCTGAACGGCATCACCCGCCAAACGGTGATCGCCCTGGCCAAAGCCCGGGGGATCGAAGTGATCGAACGGGCCATCTTCCCCGACGAATTGAAGGACGCCACGGAAATCTTCCTGACCGGCTCTGCCGCGGAAGTCACGCCCGTGGGCCAGATCGACGAAATGACCTTCACGCCGGGTAAGATCACCCACACGCTGATCGAAGATTACGAGAAAGCAGTCGGGAAAAAGACGGAAAGCGCGGCGGCGGAATAACCCGCCGCCTTCTTTCCCGGATCCATTTTAGGATCAGGCGGCGTCCGCGGACGCCTCCCCTAGGGCCGCCGCTTCGCGCGCGGCCCTTTGCATGCTGGTCGACATCTCGTTCGCCACGGCGGTCTGTTCCTCGACCGCCGATGCCGTCGAGGTCACGTAATCGCGCACGCTGTCGATCCGCCCCCGGATCACATCCAAGGCCTGGACCACATCGGACGAAACGGCGCGCATGTTGGAAATCTCACCTTCGATTTCCTCGGTCGCGCGGCGGGCCTGACTGGCCAGGTTCTTGACCTCGTTGGCGACCACGGCAAAGCCCTTGCCGGCCTCGCCCGCACGGGCGGACTCGATCGTCGCGTTCAGCGCCAGCATGTTGATCTGGCCGGTGATGTCGGTGATGGCCTCGACAATCCCGCCCATGGAATTGGCGGCATCTTCCAAACGCTGCGTCGAACGATCGGCGGCGACCACTTGGTCAAAGGCGTCCTGCGCCACCTGCCGAGACTTCGCCATGCTTTCGGCGATTTCCCTGACGGACACGCTCAATTGCTCGGACCCGGCGGCGGTATCTTCCATCAAGCCGCGGACATATTCGGCGCGCTTGCGGGCCAAAACTTCCTGGGTCACGTCGATGGCGTATTTCACGACCTTGTACGGCTGGCCGTTCAAATCCCGGATCGGATTGTAGGACGCCTGAATCCAAACCTCGCGCCCCCCCTTGCCGATGCGGCGGAATTCACCCGCGCGGAATTCACCCTGATTCAAGGATGCCCAGAACTGCCGATACTCGGCGCTGTCCTTTTGCTCCGGCGCAACGAACATCGAATGATGTTTGCCGCGGATTTCTTCCAACGAATAGCCGACGGCCTGCAGGAAATTAGCGTTGGCCGAAATGATCGTACCGTCCAGATTGAATTCGATCACCGCCTGGGATTTCCCGATGGCCGAGACCTGGCCTTCGAAATCGGCTGCGCGCAATTTATCCTTGGTTACGTCGGTCGCAAACTTAACGACCTTGTAGATTTTGCCGCTCGCATCGGCGATGGGATTGTAGGAGGCTTGAATCCAGACTTCGCGACCGCCCTTCGCCAGGCGCTTGAACTCGGCCGAGAAAAACTCGCCTCGGCTCAGCGCATCCCAGAATTTCTGGTATTCGGGGCTCGTCCGATAGCTCGGCTCGACAAACATGGAATGATGCTGGCCTTGGATTTCTTCGAGGGCATAGCCCATGGCCGCAAGGAAATTTTTGTTCGCCGAGACAATGGTTCCATCGGGCTGGAATTCGATCACCGCCTGCGACTTTCCGATCGCCGTGATCTGACCTTCGAAGTCAGCCGTCCGCTGCTTTTCCAAAGTGATATCGCTGGCCAGTTTGACGACTTTGTAGGGCTTGCCGGTTTCATCCTCGACCGGATTGTACGAGGCACGCAACCAGACTTCGCGCCCTTCTTTGCCGATCCGACGAAATTCGCGGCTGAAGAATTCCCCCCGCCGCAAGGCCGCCCAGAATGACCGATAGGCTTCTGAGTCGCGTTCGCGCGGATCGACGAACATCGCATGGTGCTTGCCCACGATTTCGTCCAAAGCATAACCCACGACGTCTAGGAAGTTCTGGTTGGCATACAGAATCGTGCCGTCCAGGGAGAATTCAATAACTGCTTGAGATTTCTCCAGTGCTTGAAGCTTGGCTTCGGCGTCTTTGTTTTTCTTAGCGCCAAGAAACAAGTCGAGGAACGGCATGCAAAATTCTCCACGTCAACGTCCAGGTCAGCCTGGACATAGCCAACACCAATCCTTTCCGCCTCCCCGGCACGGAAAAGATCATGAAATTTCAGGCGAAACGCCTCGTCACTGAGGATTCTATCGCGGGCGAACGCCCGCGTTCCTGACCACAAGATATTTACATAAGCATGAATGCATTGTCCAGGAATACAGGAGTAAAATAGACAGGAATTTCCTGCTTTGTCAGCAACTTGACAGGAGAATTAACCCACTAAAATACGCAAGAAATATCATCCCTTCGAACCGCCCCAACTTTCCCTGCTATTCAGCGGCTGCAAAGCGGGCCCTATGGTGTTCGATCTGCTCCAGATAATTGGCGCTGTAGCGGGCGACGATATCGTCATGCAAGGCCAAGGCATCGGGCGTGCACTCGCCGCCCGGCGGCTCGATCAGGTCGAAGTTCCCCCATTTATCCTCGCCCCGCACCAACATCGCCGCTAGTCGAATACTGCCCTCGACCTTTACATGGGCGGGAATGAAGTTCAGTCCCAGGCCGATCCGCCGATGGGCTGCCTGGTTAGGAGCCGAGGCATGCATGCACAAGCCGTGGTGGACGGAAAACGACCCGGCAGGAAGCTGCATCGCTACCTGGCGGCTTTCGTCAAATGCTTCGACCACGGTCTGGGTGCCGCGATTAATGCTGACATCGACCTGCGCCGCGGCATGGTGCAGAACCTTCGGCGTCTCACCGTTCCAGGACAGGACGTTCATACAGCCCGCTTCTTCGGTCGCATCGGTCAGGGCCAGCCAGACGCAAACCTCTTCCGACGGCTCCAGCCCGAAATAGGCATTGTCCTGATGCCAGGCCGCGACATGGGGCGAGCCCGGCTCCTTGATCCAAAAGGTCGAGGTCCAGACCAGGATGTCCGGGCCGATCAGATCCTCGACCACATCCAACACGCGCGGGTCACGGACCAGGGCGTTGAACCAGGGAAGATGCGCAAACGGCATGGTCATCCATTTGCGTTCCTTGGCCTGAGGCAACGGCGCGCCCAGCCATTGTTCGTACCGGGCCAAATCCGCTAGGCGGGCAGATACCTCATCCGGCGACAACATGGGGATGGGAAAGATAAAGCCGTCGCGGCGAAAATCCGCGACTTGGCCTTCGCTCAGCGCCTTCATTGGCGTCTCCTTGAATGCTTCCATTAGTAAAATTGTATACAATTTTCCTTCAGAGGCAAACGCAACGAAGACGCCGAACCGCCGATCAGTCCCGGTTGGTGACCGTCACCAGGCCCGATTCCGGATCGACGATGACCTCGTCCCCGGTTTGAATCAGGGTCGTCACGTCGCCGTCTTCAAACCGGTCGCACATCGCCATATCGGCCAGCGCCGCCCCCTGGGCCAGGATGGTATTTGCCCGGTTGAACAGGATTGCCTTGGGCGCGATGCCGCGCGATTTCATTTCGTGCAGCATCCAAGCCGACGCGACCCCGCCCTTGGACGTGTTGAGCACCAGGATCTTGTCCTTATAGGACTTCCCCGCCAGCTTGTGCTGCGGTCGGGAAAACACACCCTTGATCCGGTCCAGGTCGTAACGGGCCGAGAAGTTGTCGTCGGCGACCAGGGCCTCGCCCTGAACCTTGGGGCCGATTCCCTTGTGGCACTTCAATTCCTTGGTCATACGATTTCTCCCGCGACCGCCGAGGCGACGCATTCTTCCATGCTGCGCAGCGCCGGCGTATAGCCGTAGCCCCCCAGGATATTGACGATCTTGGCCGAATTGCTGAGCAACCGTTGCCAGCCGTTGGCTTCCCCGATTTCGCGGGCGTATTGGTTGTAATAGCAGGTGCCGCGCAGGACCTTGGCGCCACAGGCCTCGATCCGGTCGATAATCCCCATGCGCTGGCTATCCGCATAAACCGTCGGCGAGGTGCAGACGATCATCGCCGTGTCCTTGTGCAGGGTCTTGCCGTCCAACAGACGCGACACCTGATCCATTTCCACGATCGACAACTGCGGCGCCGCGAAGACCACCACGTCGACCTTGTCGCCCTTGGCCCCGAAGCTGCCGCGCAGGGCATCCATATCGGCCTTGGTTACGTCCTGCGCGGGCGGCGGCGCGCCGTTGCAGACATGGGCCAAAGTTTCCGCCTCGGGCGTGATGCCGACGATGTGGAACAGCGGCGACGAGCCGTAACTCGCCATCGCCGCGCCGAAGTGCTTCATGTCGTCCGAAGTCGGAGAGACCTCGATCCCCTCGATCACGGGCACTTCCCAGTACGAACCGCATTGCCGCCCGATAAAGCCGCCCAGCACGCCCCAGTCGGTCAGCTCGCGCGGTTGGTGACGTACGGTGAACCGCTTGGTCGCCTTGCGGTTTTCATCCAGGTGCAGGCCGTAGCGCGGCGTCCGGCCCGTCAGGCCGGCGGCCAGGGCCGATGGTCCGCCTTCGAAGTTGGAATACGCGCCGAGCACGCTGTTGCAGTAGATCACCACACCGGTATCACCGAAGGCCACGTGATCGCCCCGCACCGGCGGCATCACCGTCTGATAATTGACACAGGTGTTAGTCATCAGGATGCCCAGCTTTTCGCAGGCGGCGATGGTGCGGCGGTCCAGATCGGCCATTTCCTCGGTCTGGCCGAGCGGGCGGTAATAGTCCAGATCGACCCCGCGCGGATCGGTGATCATCGGAATGGCGACGCGCCGTTCCTCCGCGCCATGGGCGGCGAGACCCTCCAGAAAGCTGACGCCAGCGTCGCCAACCGATTCCGGATCGACCATCATATGGGCCTGCGACACCGGCACCAGATCGGCCGCGTCGAACATCCCCCCGACCTTGACCATATGATCCATGGCCCAGCGTCTTGGCTCGCCCATTTCCCCGGCCAACATGGCCTGTTCTTCATCGGTGAGCTTCATGCTCCCTCCCTATCGACATTTTCGGGCGGCATCGCGCCCTTTCAATTACTTTATAGTAATTACTTCATAGTAATTTTTCTTTGTCAACGTACGACCCGCTGTTAGAAGGATTCAAACGGCGAAAGCCGGGAGCACCGGATCATGACCCAAACCGCATCGAATGCCGCGCCAGATTCCGGGCAAGGCGACATGACCGAATTCGTTCGGCGATTCTGGCCGGCGGACGACGACCTGCCCAAACACGGAAAGCTGCGCCGCGCCATTGGCGACGCGATTACGGCGCGATTTTGGCCGGTCGGCGCGCGCCTGCCGACCGAGGCCGAATGGGTCGCCGCCCTGCCCTGCAGCTTGGGCACGGTGCAGCGGGCATTGCGTGAATTGGTGGTCGATGGCCTGATCGAGCGGCGGCGCGGCAGCGGCAGTGTGGTCGCCGGGATCGGTCGACGCATCGAAGAACCCTGGCACATGCGGTTTTTCGACCCGAAAAGCCGCACGCGAGATTTACTGCCCGTCACGACAACGATCCTAGGGCGCTGGGTCGGCCCGCGCAGCGGCCCCTGGTCAGATGATCTGGGCCAGGGCGCGCGCCCGGTCGTTTGTATCGAGCGGATCATGGAGGTCGGCGGCGAGTTCGGCGTCTTCAACCGGTTCTACGCCCTGGCCGAACAGTTCCCGGAACTGGTCGATATCTCGACCGAGGACCTGCGCGGGGCCAACCTTAAATCCCTGATGGCCAGCCGCCATCATGTTCCCGTTCATCATGTGCGTCAGGTCATGCGTTTCGAAGCCCCGCCCGCGCGTGCGGTAAAGGCTTGCGGCTGGGCCGACGATCGGCCGGTCTCGATCTTGAACGTGGTCGGCTGCGCGCACGACGACAGGCCGATGTATTATCAGGACTACTTCATCCCGGTGACGCGCTATCGCCTGGACCTGGGTGCCCCTACCAGTCCTTAGGCCAGCCCCAAGGCCAACCTGCCTACAGGCACGGCCCTTCGGGCAGGTCCATGCTTTTCGACAATTCGTCGGTGACGAATTCGAAGGCCTCATCGACCGTATCGACCATGTGCAGAAGGTCCAAGTCTTCGGCCGCGACGGTGCCGTATTTGACCAGGGCGTCCAGGTTCAGAACGTCGTTCCAGAATTCCTTACCGTACAGCAGGATCGGCATGTGCTTTTTGATCTTGCCGGTCTGGACCAGGGTCACCGTTTCGAACAATTCGTCCAGCGACCCGAACCCGCCCGGAAACACGATCATCGCCTTGGCCAGGTACATGAACCACAGCTTGCGCATGAAGAAGTAATGGAACTCGAAACTCAGCGAGCGGGTGATGTAGGGATTGGGGTGTTGCTCGTGCGGTAGGGAAATACCCAGACCGACGTTCATCCCGCCTGCTTCCGATGCGCCGCGGTTCGCGGCCTCCATGATTCCCGGGCCACCGCCCGAGCAGACGATAAAGCGCTTCTGGGTGCAGGACAGGCCCTTCGACCACGTGGTCAGGCGATTGGCCAGTTCCCGCGCCTCTTCGTAATAACGCGACATCGTCACGGCCATCTCCGCCCGGGCGACATCGCCGCCATGGTCGCGGGCTGCCTGCAATCGGCGCTCGGCTTCGTCTTTGGGAAGGATGCGTGCCGATCCGAAAAACACCAACGTGTCAGCAATGTCGTAATTGCGAAAGCGGGCTTCCGGTTCGACATATTCCGACAGAATGCGCAGGCCACGGGCCGAGGGCGAGTTGAGAAACCGGGTATTCAGGTAGGCTGCGGAGGGGTGATAACCCCGGTCCAGATCGTCGCCGTCGCTCATGGCGTTCCTTCCGTCTACGCCCCCTACCCGCCGGCGCGGGCCAAGGGCCACATGTCTTCAAATACCGCCGTGCCTGACGGGAATGGGCTTTCCCGCCAGCGCGGCACACGCCCCAGAAAGTGCGTTCCCACCGCCTGGGCGCAATCGAAATCGGTGGTCGAATCGCCAACGAACAGAGCCCGGCCGGGGCTAACGCCGATCTCGGCCAGCTCCGTGCCGACGATATCCGTCTTTACCCGGGGCGAGCCGTAGACCGTGCGGAAATATCCGCTCAGACCGCGCCGCTCGGCGATCCGCCGCAATTCCTCCTGCGGCGTACCCGACACGACGTAAAGCGGACAATGTCCGGCCCAGGCCTCCAAGGCTTCGACCGCACCCGGCACCCCATCGCAGCCGACGACGACGTCCTCGACCATTTCCGAATAGGCCTGCGCCAGTTCGGCCAAACCGTCGTCATCCAATTCGATGCCCAGGAATTCGGAATGAAACCGCCGCAGCTTGACCACCCGCGACACCCCTTCATGGCGTAGATGTTCGGCAACGACCTGCTCGACCACGCCCGCTCCATAGGGTTCGTACATGCGGCGAAAGGCTTCGACCTTGACCTCGTTCGATTCCACGATCACGCCGTCGAAATCGAAGAACACCGCATCGATATCCTGGGGCCGGATATCGGCGGCGAGCGTTTCCACCGGGGCCGTCACTCAGCGGCCTTTTCCGGCGATTGCACCCATCGGGCCGCCGCCGCGTCGTCGCTGTCGCGGGCATCGACCCATTGGCCGCCGCCCGGCGTATCTTCCAATTTCCAGAACGGGGCCTTGGTTTTCAGAAAATCGATCAGGAAATGGCAGGCTTCGAACGCCGCTTCGCGATGGGCCGACGCCGCCGCGACCAATACGATCTGATCCCCCGGCTCCAACCGGCCGTAGCGATGAATGATCAATGTCGCGTCCAGGGGCCAGCGCGCGTTCGCTTCGGCCTCGATCCGCGCCAATTCCTTTTCGGTCATGCCGGGATAGTGTTCGAGGGTCATCGCGCCAATGGTTTCGCCACCTGCCATGTCCCGAACCAGCCCGACGAACGAGCACAACCCGCCGATACCGTGGTTCCCGGCGGTCAGCGCCTTCAACTCGGCGGCAAGATCGAAATCGTCTTTCTGCACCCGGATCATGGCGGCACCCTGTCCTGTCAGCCGCCCGTGACCGGCGGAAAGAACGCGACCTCGTCGCCCGCCGCCACGGGATAGTCCAGATTAACATATTCCTGATTGACCGCGACACGCACGACCTTGCGATCGCCGAAGGCCTCGGCATAGCCGCCGCCCCGCGCGACCAGCCAGTCGACCAGATCGGCCACGGTCGCGACCTCGGCCGGCGGCAAAACATCTTCCTCACCGACCCCGGCCTTTTCCCGCAACCAGGCGAAATACAACAGTTTTACGGGCGCGCTCATTCAGGTTACCTCGCGGAAGGGCAGGAAATCGACGATCGCGCCCTCTTTCAATTCAGTTACGTCTTCAGGCAATTCGACCAAGCCGTCGGCATCGACCATCGAGGTCAGAATACCCGCGCCGGACGAATGCCGCTTCTCCGCCACGGGCATGCCGTGGCCGTTCCATACCAGCTTGGCCCGCGCCCATTCGCGCCGACCCGACTTCTTCTTATAAGGAAAGCCGACCTTGACCTGAAAGCGCGGCGCATCGGTCTCGGACGCCCCCGTCAGCATCAGGATCAACGGTCGGGCGATCACCATGAAGGTCACCATCGCCGCCACCGGGTTGCCGGGCAGACCGACAAAGGCCGTACCATCGACCTGCCCCAGGGCGATCGGCCGTCCCGGTTTGATGGCCAGCCGCCAGAAATGCAGGCTGCCCCGGCTTTCCACCGCTGCCTTGACGTGATCTTCCTCGCCGGCGGAGACCCCACCCGAGGTGACCAGAAGGTCATGGCCCGATGCTGCCTTGGCCAAGGCCTCGGCGATCACCGCCTGATCATCCGGCAAGATACCCAGGTCCGTGACCGCGCAGCCCAGGCCATCCAACAGGCTCATCACCGTATAGCGGTTGGCGTCGAAAATGCAGCCGTCCTCGATACCCTCCTGCCCCGGGTCGCGGACTTCATCGCCGGTCGAGAACACCGCCACGCGCAAGCGTTTGCGGACGGTCAGCGCATTGCGCCCGACCGAGGCCGCAAGGCCGATTTCCTGGGCCCGAAGGCTCTGACCCGTGCGCAGGATCATATCACCTTGCTTCACGTCTTCCCCCGCGAAGCGCCGGTTGGAGCCTTTCTTCAGGCCCGCAGGCAAAATCACCGTATCCCCCTCGGGGATCGCGTCCTCGGCCATGAAGACCGTATCCGGTCCATCGGCCTGCGTTCCGTCCGGGCCCACGGGCATCGGCGCGCCGGTAAAGATTTGATAGGCATGGCCACGCAGGGCCGCGCCCTTCAACGGATGGCCCGCCGCGATCCGCCCGCCCAGGGGCAGGCGCGTTTCGTCTTCGGTGCTCAGATCGTCGAAATAAACGGCATAGCCATCGACGGCGGAATTGTCGTGCGGCGGCACGTTGCGGGGCGATGCCACGTCTTCGGCCAGGACCCGGCCCAGGGCCGCGCGCAGGGAAACACTCTCGGTTTCGGCGACGCAGGTCACCCGGTCCCGCAGGGCCGTCAGGGCATCGTCCACCGGCATCAGGCCGCCGTCGAAGGCGAAGCAATCGTCCTTAAGCTGCGCCATGGCGTACCTTCGATCCGTCCTGCGGCGCATCGGACGCCGTCAGCCCGCAATGCGCCATGATGAAATCGGCGATGGCCGGCACGTCGTCCAAATCCAAGACCGGACAGGATGCCTCCGAAACCGCGCCGGTCGACGCCACGGCGACGATGCTGTCGTCCCCGGCGGCGATCAGGTCTTTGCCGACCTCACGGCGAAAGACTTCGACCTTGGCATGGCGGTGGCTTTTGAAACCTTCGATCAGGATCAGGTCGACCGGGGCCATGCGGGCGATCAGGTCGTCCATGTCCGGCTCGGGCCCGTCGCGAAATTCCCGCTGCAGCACCCAACGCTTGCCCGATGTCAGCATGACTTCGGTCGCCCCGGCGGCGCGGTGCTCGTACGAGTCCTTACCCTTTTGATCGATATCGAAATTATGGTGGGTGTGCTTCATGGTCGAAACGGTCAGGCCCCGTGCGGTCAGCTCGGGGATCAGACGCACCAACAGGGTCGTTTTCCCACTGCCGCTCCACCCGACCAGGCCGAAAACCTTCATGCCGCCGCTTCCCTTGGTGTTCTTATGCCGCCCCACCGGCGAGCCGTTGATATTGGGGACTATGGCACAAAATTCAACGGTTTTCAGCGCCTTGCGGGGCATTTCCCGCAGCTTTGGCGGCATCGGCGCGGCGGATATGGCGCAACCCGGCCCACAGGTAATCCGCCCCGGTGACCAGGGTCAGCAAAGCCGCGATCCATAGGCCGTATATCCCGACTTCGGTCGTGGTCAGGGGGCCGAAATCCGGGCCGGCGGGGCCGACGATCAGGAAGCCCAGGGCCAGAATTTGCACTGTGGTCTTCCATTTCGCGAGCGTCGAGACCGGCATGCCGACGCGGGCCGACGCCAGGAACTCACGCAGGCCGGAGACCAAAATCTCCCGGCACAGGATCACCGCAGCGGGCAGGATATGGACGGCGGCAAAGCGGTCGACCCCAACCAGGGTCAGCAACAGCGCCGAAATCAGCAGCTTGTCGGCGATGGGGTCCAGGAACCGGCCCAAGGATGACTGCTGTTCCCAGGCGCGGGCCAGGTAGCCGTCGAAGAAATCCGTGATCGAGGCATAGCAATACACCCCGAAGGCCAGCCAGTTGCCCAACGGCGGGTCCACGAACAGCATCAGGCAGACCACCACCGGAATGGCGGCGATGCGGGACAAGGTCAGCAGATTGGGCAGTTGGCTAAGCAAAGATGTCTCCGTTTCGGCGCGCCGGGTCCGTCCCGGCGCAACCGCCCCCGTGCCGATCACCCCGCGCATTGATCGATACGCGCCGCGACCGGCGGAGCGCATTCAACCACATCAGTCGTCGGGATGAAACCAGTCATAAATCTTACGCGCCATGGACTTTGAAATGCCATCGACGGCGGCCAAATCCTCGGGGCGGGCTTCCTCGACCGCCTTGGCATGGCCGAAGTGATGCAACAGGGCGCGTTTACGCTGCGCCCCGATGCCGGGCACGTCATCCAGGCGCGAAGTATGAATAGCCTTGGCCCGGCGGGTCCGGTGCGCGCCGATAGCAAAGCGATGGGCCTCGTCGCGCAGGCGCTGCAGGAAATAGAGCACCGGGTCCTGGGGCTTCAGGGCGATTTCGCGCCCGTCAGGCAGAAAGATCCGCTCGCGCCCGGCGTTGCGGTCCGGCCCCTTGGCGATCGCCGCCAGGGACACGTCCTCGATCCCCAGGTCCTCGAAGACCTCCATGGCGATGCCGAGCTGCCCCTTGCCGCCGTCGATCAGGATCAAGTCCGGCCATTGGCCTTCGGCGCGTTCGGGGTCTTCCTTCAGGGCGCGGGAAAAACGCCGGGTTAGAACCTCGCGCATCATTGCGTAGTCGTCACCGGGGGCGAAACCCTTGCCCCCCGTTTCCGGGACGTTGGCAGCGCCCTTGATATTGAACTTGCGGTAGGCGCCCTTTTCGAAACCGTCCGGCCCGGCGACGATCATCCCACCCACCGCCTTGGTCCCGCCGACGTGGCTGTTGTCGTAGACCTCGATCCGGTCCGGCGTGCCGTCCAGGCCCAGGGCATCCGCCAACCCTTCGAGCAGGCGACGCTGGGTGGCGCTTTCCGACATCCGGCGGCTAAGCGCTTCCTTGGCGTTGTTCAGGGCATGGTCGACCATCTTGCGTTTGTCGCCGCGCGTCGGCACGACGACTTGCACCCGCCGTTCGGCCCGCACGGACAAGGCATCCTCGATCAGCTCCTTGTTCGGCAGATCGTGGCTGAGGATCACTGTCTTGGGCGGCTGGGCCCGGGCATAGAACTGCCCCAGGAAGGCTTCCAGCACGTCGCCCATCTCATCTTCGGGCGCATGGCTGGGGAAATAGGCGCGGTTGCCGAAGTTAGCCCCGGTGCGGAAGAAGAACACCTGCACGCAGGTCTGTCCGCCCTGACGATGGGCGGCGACGACATCGGCATCGCCGACCGTGCGGATGTTGATATCCTGATGGGCCTGAATCCGGGTCATCGCCTGGATCCGGTCGCGGAACTGAGCCGCCTGCTCGAACTCCAACGCGTCCGAGGCGTCCTGCATCTGCCGCGACAGGTCCTGCTGCACGGCCTTGCTGTCGCCGGTCAGGAACGCCCGCGCCTGGGCGACAAGCTCGCCATAGTCCTGTTTCGAAATTCGCTCCACGCAGGGGCCCGAACAGCGCTTGATTTGATACAGCAGGCAGGGCCGGGTCCGGCCCGAGAACACATGATCCGAACAGGACCGCAGCAGGAACGCCCGCTGCAACACGTTAAGCGCATCGTTGACCGCCCAGACGGAGGCGAAGGGACCGAAGTAATCTCCGGTGCGCGACTTCGCCCCCCGGTATTTCACCACCTGGGGGTAATCGTGATCGCCGGTGACCAGGATATAGGGGAACGACTTGTCGTCGCGCAGAAGGATGTTGTAGCGCGGGGCGTAGCGCTTGATCAGGTTGGACTCCAGCAACAGGGCCTCGGCCTCTGTCGTGGTCGTCACGAATTCCATGTCCTTGGTCAGGGAGATCATCCGCTGAATGCGGATCGGCTGCCGTTCGGGCGCGGTATAGGCCGCGACCCGCTTCTTCAAATCCTTGGCCTTGCCGACGTATAGGACCGAGCCGTCGGCGGCGAGCATCCGATAGACGCCGGGGCTACCGGGCAGGGTCTTCAGGTGCTCGGCGATGACGGCAGCTCCCTGGGCCGCCGAAGCCGCGCCGGCAAGGTCGTCGGCGATCACGTCCGCCGCATCCTTGTCCTGATCGTCCGCCGTCGTCGTCACTTAAAAAACTCCGCTTTTCAGACCTATTCGAAGAGAAAGCCGAAGGGAATCAAGGCTATGACGAAAGATATATCCAGGGCCCCTTTTTCGCGAACGCCAACTATCCACGACTCTTGTGGATAAAGCTGTTGAAAAAGCCGCCTGCACAGGCTGAGGGCGTGAAAACTCTGGGATTCCTCCGCTTTGCTCAATAAATAGGCACGATTATAAGTAATTGATATTAAACAAGAAAGACACATCCCCGAGCGTGCGACTCGGGGATGAAAATTTACGGAAACAGGGTGGACACGAAATTGAAACGGTGACAGCCCCTGTGCACAACTCGCGCGACGAAGTGTCACAAAGTCGTTTTTTCAAGCACTTAGGGGAAGACGCTCAAGCAGTATCAAGCGCGCGGATTAAACCGCTCGATTTCGACGCCGACGCTTTCCGCGTTTTCGAAGATGTCCAGCTTTTCCACCCGCACCCGAGCAGACCGCACACGCGGGTCTTCAAGGCACATGCCGGCGATATCCTCGGCCAGGGTTTCCACCAGATTGACGTGGCCCCGACCGACGATGCCCTTGATGCCGTCGGTGATCTCTTCGTAGCAGACGACCTGACTGATCTCGTCGGTCGGCGGATGATCGGCTTCGCGAACCGCCAGGTCCACGTTGATGCGGACGCGCTGGGCGTCCTTCTTCTCGAACGCATAGATGCCGATACTGGCCATCAGCACCAGATTACGCACGAAGACATGACGGATCAGGGATCGCGCATCGGCGATCTTGGCCGTCTCCGAAACCTTGTATTGGTCGACGGTCATCCCGTTCCCCTCGGTGGTCGGCGTGGCCGGGCCAGCCTAGCTATTCCAGGTCGGCCCCATTGTCCCAGGCGGCCCCCATGTGCTGACCGCTGTCCAAGGCGATGATTTGGCCTGTAAAGGCGGGCGCGTCAAGGATGAAGCGCAAAGCCGTGCAAATCTCCTGCGGATCGACCGGTCGTTCCAGCGGCGTTCCCCGCCATTGTTCGACGAACTGATCCTCGGTCTGGCGGTGGCTGGGCAGGGTCGGGCCTGGCCCGATTGCATTTACGCGTATGCGCGGCGCCAACCCCCGGGCAAGCATCTGCGTCAGCCCCCACAGGCCGTACTTGGACAAAGTGTAAGACGTGAAATCGCCGCGCAGGTTCAACACCCGCTGATCGATGATGTTGACCACCACCCCCGACATTCCCGCCGGCAAATGGGCCGCCATGGCCTGGGTCAGGACGAAGGGCGCGCGCAGGTTGGTTTCCATATGCGCGTCCCAGCTGTCGCGGGTGACCGTTTCAGGCACGTCCTTTTCGAACAACGAAGCGTTGTTGACCAGACAGGTCACCGGGCCCAGCCCGTCTACCACCTGGGGCAACAGGGCCGAGGTTTCGCCCTCGTCCGCCAGGTCTGCCTTGAACGCCGCCGCCCGGCCGCCCGCGGCCGCGATCTCGTCGACCACGGCCAAGGCCGCATCGCGGGACGCGTTGTAATGCACGGCGACCCGCCAGCCAAGTGACGCCATATCCAATGCCAATTCCCGGCCGATCCGCTTGGCGGCGCCGGTGATCAGAACCGTTTCCGGAACCATGGTCTCGTGCGCGTTCATCCCCAAGCCCTTAGAACAGCTTTGCGGCGATACGGGTCGGAACGTCCAAGACCTGCGCCGCGAGATAGCCCAGGTATAGCACCAGCATCCCGACCCCGGCGATACGCGACATGCCGGTCCAGCCGGTCATGGCCGGGACGATCAGAATGGCCGATCCCAGCATCACCCACAGATCGAAGGCGAGCATCGTCGACGGCACCGGCAAGGGAGAAGCCATGGAGACAACCCCGGCAATCGCCAGCATGTTGAACATGTTGGAGCCGACGACATTGCCGATCGCCACGTCGGCATGCCCCCGCCGGGCTGCGACGACCGAGGCCGCCAATTCCGGCAATGAGGTTCCGATCGCAATCAGGGTCAGGCCGATCACTTCCTCGCCCAAGCCGAACGACCGGGCGATGGCGACACCGCCGTTGACCATCAGGTCCGCGCCCAGGGCGATCCCGACAAGGCCACCGATCGCGCTCGCCCAGGCAACCCAGGCGCGGGACGGCACGCCGCCGATCTCCTCGACTTCGCCGACGCGCTCTGCCGAAGCTTTGGGGTCGTTGATATCCCGCCAATAAGCGCTGCCCATGAAGCCAAGGAAGATAATGATCAACAAGGCCCCTTGGGCGATATCCAGCTCCTCGCCCCAGCACAACAATACGAACAGGGCCGTGCACAGGATCAGCAGGGCCCCGTCGCGGTACAGCCGTTCCGTGCGGCGCGCCATGGGGGCGACCAGGGCCGCCGCACCCGTGATCAACAACACGTTAGCGATGTTCGAGCCGACGATGTTGCCCGTGGCCAGGCCGGGATTGCCGGTCAAGGCGGCATCCAATGACACGACCAGTTCCGGCGCCGAAGTCCCCAACGCGACCACGGTCATGCCGATCAGCAACGGCGACAGGCCGAAAATACGGGCCAGGCCGACCGCGCCGCGGATCATCACTTCGGCCGCGCCGACCAAGATGACCAGCCCGCCGATCACTTCCACGTACATCATCACTGCCCGGTCCCCTTTCCAACATCCAAATGCCCAAAGACCGACAACAGCTCGTGGTAGAGCCCCCGCTTGAAAGGAACGATCAAGCCCGGCAGTTCCGTCATCGGCGCCCAGCGCCAGCTGGAAAATTCCGGTTTCTCGTGCGTCATCAGGTCGAATTCCGTATCCCGGCCCAGAAAACGCATGGCGTACCATTTCTGCCGCTGGCCACGAAAGCGCCCTTTCCACACCTGGTCTCGAATATCGACCGGCAGGTCATAGGTCAGCCAGCCGGGCGTTTCGGCGATGATTTCGGCGTTGGCCGTGCCGGTCTCTTCTTCCAGTTCCCGGAACACCGCATCGCGCGGGTCCTCGCCTTCGTCCAGGCCGCCTTGCGGCAACTGCCAGGGGAATTCCATCTGTTGACCGGCGCGGCGGATCCGCTCGCCGATCCATACGCGGCCATCGTCGTTCAGCAGCAAGGCGCCCACGCCGGTTCGGAACGGGCGCGGATCGTCGTCATTTTCAGTCATGCGTCTCGGTCACGTTAAGGAATGGGAGAATAGCGCGCCCCTGGGTGCTCTGGTTCTTATTGGATGATCTGGCGGTCGGCAACGGCGCTGACCGGCACCAGGCGCAATTTATCGGGCGGTTGGGCAGCCAGCCAGCTCTTCAGTTCGCGGATGGTATGGGGATAAGGCTCGCCCATGGCCACAGCGATGGATTGACTGCGGGCCAAGGCCCCTAGGCGAAGAAGGCGCGAGGCGATTTCGTCCTCGGTCGGCGTGCGGTCCAGATGGATGTTCACCACCGCCATCGGCAAGGCGACCTCGCCCGCAATCCGCGACATGGCGCCGCTGCCGCTTTCGCCGGAATCAATGAACATCAAACCGCGCGCCTTGATCTCTTCGAAGATCGGCTTCAACTGGCCCTCGGCCACGCCGAAGCGCGAACCGAAGCGGCTCATGAACCCGACATAGCCAGGCACCATCGCCATGATGTTATGCAGGGTCGCCATGTTCTGATTCAACTGAACGGCACTGTTGAGAGCCAGGGGGCCCGCGTCTTCGAACGGGAAATTGGCGCTTTCCATGGGCAGCCCCATGAAGACCTCGTGCCCCGCCAAGCGGGCGCGCAGCACCCAATCCGAAGGGTCACGGGCATAGGGTGAGATGACCATGCTGACTTCGGGCGGCAGGCTCTTGATCGCCGTGATCGAAGCCGTGCGCGACAGCCCGATCCCACGGATGATAATCGCGACCTGCGGGATGGCGGCATCGGCATCGGCGACCGGGCGGGCGTAGGCGTCCATCGGCCGGGTGCCGTTGCGCGCCACGATCGGCATGTCCCGCCCATCCGGCCCTTTTTCGACCAGGGCCAAATCCGGCACACGGGCCAGGGCGTCGACTTCCTTGAACGGGGCGATCCCGCGGAAAGCTTCGCCGGTGGCGAAGGGAACGACGCGGCTGCGCTCCGGGTCCTGACCGACGGCGGTCGTCTGCGCGGCAAGACCGCCCAGACCTTCGTTCTGCACCCCGACCTGAGAAGCGGAGATACCGCCGACCACAGGTTCAATCGGCGCGGTAGGGGCGGCGGCGCCCGGCTGTCCCGTGGGCGCGGGCTGTCCGGCGGCCTGAGGCGCCTCTCCGCCCGGCGGGGGCGGCGTCAGGCCTTGGCCTTGGCCCGGTACGGGGGCCGCGGGAATGGCGATTGATCCGTCGGCGCGATGTTGGGGGGCTTGTTCGGCGGCTTTCTCCGGCTCGCCCCCGAACAGGAACCAAGCCGCGCCGCCGAAGATCGAGGTCAGCAGAAGCCCAGCGGCCAGGCCGGCGATGATGAGGACCTTGCGTTGCGGGTCCATGCGTTCCCACGCACTACCCTCTTCCTCGTCGTCATCGTCGTCGTATGCGCCGTCGTCCTCTTCTTCCTCTTCGTCCTCGAATTCGTCTTCGTCGAGGTCGAACGCCTCGTCGTCGTCGTCACCGCTTTTGCGGCGCTTCGATCCGAACGGCAATTTCAACGACGGCAATTTCAACTGTTCACCCGCTCAGGCTTGACCGGACCATCCCCCACGGCGTCCGGCGGGCGGACCGGCCCAGCGGACATCGGCCGTGAATTCCCACGACCGAGGCCCGGAAAAGGCCCGCCCCCAATTAATGCAGGGTACTCAATTACTTGACGAGGTCAACGAGCCGGAAAACAGAGCCACCCCGCGCAGCAGGTCAACCGCCCGCAAAAGCTGGTAATCCACGGCCTTGGCCTTGGCATCCCCTTCTTTTCCTTCCGTTTTCCCGTCTTCGGGTTTGGCAGCAGGATCGGACGCCTTGCCTTCCTTCTCGTGGTCGCCGTTGTCCAACGCACCCCGCAGGTTTTCCTCGCGGCGGCCCGGACGGCTTTCGATTTCCTCGATTCGGGAGGGTTTGACCTCGATATCGGGGTGAATACCCTTGGCCTGGATGCTGTCACCAGACGGCGTGTAATACCGTGCGGTGGTCAACCGCATGGCCCGATGGCCCTGCAACGGGATGATCGTCTGGACCGATCCCTTACCGAACGACCGGGTCCCCATCAGCACCGCGCGACGATGATCCTGCAGCGCGCCGGCGACGATTTCCGAAGCCGAAGCCGAGCCGCCATTGATCAGCACGACCAGCGGCTTGCCGTCGATCATGTCGCCCGTGGTGGCGTTGAAACGCTGGGTATCTTCGGGGTCGCGCGACCGGGTGGAAACGATCTCGCCCTTGTCCAGGAAGGTATCGGAGACGGCAATCGCCTGATCCAACAGTCCGCCCGGGTTGTTGCGTAGGTCCAGGACATAGCCCTTCAGCTTGTCGCCCGCTTCCTTCTTAATCGCCTCGATGGCCTTGTCCAGACCCTGTTTGGTTTGCTCGCTGAACGACGTGATGCGGACGTAGCCGACATCCTCGCCTTCCATATGGTGGCGGACCGAGGTGATCTTGATCACGGCGCGGGTCAACGACACATCGAACGGATCCTGCCCGGCGCGGAAGATGGTTAGCTTGATCTCGCTACCGACCTTGCCGCGCATCTTCTCGACCGCCTGCGACAGGGTCAGGCCTTGCACCGCTTCGCCGTCCAGATGCGTGATCAGGTCGCCCGGCTTGATCCCCGCGCGGGATGCGGGTGTGTCGTCGATCGGCGAAATCACCTTCACCACGCCGCTTTCCATGGTCACCTGAATGCCCAGGCCGCCGAACTGTCCACGCGTGTTGACCTGCATTTCCTTGTAGGTCCGCTCGTTCATATAGCTGGAATGCGGATCCAGGGATTGCAGCATGCCGGTGATCGCGGATTCGACCAGTTCTTCATCGGTCGGCTTATCGACGTATTGGGAACGGATGCGTTCGAACACATCGCCGAACAGATTGAGCAGACGATAGGTTTCTTCCGAATTCTTGACCTCGGGCGCCGCCTCGGCAGCCCAGGACGGCTGCGCCATAAACGCAAGCCCACCCAAAAGCGCCACACCGGCGATCAACCGCATGCCCGAGACCTTCATGAAATTCTGTGTCATCCGCTCACCTTGTCTTTGCGTGACGCCAACCACGGCAAGGGATTGATCGGTTGTCCCTTGCGACGCAATTCGACGTAGAGAATCGGCTGCTCGCCGCCGCCCGCACCCATTGTGGCCACAGGCTCTCCGGTGGAAACGCGACGGCCCACCGCCGTTTCGATACGGGCCATTCCGGCCAGCAGCGTATGATATCCGTCGCCATGATCGATAATCAATAACTGCCCGTAACCTCTAAACTTTCCGGCGAACGCGATCTTGCCGTCATAGGTCGCGATCACCTGGGACCCACCGCGCGTGGCGATGTCGATCCCCTTGCGGGTCAGACCCGACGGCAGGTTCTCGCCATAACGGCCGACCAGATCACCCACCACGGGCAACGGCAACCGGCCACGACGAGTAGTGATCGACGGGGATGGCGAAACTGTGGCGGCGATCCGCGTCTGGCGATTGGCCTCGGCCTTGTCGCGCGCGGCTTGTTCCCGGGCGGCTTTCGCCGCCTCGGCGGCAGCGCGCTCATCGGCGGCGCGCTGTTCCTCCAGCCGCGCCATCAGATCCTTCAGGTTCGCGGCCTTGGCGGCCAGACCGGCGACCCGTTGCGCGGTCCGCCGTTCCTCGGCCCGTGTCTTGTCCAACAGGCGCTGACGATCCGCCATCAGGCGACGGATTTCCGAGCGCTGCCGATCCAGATCATCCGCGGCGGTATTCAGGTTCAGGCGTTCTTCCGCCGTCTTCTCGCGCGTCTCGGCCAGGGATTGCAGGTCCAGGCGCAGACTGGTGGCGCGGCGGTCGATCTCCGGCACCACGGCGCGCAGCAGGATCGCGCTGCGGACCAGATCGTCCGGCGATTCCGGCAGGGCCAGCAGGGCTTCGGGCGGGAACTGCACCATCTTCTGCAAAGCCACCAGAACCGCCGCAAGCTGTCCGCGGTTGGCGTTCAACTGGGCCAGCTTTTCCCTTTCCTGGCGAACCAGGTCCGCGATCTTGGCTTCCAGGGTGATGACTCGAAGTTCACGGTCCTGCACGACCTGCGCGGCGGAGACCAAGCGGTGCTGCAGGTTCTTCAACTCAGCCTGAAGGCCTTCGGCCTGATCCTTCAGGCGCTCGCTTTCCGCGCGGCCTTTCTTGATCTCGCTTTGGACTTTATCCAGGGAGTTTCCGGCATCCTTTTCCGCCGCAGTAGCGGGGAAAACGACGCCCGTTTGCGCGGCCAAGGCCGCGGCCAGCACCCATCCGAGGGGATGACGCCGGAGCAGCGCCCCGCCCCCGCCTATTCCGCCGCCGCGCGCTGGGCGTCGGCGGTGCCGTCGATCAGGGAGCGGCCCGTCATTTCCTCGGGCTGTTCCAGCCCCATCAACTGCAGCAGGGTCGGCGCGACATCGGCCAGACGCCCATCGTGCAGGCCGTTGACCCAGGCCGGCGCATTGACCAGCAGGGCCGGAACCAGGTTCAGGGTATGCTGCGTATGGGCGCTACGGTTCTTGGGGTCGTTCATCTGTTCGCAGTTGCCGTGGTCGGCGGTGACCAGCATCACGCCCCCGGCGTCGATCACCGCTTTTTCCAGGCGCGTCAGGGCCGCATCCACGGCTTCCGCCGCTTTCATCGCCGCTTCCAAAACGCCGGTGTGGCCGACCATGTCGCCGTTGGCGTAGTTGACCACAATCAGATCGAACGTACCCTCGCCGATCACCCGGACCAATTCATCGGTGACCTTGGGCGCGGACATTTCCGGCTGCAGGTCATAGGTCGCGACCTTGGGCGACGGCACCAGGATTCGTTCCTCGCCGTCGAACACGTCTTCGCGCCCGCCGTTCAGGAAGAACGTGACATGGGCGTACTTCTCCGTCTCAGCGATACGCAGTTGCTTCTTGTCGGCCTTGGACACGACTTCGCCCAGAATGCCGGTCAGGGCTTCCGCCGGAAACATCGCAGGAATGAAGGCATTCAGATCATTGGAATATTCGACCATGCCCAGGCAGCAGGCGAAGTCCACGGTCTTGGTCCGCTCGAACCCGTCGAACGCCGGATCGACCAGCGCGGTCAGGATTTCCCGCGCGCGGTCGGCGCGGAAATTGGCGCAGAGCAGTCCGTCGCCGTCGTTCATGCCCGCGTAATCGCCGATCACGCAGGGCTCCATGAATTCATCCGTCTTGCCGGCGGTGTACGAGCCCTCGATCGCGGCCATCGGATCAGCGGCCGTATTCTCGCCCTCGGCGCTAGTCATCACATCATAGGCCTTGACCACACGCTCCCAGCGCTTGTCCCGGTCCATGGCGAAATAGCGCCCAGTGACCGTCCCGACGGTCACGTCGTCGCAGCCATCCAGGTCTGTCAGGAAGCGATTCATGTAGCTTTTGGCGGCCTTGGGCGGGGTGTCGCGCCCATCCATGAAGGCATGCACCACAACCGGCACACCTGCGGCGACCACGGCCTTGGCCAGAGCGACCATATGGTCCTGATGACTGTGCACGCCGCCGGGGCTGAGCAGCCCGATCAGATGACAGGTTCCGCCCGATTGTTTCAGGCCGTCGATGAACGCGGTCAGCGCCGGATTTTCCGCCAGCGACCCGTCGGCCACGGCGGCGTCGATCTTCGGCAGGTCCTGAAGAACGATGCGCCCGGCGCCCAGGTTCATGTGGCCGACCTCGGAATTACCCATCTGCCCCTGGGGCAGGCCCACTTCCTGGGCCGAGGCATCAAGCCGCGCCCGGGGGCAATCGGCCAAAAGCCGGTCCCAGGTCGGGGTCGGAGCCATGGAAATAGCGTTGTCGGGGGCCGCTTCGCGGTCGCCCCATCCGTCCAGGATGCACAGAACCACGGGCCGGGGAGTTTTCGTCGCTTCGGGCATGACGCTCTTCTTAATTTACAGCATTGGGGTGTTGAAATGGGGTGTCCACTGGCGCGCGTCAAGCGCGCTTTCCCTCGGGCGTTCTTTTACCAGAGGACGGCCTCGGATGATAGCCTACACGCGGTGATAGGGATGGCCGGTCAGAATCGCATATCCCCGATATAACTGTTCCGCCAACAGGGCGGGAACCAGCTGATGCGGCCAGGTTTGCTTGCCCAGGGACATCACGAAATCGGCCCGGCTGCGGACCTCTTCGGCCAGACCGTCGGCCCCGCCGATGACGAAGGCAACGTCCCGCGCCCCGCCATCGCGCCAATCGCCCAATCGGGCCGCGAAATCGGGGCTGGATTCGGTTTTACCCCGCTCGTCCAGGGCGACAAGGACCGCGCCGTCGGGCACGGCGTTCAGCAGCAATTCGGCCTCGCGCGCCTTCAGGGCATCACCGGACAGGGGCTTTTTCTCTTCGACCAGTTTCAGGTCCAGCGGCCAGGGCAGGCGCGCCTTGTACTGATCGAACAAATCCTGTTCCGGGCCCTTCTTGCGGCGGCCGACGGCGATGATGGTGATGCGCATGGGATGAAGGTATAGCGTGAATTGAACGCGGCGCGAACAAGCCCTTTAGAGACGGCCCGAGGGGCCGTTCGCGCAAAAACGTCTTTCCTGGCGACCCCGCCGGTCACGCAACCGCGGGGCCGTCACATTCGGTCAAGCCGAATCTAGCCGGACAAGGTCGAGCGGCCGCTCAGAGCGGCGCGCTTGCAGCCTCGGGCATCGGCGATCCCGACCACAGCTTTTCCAGGCCGTAGAAATCCCGCACTTCGGGCCGGAACAGGTGAACGATGACGTCACCGGCGTCGATCAGCACCCAATCACATTGATTGAGCCCTTCGACGTGCACGCCTTTCAGCCCGCCCTGTTTCAATTTCGCCTGAAGATGGTCGGCCATGGCGCCCACTTGGCGCTCGGATGTGCCGCTGGCAATGACCATATGGTCCGCGATATCGGTCTTGCCGTTAAGGTCGATGACGGTCAGGTCCTGAGCCTTGTCGTCATCCAGGGATGCAGTCACCAGCTTCAACACATCATTGCTGGCGAGGGGCATCTGCTTCGCTTTTGGTATGGCCTTGTCCTTTCGGTTCCGTTGCCTACGCAACAGGCGACATTGCCGGTTGCTCTAAACGCCCGAACGCCGGAACAGGCCCCGCGCCCGTAGCGCCGTGGCCGAAGTTGCGTTCAATGGCGTATGAAGAAAGACCCACGCCGGAGGACGCATGTCGGCCAACCGGCTCGCCCGGGATTCCTTGATGCGCTCCCGGTTGAACCGGCGCGCTGCCCTGCCCGACAACGCCCCTAAAGAATAGGTAGGACGGGCGAAAACCGCAACGGGCACGGTGTTAAAGATGCGTGTCCAGCGATTCCAACGTGAGATCTGCGCCAGGTTGTCCGCACCCATAAGCCAGATAAACCGCAGGTTCGGGAATCTTCGGGTCAATCGGGCCAGGGTATCGGCGGTATAGGTCGTGCCCAGGTCGCATTCGATGTCCGTGACCCGGATGCGGGGGTGATCAGCGACTTTTTTGGCGCTATCGATTCGCATTTCGATGGGCGCCATGTCGGTCCGGGACTTCAGCGGGTTCTGCGGCGAGACCAGCCACCAGACCTCGTCCAGGCGCAACCGCTTCAACGCCTGCAGGCTGATGTGCCTGTGGCCGTCATGGGCGGGATTGAACGATCCCCCCAAAAGCCCGATGCGTCGCGCGTGCCGTTTCAACGATGAAGCCGTCCCTAAATTCAGGCCAAACTCAGGGTCGAACCTGGCCGGAGCCGCGTACGACGTATTTAAAGCTGGTCAGTTGTTCGACACCGACCGGCCCCCGGGCATGCATCTTGCCGGTGGAGATACCGATCTCGGCCCCCATGCCGAATTCGCCGCCGTCGGCGAACTGGGTCGAGGCATTGACCATAACGATAGCGCTGTCGACTTCGTTGATGAACTTCTCCGCCGCCGCCGCGTCGTCGGTGATGATCGCGTCGGTGTGGTCGGAGCCATGGGCGCCGATGAAGCGAATGGCGTCGTCGATATCGTCGACCAGTTTCACCGCGACGATGCTGTCCAGGTATTCCGTGTCCCAATCAGCGTCGGTCGCCGGGGTCACGCGGGCGTCCATCCGCTGGACCTCGGCATCGCCGCGCACTTCGCAGCCGGCCTGCACCAACCCATCGAGAATGCCAGGCAGCAGCTTATCGGCGGCATCGCGATCGACCAGGATGTTTTCGGTCGATCCGCAGATACCGGTGCGCCGCATCTTGGCGTTGACCACGACGGACTTCGCCATGTCGGGGTTCGCGGCCTTGTTCACATAGGAATGGCACAGCCCTTCCAGGTGCTGGAACAGGGGAATCTTGCTTTCATCGATGACCCGCTGGATCAGCGACTTGCCGCCGCGCGGCACGATCACATCGATATAGTCGGTCATGCGCAGCATCTCGCCAACCGCTGCGCGGTCGCGGGTGGGGACCGTCTGAATCGCGTCTTCGGGCAGACCGGCTGATTTCAGCCCTTCGCGCAGGCTTTGCAGGATCGCCGCCGAGGAATGAAAACTTTCCGAGCCGCCACGCAGGATCGAGGCATTGCCCGCCTTCAGGCACAGCCCCCCGGCATCGGCGGTCACGTTGGGGCGGGATTCATAGATCACGCCGATCACGCCCAAGGGGACCCGGCGGCGCTCGATATGCAGGCCGTTCGGGCGGTCCCATTCGGCCAGGGTGGTGCCGACGGGATCGTCCAGCTTGGCAATATCTTCCAGGCCTTTGGCCATGGACTCGACCCGGTCTTCGTTCAGCAACAGGCGGTCGAGCATGGCCTTGGACAGGCCCTTGTCCTCGCCGAAGGTCATGTCCTTGGCGTTTTCGCTAAGGATTTCGTTCTGACGACGGCGCAGGCTGGCGGCGGCCTCGGTCAAGGCCTTGTCCTTCGCGGCGCGCGGAGCGGTCGCCAGCTTGGCCTGGGCGGCGCGCGCACGGCGGCCGATATCGGCCATCATCGCGGGGATGTCGTCTTGTCCGGTCGTCATTTCTCTCTCCTCACCCGGAACGATAAGGCGGGCTCTTCCCCGCCGTCCAGGGTTTCAGTCCAGCACCCGGGCTCTTAATCCAGGACCAAGTCGTCGCGGTGGATCATCTCGTCCCGCCCGCGATAGCCCAGAAGGTCTTCAATCTGTTTCGACTTCGCCCCCATGATGCGGCGCGCATCCGATGACGAATAGGCGACCAGCCCCCGGCCAAGATGCTCGCCGTCGCGGGATTTGATCGTTACCGCGTCGCCGCGCTCGAACCGGCCCTCGACCTCGACCACCCCGGCGGGCAACAGGCTCTTGCCCTGGGCCAACGCCCGGGCCGCGCCGTCGTCCAGAACGATCGCGCCATGGGGCTTGAGCGATCCGGAAATCCATTGTTTGCGCGCTGTCAGCGGCGACGAGTCCGGCAAGAACCAAGTGACCTTGCCGCCGTCTTCCATGCGCTGCAACGGATGGTCGGCCAGGCCGTTGGCGATGACCATGCGACAACCCGCAGCCATCGCCATGCGGGCGGCGACCAGCTTGGTCACCATGCCGCCGGAGCCGTCTTCGGTCATCTTGACCCCGGCCATGGCCTCGATCTCGGGCGTGATCCCGCCCTGCACCACCGGCACGTGGACGGCGCCGGGGTCATAGGTCGGATCGCTTTCGTACAGGCCGTCGGACGACGACAGCAGGACCAGCGTATCGGCCGAAACCATGGCCGCGACCCGCGCCGCCAGCCGGTCGTTATCGCCGAAGCGGATTTCGTCGGTCGCGACCGTGTCGTTTTCGTTGATCAGCGGCACCGCGCCCAGACGAATGATCTGGTCGATGGTGTTGCGGGCGTTGAGGTAGCGCCGCCGGTTTTCGGAATCGTCCAAGGTCAGCAGGACCTGCGCCACCGTCACGCCATGCGGGCCCATGACCTCTTGATAGGCATGAGCCAGGCGAACCATTCCGGCGGCGGCGGCGGCCTGACTTTCTTCCAACTTCAGCTTGCCCCGCGCGGCCAGCCCCAGATGGCGGCGACCGACGGCGATTGCCCCGGACGAGACGATCAGCACTTCCTGGCCACGGGCGCGCAGTTTCATCAGGTCGGCGCCCAGCGTTTCCAGCCAGCCGCGTTTGACCGTGCCGCGTTCCTTATCGACCAGCAGGGCCGAGCCGATTTTGACAATGACCCGCTTGCCCTGTTTCAGGTGGGGCGTGGTGCTCATGGCCGCCAGGGCTCCGGCTCGCCGGCCTCAGCCTCGGCCTCTTCGGCGTCGGCGATGCCGATTTCCTTGAACAGGGCGCGCAGCACCTCGTTCACGCCCTGGCCCGAAACGCCGGACACGACCATGATGTCCTTGGCCTTGCAGCCGGCGGCTTTGGCCAGCGCCTTGCGCCGTTTGGTGAGCTCTTCGTCGCTCATGGCGTCGCACTTGTTTAGGGCCAGGATTTCCTGTTTGTCGGCCAGTCCGCCGCCATAGGCTTCCATTTCGTGGCGCACCTGATGATAGGCTTCGGCGACGTCTTCCTGCGTGCCGTCGACCAGATGCAGCAGCACCCGGCAGCGTTCGATATGGCCCAGGAACCGGGTGCCCAGGCCCGCGCCATCGCTGGCCCCTTCGATCAGGCCCGGGATATCGGCCAGGACGAACGAATGTTGATCGACCTGAACCACGCCCAGATTGGGATGCAGGGTGGTGAAGGGATAATCCGCGATCTTGGGCTTGGCCCGGCTGACCGCGGCCAGGAACGTCGACTTGCCGGCATTGGGCAGGCCGACCAGACCGGCATCGGCGATCAACTTCAGGCGCAGCCAAATCCACCGTTCCTCGCCGGGGAAGCCGGGGACCGTCTTTCGCGGGGCCTGGTTGGTCGAGGATTTGAACCGCGCATTGCCTAGGCCGCCGTCGCCGCCGCGCAACAGCACGATGCGTTCGCCGACCGTGGTCATATCGGCCAGGACCGTTTCCTTGTCGTCGTCCAGAATTTGCGTGCCGACGGGCACCTTGAGGACGATTTCCTTGCCAGCACCACCGGTGCGGTTCTTGCCCATGCCGTGATGGCCGCGTTCAGCCCGGAAATGCTGCTGATAGCGGAAATCGATCAGGGTGTTCAGGCCGTTGGCGCATTCGATCACGACATCGCCGCCGCGCCCGCCGTCGCCACCGTCGGGACCGCCGAACTCGATATACTTTTCGCGCCGGAACGACATGCAGCCGTTGCCGCCGTCGCCGCTTTTCACGAACACTTTTGCTTCATCAAGAAACTTCATGGCGCTTCATCGAGTGTTGTCGGAGCTGGAATCTAGGGACTGAAATCTATACTGGCATGCGGACAAGAAAAACGGGGGAATGGCTGGCCATTCCCCCGCGATTTCTCGTCGCGAATGGCCGCTCAGACCGTCAGACGGCCGGCTCCACCGAGATGTAGGTACGGCCCTGCGCTTTGGTCTCGAACTTCACCCGGCCTTCGGCCTTGGCGAAGATCGTGTGATCCTTGCCCATGCCGACGTTTTCGCCCGGATGGAATTTCGTGCCGCGCTGGCGCACGATGATGTTGCCCGGAATAACGGCCTGACCACCGGACTTTTTCAAGCCCAGGCGCCGACCTTCAGAATCGCGACCGTTACGCGAACTACCACCGGATTTCTTATGTGCCATCGGTGACTACTCCTTATTCCTCGCCCTTCTTGGGGGCGGCTTTCTTGGCGGGGGCCTTCTTGGCAGCGGGCTTTTTCGCCGCCGGTTTGGCTTCCGCCTTGGATTCCTTCGTTTCGGCCGCTTTCGCTTCGGCCTTGGGCTCGGCATCGGCCTTCTTCGCCGTCTTCTTGGCGGCGGCAGGCTTGGTGCCGGTGGCGCTCACGTCGACGATGCGCAGCACCGTCTCCAACTGGCGATGGCCCTTCAGGCGGCGATAGTTGTGACGCCGCTTCTTTTTGAAGACCAGAACCTTGTCGCCCTTCTGCTGTTCCAGCACTTCGGCGAACACGGCAGCCTTCTCGACCACGGGGGAGCCGACGGTCGGGGCCTTGCCCTCTTCGCCCAGCATCATCACCTGGCCAACTTCAATCGTTTCACCCGGCTCGCCGAGCAGCTTTTCAACGACGATCACGTCGCCCGAGGTAACCCGGTACTGCTTTCCGCCGGTTTTGATAACCGCGTACATTGTTTTAGACCCTATTGATTGTTGATCTTGTTTGGCTTTTTCACACCCGTCGCCCACTACGGGCGGCGGAAGAGGCGGCACTATAGCCATGAATGCCCCAAAGTCAATGCCCGAAACGCCCGGAAACACCCGGGTTTCCGGGCGTGGCCGCCCCGCCGGCACACATCCCGGCAAGGCATCGACGGAAATATCCCATGCGGGACCGCTAGGAACCAGTAGACAGAGAAAATTTCGTAGCTATAAAGAGGCGTTCCCGAGCCACATGGTTTCGACATATCGGGCGGCGGTCTTGGCGGACCCCGCCGGGCGTCTGAAAAATCCCTGATTTTTCAGTGCTGCAGGAGAGGTGCCGGAGTGGTCGAACGGGGCGGTCTCGAAAACCGTTGTGCGCGCAAGCGTACCGAGGGTTCGAATCCCTC
>CAXGUG010000041.1:0-29399 GCA_964012715.1 uncultured Rhodospirillaceae bacterium | reverse complement strand
AGCGCCGACATTTTCCGAAGAAGACATGGCGCAAGCACGCGAAGAAGCCCTGCTCGAAGGAAAGCGCCTGGGCGCCGAAGAAGCCGCCGCCGCGACCGAGCAGAAAATCAGCGATACCTTGGGCAGCATCGCTGGCAAGCTTCAGGAAATGTTTGACAGCCAGGCCGCTGCCCATGAGGAGCAGGCCCGCCAGGCGATTTCCGTGGCTGCCACCCTGGTCCGCAAGCTATTCCCGACGTTGAATGCGCAAACCGCGGAAGATCAGGTCGAAGCCATGCTGCGCTCCGTTCTGGGGCCTGTTTCCGGCGAGGCGGAAATCATCGTCCGCGTGCCCGAGGACCTGGCCGAGGATTTGGCCGACCGGATCGAGGCCGTGGTCGGCCTTGCCGGGTTCCGTGGAAACATGAAGATTTTGGGCGACCCTGCCCTCGTCATCGGCGATTGCAGCTTGGAATGGTCCTCCGGCGGCGTGATGCGCAGCACCAAGGATCTGGCCAAGCAGTTGGACGAAATCATCGCCCGGAACCTCGGTAGCGCCGCCGAAGCGGACGCCGAACAGGCCGACGAGCCGGAAGAAGCGGCGGCAGAGCCGCAGGAAGCTGCCCCCGAAGCGCCGCAGCCTGGTGAAAACGCACCGGAGCCCGCGCCCGAGCCCCAACCGGAACCCGTGGCCGAAGCGATGCCGGTCGAACAACCGGAACCCGTCCCCGCCGTCGAAGCGGCCGAGACCGTGGAACCGGCCCTGCCGGAGCCTGCCGCCCCGAGCGAAGCCCCCGCCCCGAGCGCGGAGGAAATCGCCGCCGGCCCGGCCCCGGTGCCGTCGGAAGAATGGATGGAACCGGCAGTTGTCACAGCGCCGACCGACGGTATCGACGAGAATGAAGGGCATGCGCCGATTCCCGCTGAGGATCTGGTCGCGGCCGAAGACGCACACGAGACGACGACCGAAGAGGCCCCCGCCGAGGCAGAAGATCTTCATATTGGCGGTGCCGATCTGGAACTTGAAAACGATCTGAAGGACTAGGAGAGAACCATGGCCGATGACGATTTCGAATTGGGCGAATTCGCTTCCAACGGCGGCGAAGGCAGCGGTGGCGGCGGCGGAACCGATATGGGCGCCTCGATCACCCCGTCCGGTCTGCCCGAAGTCAATGACCTGCCCAAAAGCGCCCGCGACCTGGAAGCCGTCTACGACATTCCGGTGACCGTTTCCGCGGTTCTGGGCAAAGCCACGATGCAGGTCAGCCAGTTGCTGCGCTTGGGCCGGGGTGCGGTGATCGAACTTGACCGCAAGGTCGGGGAAGCCATCGACATCTACGTCAACAACCGCCTGGTCGCGCGTGGCGAAGTGGTGGTCGTCGAAGACCGCCTGGGCGTGACCATGACGGAAATCATCAAGACCGACCGTTAATACGGGCCCAGCCCGGAACGACCCAAGGCGGAACGACCAAAGATGGCGGACAGCACCCAGAATTCAGGCCCCCTGCGCAACCGGACCACCGTGGATGTCGCCACGGTGCTGGGTCTTGCCGTGGGTTTCGGCCTGGTCGCGGCGGCGATCGTCCTGGGTGGCTCGCCGGCGTCGTTCGTCAATATTCCGTCGGTCCTGATCGTTATCGGCGGCACCCTGGCCATCACCACGGCCAGCTTCTCGATTCCGGAAATGGGGCGTACCGCCCGGGTTTGTCTGAAGACCTTTACCCGCGTCAATCGGGACCCCCGCCGCGCCTGTTTCCAGGCGTTGCAGTTGGCCGAACTGTCGCGCAAGCAAGGTGTCCTGGCATTGCAGAACGTCATGGGCTCGATCCAGGCCGAGCCGGTCCTGCACAAAGGCGTCGGCATGGTCGTCGACGGCACCCCTGGCGAAGAGGTCGAGGCAATCCTGCGCCGTGATATCCAGGCAACCTTTCAGCGCCACCAGAAAAGCATCAACGTGCTGCGCCGCATGTCGGAACTCTCCCCGGCCATGGGCTTGATCGGCACCTTGATCGGCCTGGTGCAGATGCTGGGCAACCTGGACGATCCGGGCGCCATCGGGCCGAGCATGGCGGTGGCCCTGCTGACGACGTTCTACGGTGCGGTGCTGGCCAACATGGTGTTCACCCCGCTGGCCAACAAGCTGGAACGGAATTCGGCCGATGAGGCCATGGTCAACCAAGTCTACGTGCTGTCGACCGGATCGATCGGTCGGCAGGAAAACCCCCGGCGTCTGGAAATGCTGTTGAACAGCATCCTGCCGCCGGAAAAACGCATTTCCTACTTCGATTGACGCATAACCAGTCAGGGACGCAACGGTCATGAGGCTTTTGATTATCGGCACCTTGGGCGGACAAATCGGCGCCGCCAGCCAGATCGCCATGCAACGCGGCGCCAAGGTTCAGCAGGCCGACACGGTCGACCGCGCCCTGGAACAGTTGCGCGCCGGTCAGGGCGCGGACCTGATCATGGTCGACGTTCAGGCCGACATCGCCCGGTTGGTGACGTCGTTGGAAAGTGAACGGATCGTCCTGCCGGTCATCGCTTGCGGCGTCGGCACCGACAGCCAGGCCGCCGTCCGCGCGATCAAGGCCGGGGCCAAGGAATACGTCCCCATGCCGCCCGACGCAGAGCTGATCGCGGCAGTCCTTCAGGCCGTTTCCGAAGAACCGAGCAACATCGTCTACGCCGATCCCGGCATGGGCGACCTGATCAAGATGGCGGACCAGGTCGCGCCGTCCGAAGCCAGCGTCCTGATCACCGGGGCATCCGGCACGGGTAAGGAAATGATGGCGCGGCACCTGCATACCAAAAGCCGCCGCAAGGACAAGACCTTCGTCGCCGTCAACTGCGCCGCCATTCCGGAAAACCTGTTGGAATCGGAACTGTTCGGCCACGAGAAGGGAGCCTTCACCGGCGCCGTGTCGCGCCGTGTCGGTAAGTTCGAAGAAGCCGACGGCGGCACCCTGCTGCTCGACGAAATTTCCGAAATGGACCCCCGCCTGCAGGCCAAACTGCTGCGCGCCCTTCAAGAACGCGAGATCGATCGCGTCGGCGGGACCAAGCCGGTCAAGGTCGACGTGCGCATCATCGCCACGTCCAACCGCAATCTGCAGGAAGAAGTCTCCAAGGGCACATTCCGCGAAGACCTCTACTTCCGACTGAACGTCGTCAACCTGGCCATGCCGTCCCTGGCCCGTCGGGAAAAGGATATTCCCCTGCTCGCCCAACACTTCATCAAAAAATACTCCGAAGCGAACCACATCGCCGAACGCCCGCTGTCCGACGCCGCCCTGGCCAAACTGAAGACCCATAGCTGGCCCGGCAACGTGCGCGAGCTGGAAAACGCCATTCACCGCGCAGTCATCCTGGCGACCGGGTCCGAGATTGGGCCGGAGACGATCATGGTGTCCGGCGATCAGGGTGCGCCCAGCGCGTCCGGCGCCACGGCGCAAGATATCGAAACCGCCGCCCTGGTCGGCCGCACCGTGGCCGACGTGGAGCGCGACCTGATTATCGACACCCTGCATCACTGCCTGGGCAACCGCACCCATGCGGCGAATATCCTGGGGATTTCCATCCGCACCCTGCGTAACAAGCTGCGCCAGTACAGCCAGGAAGGCATCGCCGTGCCGCAGCCGGGTGAAAACGGGGCGCCGTCCGCGCCCTGACGGCGGACATCGACTTAACCGGCTTTCAAAACGAGAACCGAGCAATGCCGCAGAAGATGACGACCACGACGCAGACCGCTCCGGAGATGACGGCCCATGGCTGAGGCGACGCAAAGCGCAGCCACCGCCGCCCGTCCGGCGGCGCAGCGTGGCGGCACCCCGCAAGGGGCGGAAGAAGGCGAAGGCAGCAATCCGTTTGCCGGTGTCGTCGCCCTTCTGAAGCGCGGCGACTTGATGTTCGCCTTGGGCGTTATCGGCATCCTGGTGGTGCTGATCCTGCCCATGCCGACCTGGCTTCTGGATATGAGCCTGGCGTTCTCGATCACCTTCTCGGTGCTGATCCTGATGACGGCGATCTTCATCGAGAAGCCGTTGGATTTTAACTCGTTCCCCACGGTTCTGCTGCTGGCGACGATGATCCGCTTGGCCCTGAACCTGGCTTCGACACGGTTGATCCTGGCCGATGGGCACACCGGCCCCGACGCCGCCGGACAGGTCATTCAGGCCTTCGGCGGCTTCGTGATGCAGGACAACTTCGTCATCGGGATCATCGTTTTCGCGATCCTGGTGATCGTCAACTTCATCGTCATCACCAAGGGTTCCGGGCGTATCGCCGAAGTGGCCGCGCGTTTCACCTTGGATGCCATGCCCGGCAAACAGATGGCGATCGACGCCGACCTGTCGTCGGGCCTGATCGACGAAGACGACGCCCGCACCCGCCGTAAGAACCTGGAAGACGAAAGCACCTTCTTCGGGTCCATGGACGGTGCATCGAAATTCGTGCGCGGCGACGCCATCGCCGGTCTGTTGATCACCATGATCAACGTTCTGGGCGGCATGATCATCGGTGTCGCGCAGAACGACCTGACCTTCGTCGAAGCCGCCGACACCTATACCCGCCTGACCGTCGGCGACGGCCTGGTCAGCCAGATCCCGGCGCTGATCGTCTCGACCGCCGCCGGTATGATGGTCACCAAGGGCGGCATCACCGGCCCGACCGAACAGACTCTGTTCCGCCAGGTCGGCGGCCAGCCCCGGACCCTGGGCCTGTCCAGCTTCCTTCTGTTGGCCCTGGCGACCATGCCCGGCATCCCGGCCCTGCCCTTCCTTTTGCTTTCGGGTCTGACCGGCGGTATGGCCTTCATCATCACGGCCCGCAGGAAGCGCGAGGCCGAAGAAGAAATCCAGGCGATGGAGGAAACCACCCCGGCCCCGACCAAGGCCGCGGAAGAACCCATCGCCACGGCCCTGCGGATCGACTATCTGCGCCTGGAGCTGGGTTATGGCCTGCTGTCGCTGATCAATTCCCCGGCCGACAACAGCCAGCGCCTGACCGACCAGATCAAGGCCCTGCGCCGACAGTTGGCATCGGAAATGGGCTTCGTCATGCCATCCGTCCGCATTCAGGACAACATGCAGCTCCCGGCCAACACCTACGTCATCCGGGTCAAGGAAATCGAAAGCGGGCGCGGCGACCTACGGCCCAACATGCTGTTGGTGATGGATCCGCGCGGCGAGGAAATCACCCTGCCGGGCGAAAAGACGGTCGAGCCGACCTTCGGCCTGCCCGCCATGTGGATCGAGGAATCCAACCGCGAAGAAGCCCTGTTCCGCGGCTATACGGTTGTCGATCCGGCGACGGTGGTGACCACCCACCTGACCGAGATCATCAAGGACAACATGGACGACCTGTTGAGCTACGCCGAGACGCAGAAGCTCCTGGATGAGTTGGACAAGGAACAGCAGAAGCTCGTTGAATCGATCGTTCCCAGCACCATCTCTTTGGGAGGGCTTCAACGCGTCCTGCAGAACCTGTTGTCCGAGCGCGTGTCGATCCGCGATCTGCCGACGATTTTGGAAGGCGTCGCCGAAGCCTGCGCCGGCACGCGCAACGTGATGCTGATTACCGAGCACGTCCGGGCCCGCTTGGCGAGGCAGATTTCCGACGCCAACGTCAACGACCAGGGCTTCATTCCGCTGATCACCCTGTCCCCGGTGTGGGAACAGGCTTTCGCGGAATCGATCATCGGTCCCGACGACGACAAGCAACTGTCGATGGCGCCCAGCAAACTGCAGGAATTCATCGGTGCGCTGCGTACCAACTTCGAACGCCAGGCCATGATGGGTGAAAGCCCGGTCCTGCTGACCAGCCCGGCCATTCGACCGTTCGTTCGCTCCATCGTCGAACGCTTCCGACCGATGACCGTGGTGATGTCGCAGAACGAAATTCATCCCAAGGCCAAGATCAAAACCGTGGGTCAGGTTTAACCTGCGGCAGAGGGCTAGAGGAGACCGCCAATGAACCTTACGACGTTCAAAGCCGCGACGCTCCGCCAGGCAATGGGGCTCGTGCGCCGCGAATTGGGCGACGACGCGACCATCGTCTCGACCCAGACCAATCCGGAAACCGGCGAAGCCAAGATCGTCGCCGCCCGCCATCAGGACGAAAACGACCCGCGTTTGGGCCGTGTCGCCATGGGCTCGGAACAACGTTTCGACCAAGTTCTGGAAACCCTGTTGCTGCATGGCGTGCCGATGCGTCTGGCTGAACGCTTGGCGCGGACGGCGGCGGATATGGAGCCGCGCACGCCGATCGCCGCCCTTGCCGGGGCCATGGCGCTGGACTTCACCTTCGCACCGGTCGACATGACCGCCGACAATCAGCGCCTGATTCTGATCGGGCCGCCGGGCACGGGGAAAACCCTATCCCTGGTCAAATTGGCGGCGCGGGCCCTGATGGCCAAACGGTCGGTGCAAATTTTGACGACCGACCTGAAGCGGGCCGGCGCCGTCGAACAGCTTTCCGCCTTCGCCAAGATCATGGGCCAGGAACTGTTCATCACCGAAACCGCCGACGAGTTGGCGCAATTCATGGCCCGCATTCCCAAGCGGACGGTCGTGCTGGTCGACTCACCCGGCGTCAATCACCGCTCGCAGACCGAATTGGACAGCCTGTTCGATTTCGTCAATGCCGCGCCTGTCGAACCGGTGTTGGTCATGAACGCGGGCCTGGACGCCCTGGAAGCCGCCGAAATGGGAATGGCCTTCGGCGCGCTTGGCTGCAAACGGATGCTGGTCACCCGCACGGACACCACCGGTCGCCTCGGCTCGATCCTGGCCGCGATGGAAGCCGCCGGCCTGACCCTGGCCGGAACGACAGGCTCGCCCGATCCGATTGACGGGTTCCTTGCCGTCGAGGCACCGAACCTGTCGGAAATGCTGTTCGGCGAGGCCCTTAGCCTGAACGCCGACCTGCCGGATAGAGACGCCGAGGGTGACGATCTTGATTCGCTGGCCGACGGACATGAACGCATGATCAACGTCGCCTTGCCGGCGGAAGGTTAGGCGCGCCGCCCAAGCGGCGCTGCGCAAAAGCACGGGGGCGCAAAGATGTCGGAAATATCCGTACCGCCGCCGACACCCGCGGCAGCAACCGCCGTGGCCTTGCAACAAGCCGCGTTGAAGGCGGTGACCCTGCCGGCGACGCAATCCGCGCCCCCCCTGCCCCAAACCATTCAGGACGCGGCCATCGGCGCCAAGTTCGATCTGCAATTGATCAACCTGACGCAACAGGGCGTGGCCACGCTCGACGGTGCGGCGGGCAAGCTTCAGGTCCAGCTTCAGGCGCTGTTGAACCTGAACCCCGGCGATAAGATAACGCTGCAACTGACCGCCAAGGGTCCACAGCTTCAATTCACCATCGCCGCGATCAACGGCCAGCCGCCGAGCACGGCCCTGCGCCCCGCCACACCAGGCCCATTGGCGACCGCTCCTCTGGCCCAGGCCCTGCCGTTTGAACCGGGTAACAATTTGACCGCGACCTTGTTGCGCCCCGCCCCGGGCTTGTTCAATCCGCTGCAATCCGGAACCGGGCAACCAGGCGTGCTATCGCCCGGCGGCCCTGCCATCGGAGCCGGTACGCCGGCCGCGACACCGAATGCCGGCGCGTCACCTGCGCCTTTACTTGGCGGATCACCGTCCTCCATAGGTCCGTCGACACCTGCGGGCGTTCCCCAACCGACCGGAAGCATCGCGCCGAGCACACCCGGCGTCCCCACGCCGACAGCGCTACCCACCGGCACGCAATTCACGGTTCAGGTCGTATCCGTTCAACCGCCGCCGCCCGGTGGGGCCGCAGCCGTGACCCAAACACCCGGGGCTACGCCCACGGTAATTGCGCAGGGCCAATCGTTGATCGGGGTGGTCAACAGTGCGCAAACCGGCGGCCAGACAATCGTCGACACGCCATTGGGGCCCATCGCGATTGCCACCAAAACCCCGCCGCCGGCCGGAACACGTGTGGTCCTGAACATCGTCAGCCCGCCGCAACTTCCGGAAGCGCCCGCCCCCTTGGTCAACGGCCCGGAACTGACGTTGCGCCAAGCCTTGTTCGTCGACCGCGAATGGCCCGCCATGAAGGAAGCGATCACCACCTTGGAGCAGAGCGCCCCCAATATGGCCCAACACATGCTGCAAACGGCGCTGCCGCGCGCCGACGGCAACCTGACGACCAACGTTCTGTTCTTCCTGGCGGCGGTTCGGGGCGGGGACCTGCGGTCCTGGTTGGGTGATGGTCCGACCCGCGCCCTCAGCCGCGCCAACCCGGGCGTCGTTCAGAAAATCCGCGAGGATCTGGGGCAGTTGTCCCGCTTGGCCGATGATCCGACGACAGGCGATTGGCGGGTTATGATGCTGCCTTTCATGAACGGCCCGCAGTTGGAGCAGATCCGCATCCTGACCCGCCGTCAAAGCGAGGAAGAGGCCGAAGAAGGCGGCGCCCCCGGCACCCGGTTCGTTGTCGACATCACCCTGACCAAATTCGGGCATATTCAATTGGACGGCATGGTCGACCCCGCACAGCGCCGGATGGACATGGTCGTGCGCTCGGAAAACCGCCTGTCGCCCGATGTGCAGAATGACATTCGCCACCTGTACGAACGTTCGGGCGATATCACCGGTTATCGCGGTGGCGTCGGCTTTCAGGCTCAACCCGCGAACTTCATCGAAGTCGCCCCCCCTGCCCCGACCAAGGGCGGGCTCGGGCTTTTCGTTTAGGACTGGAATAGATGGACCTTTGGCAACGCCGCGCCGTATTGGCGCCGGACCCGAACCCGGATCGGAATTTGGATCTGGTCTCGACCCTGAGCGGCCGTCTGGCGGCCCTGGGGGCATCGGTCGATGTCGCGCTGCGCTATGTCCCCGACGCCCTTGTGCTGCGCCCTGGTGCGTTTGCGGCCTACCTGACGACGCTGGAGAACGCGGATTGGCCGTCGCATGAAAACCTCGCCGCGACGATCCTGCAGGACGTCAGCAACGAATTGGTCCCGCGCTGGGTTCAGATTGCGACCCAGATGGGTGATCCCGGCCGCCCCGAACACCGCGTGCTGGTCGAAGACCGCCAACCCCATTGGGATAATCCGGCCCTGTTGAACCACCTGCATTCGCTTTAGGGGATTTGAGGCTGCGCGGCCTCAGTGCTTGGCGGACGCCTGCCGCCGATAAAGCTGCAACGCGACCTCGTCCAGCGTTTCCTGTTCACGCCGGGCTTCTTCTTCGGCCTCCTCGCGACGGCGGATATCGTCCGCGATCTGATATTTCTTCAGGTCCATGAAGGCTTGGCTGAGGATCTCGCGCGCTTCCAGGATTTCCTGTTGCTTGGCCCGGATCTGATGATCCAGATGGGCGCGGCGATAGCGGAACATGTTGTAGTAGGCGCCGAACGTAATGCCTAGGTCGGCCGAACCGGCCAGGGCCTGTTCACGCTTGAGTTCATTTTCAAGGTCCGTGACCCGCTGTTCCAACTCGCTGAGCATACGAAGGTGAATGCCCAGTTCGCGGCGGCGTTCATCGACGGTCCATTCATGAAGCCGGATCAGGTTCTTCAAGCCTTTGGCCATGACCGTTCGCCGCCCTGTCCCTTATCGCCGCCGTTAGGCCGCGGGGGCCGCGTCGCCGTCTTCCGGCGCGGGCATATCCAAAACTTCGGCCAGCATGCGATAGCAGCTGTCCAGGTCCGTGACTTCGCCGATCTGCTGGCCCAAGAACCCTTCGATACGGTCGTAATACTGGATCGCTTCATCGACCTGCGGGTCGCTGCCGCGCCGATAGGCGCCCAGGCGGATCAGTTCGGCCATGTCTTCGTACACGGCAAGCAGTTGGCGCGCCCGCGACACCAAGGCGTTCTGGCCCGGCGTGTTACAGGCCGGCATGGTTCGCGACACACTGCGCAGAATGTTGATCGCCGGATAGCGGCCCCGCTCGCCGATGGCCCGATCCAACACGACGTGACCATCCAGGATACCGCGCACGGCATCGGCGACGGGCTCGTTATGGTCATCGCCTTCGACCAGGACCGTGAACAGGCCGGTGATGTCGCCTTGCCCGTGACAGCCCGGCCCGGCGCGTTCCAACAATCGCGGCAACAGGGCAAAGACCGACGGGGTATAGCCTTTACTGGCGGGCGGCTCGCCCACGGCCAGGCTGATTTCGCGTTGCGCCATGGCGACACGAGTGACGCTGTCCATCAGACACAAAACGTTCGAGCCCCGATCGCGGAAGAACTCGGCCACGGCCATGGTCATGAAAGCGGCCTGACGACGGGCCAAGGGCGGCTCGTCCGAAGTCGCAACCACGACGACGGACCGCTTCAGGCCTTCCTCGCCCAAATGATCCTCGATGAATTCACGCGCTTCGCGACCACGTTCGCCGACAAGACCGATCACGCTGACCTCGGCATCCGTATTCCGCGCCATCATCGACAGCAACGTCGACTTACCGACGCCGGACCCGGCGAAGATGCCCAACCGCTGCCCCCGGCAGCAGGTCAGGAAGGTGTTCATCGCCCGCACGCCCAGATCGACCTTGCCGCCCACGCGGGATCGCTCATGGGCAGGCGGCGGCAGGGCATGGATCGGAAAAGGCGCGGCACCGGTCGGCAGGGGGCCCTTGCCGTCGACCGGACGCCCGAAGGCATCGATCACGCGGCCCAGCCAGGCATCGGTCGGATAGATAACGGGTTCGCTCGCCCCGGCTTCGACACGACAGCCCATGCCGATCCCATCGACCGAGCCGAACGGCATGACCAACGCCTTGCCGTCGCGGAAGCCGACGACCTCGCACGGCAGCAGCTGACCGCTCTTGGTGGTGATGTCGCATCTGTCGGAAACCGAGACCGCGCCCTGCAGCCCCTCGACCTCGACCAACAAGCCGACGACGTTCGCCACCCGGCCGAAATAGGTCTCGCCCGATTGCCGGTCGACCTCATTGATGATGTCGTTGACGAAGCTGTACACAGGGTGAATCCGCGAATCCAATTGTCGTTTTTTTCGTCTTGGGGCAGTTTGCCCCATAACCATTGAAGGAGTGTTAAGCCCCTGCTTAACAAGGAAATATTTGACCCTCGAGCCAGCCAGCTTGCGCCGATTCGCCCACAAGGTTATGGTTAATAAAGGTTAATGCGTCCGATCAAGGGGGCCGTTCCATGCGAGTTTTGTTGGTAGAAGACGATCCGTCGACCCAAAAAAGCGTCAAGATGATGCTTGAATCGGCCAATATGGTCGTCGACACCACCGACCTGGGCGAAGATGGCCTGGAGATCGGTAAGCTATACGATTACGACATCATTGTCCTGGACATCATGCTTCCGGACATGGATGGCTTCGAGGTCCTGCGCCGTTTGCGGGATTCCCGGGTCAACACGCCGGTCCTGATTCTGTCGGGATTGGGCGAGTCCGAGAACAAGGTCAAAGGCCTCGGCCACGGCGCCGACGACTATTTGGTCAAGCCCTTCAACAAGGAAGAGCTGATGGCCCGAATTCAGGCCATCGTCCGCCGGTCGCAGGGCCATGCCCAATCGGTCATCCAGACCGGCCGCCTGATGGTCAACCTGGACACCCGGACGGTCGAAGTGGACGGGCAGCCGATCCACCTGACGGGTAAGGAATACGGCATCCTGGAGCTGCTCAGCCTGCGGAAGGGTACGACCCTGACCAAGGAAATGTTCCTCAACCATCTGTACAACGGGATGGACGAGCCGGAGCTGAAGATTATCGACGTCTTTATCTGCAAGCTGCGCAAGAAGCTGTCGACCGCAACCAGCGGCGAAAACTACATCGAGACCGTTTGGGGCCGGGGCTACGTGCTGCGCGACCCGGAACCGATGCAGAAGGCCGCCGCCGCGGGCTGACGCGACACGGCAGATCGAATACGACTGAGGCGGGCTTTGCCCGCCTCTTTCATTTCACAGGAAGTGCGAAACCTTACTTGCCGGTCAGGGCATATAGGCCGCGCTGTCCGGGCACCGGCGCGAACTTGTCGGACACGCCCAACACCGTCTCGGCGCCGCCCAGGAACAACACCCCATAGTCGGGCATCAATTTGGACACGCCTTCCAGAACCTTGCCCTTGGTCGGCTGATCGAAATAGATCAGCACGTTGCGGCAGAACACAACGTCGAAGTGGCCAAGCGGCCCCAGATTGTCCAGCAGGTTGTAGTACTTGTACTGAACCATCGACCGGATTTCCGGCTTCAGCTGCCACTGGTCGTCCTTCTTATCGAAGTATTTGACCAGCATCGTGATCGGCAGGCCGCGCTGAACCTCGAACTGCGAATACAGACCCTGTTCGGCCTTTTTCAGAACCTGACGGGAAATGTCGGTGCCGACGATTTCGATCTTCCAACCGGCCAGCTTGGCGCCGGCTTCCTTGAGGATCATCGCCAGAGAGTAAGGCTCCTGCCCGTTCGACGCCGCGGCGCACCAGATCCGCAGGGATTTCTTGGCCGCGCATTTTTCCAGCATGGTCGGCAAGACGTGGTCGCGGAACAGATCGAACGGCTTGATATCGCGGAAGAAGAACGACTCATTGGTCGTCATCGCTTCCGTGACCTCAACGATCAGGGCCTCGTTGTTGGTGCGGCGGATTTCCGCAATCAATTCCTCGACGCCCTTGATGTTATGGGCGCGAGCGACAGGCATAAGCCGACTTTCCAGCAGATAGGCCTTGTCCTCATTGAGAACCAAACCCGACTTCTGCTTCAGCATCGTCGACATGAACTGGAAATCGTCCGGCTTCATGCGGCCCTCGTCCGTAACCTGTTCATGATGTGCGGCCCCAGGTCGTTCAGCGGCAGCACGGCTTCGCAAAGACCTGCCGTCGCCACAGCGCCGGGCATGCCCCACACCACGCTAGATGCTTCATCCTGAGCAATAATCGTGCCGCCGGCCTCGACCACGGCGCGACCGCCCTCGCGGCCATCGTGGCCCATACCGGTCAGAATAACGGCCAAGACCGCACCGCCGAATTCGCTCGCCAGCGACCGCAGCATCGGATCGACCGCAGGGCGGCAGAAATTCTCGGGCGGGTTCTGATTGGTCCGAATGACCATGCTTGTCCCCGATTTCTCGACGGTCATGTGGTAGTTGCCTGGCGCGACATAGATATGCCCGGCCTGCAACTGCATGCCGTCTGCGGCCTCGGAACAGGGCCAACCGCTCGCCTTGGCGATGTGCTCGGCCAGGATCGTCGTAAACGTCGCCGGCATGTGCTGTGTCACGACGACAGGCAAATTGATATCCGGACGCACGTCCTTGAACAGCCGGAACAGGGCCTGCGGCCCGCCGGTCGAACTGCCGACGGCCAAAATGCGCGGGCGGACCGACCCGCCCTGGCGCAGTTGAACCGGCTTGTCGTAAAGCGGCTTGGCGGTTCTCGGCGCAATGGCGCCTGCAACCGGCGCCCGCGCGGCAGTTCCCGTCGCGGTCGAAGGCGCCCGGCGATTGACCAGCCCCAAATGACGGATTTTTTCCAGCAACTCGTGCTTGAAGGTATCGCCGCCGGAAATATCGCGCGTCGCCGTGGGCTTGGGCACATAGTCGGTCGCCCCCGCATCCAAGGCCCGCAGGCTGATATCGGCGTTCTTTTCGGTCAGTGTCGACGCCATGATGATTTTGACGTCGGGCTTGACCTCCAAAAGCTTGGGAATAGCGGTCAGGCCATCCATGACCGGCATTTCGATATCGAGAATAATGACGTCGACCGGCTGCGTCTTCAGCCGGTCCACGGCCATCTGGCCGTTGCCGACGGACGCAGCGACACGCAGGCCCGGCTCGCCCTCGATCATACGCGCGATCAATCCGCGAATGACGGCGGAGTCGTCAACCAACATGACGCGGACTTCGTCACTCGTCATCCGTCATTCCTCTTTGCACCGCGATTAGGTCCCATTTGCCGCCCGTCAGCCGGCAACTGGTCAAAGCAAGCCGACCTGCGAGAACTTCGCTTGGATGATCTCGCTGTCGAACGGCTTCATGATGTACTCGTTGGCACCGGCTTCGATCGCTTCCTGGATGTGCTGGATATCGTTCTCGGTGGTGCAAAATACGACGATCGGGGCATTTCCGCCCGGCAATGCGCGCATCTCGCGCAAGAATTCGATGCCGCTCATGACCGGCATATTCCAGTCGAGCAAGACCGCGTCAGGTAGTTTCTGCTTGCAGGCATCAAGCGCTTGTTGGCCGTCGGCGGCCTCGAGCGTTTCAAAGTTGAGTTCCTCGAGAATTTTCCGCGCGACCATTCGTATCACTTTCGAATCGTCAACGATCAAACAGGATTTCATAAGACCACCCGTATTCGTTATCCCGCAGACGTTCCTGAAACTTAACGCTTTCAGGCCGCCTTCTGTCGAATTCCCCGATTCACCCGGTTCACATTTTCGGTCCGCCAGTTCAATGCCGGCGGTTTAATTCTGGATACCAGGACTTAGACCCGACCCGCAACACTGATCCTTGTCGCGGGCCCATGTCTAAACCGTCAAATTGGCTTACGACTTACGTCCCTCGGCCGCACCGGCCACGGTTTGCGCCAAACTGGCGACCAGGGCTTCACGGTCGAATTTAGCGACATAATCGTTGAAACCCGCCGTCCGGCCCCGTTCGAAATCGGAACTCGTCGCGTGGGCCGACAGCGCCACCATGGGCACGTTTTCCCAGGCACCGCCGCTGCGCACTTCGTTGGCGAATTCGAACCCGTTCATACCGGGCATTTCGATATCCGAGATAATGACGTCGAACGCCGCCCCGCGGTCTCGCATGTTCAGCGCTTCCTGGGCGCTATCCAGCGCCGTGACCTGCCAACCAGCCACCGACAGTAGCGGCGTCAGCAGATTGCGGAAAAACGGGCTGTCGTCGATCAACAGCGCCCGACGGCGGCCATTCGGCCCCACTTCGAGGGCTGCCAGTTCTTCGGATCCGAACCAGTCGGAGAAAGCCTGCGTCAGGAAGTAGCCGGCGTCGATCACATCGGTCGCCTTGCCAGCGATCACCGCACTGCCGATCAGGCCCGGAACGTCGGCGGCCAGTTCGATCTTCAGGCGATCGTCGACGATATCGACGATTTCGTCCACGACCAGCCCCATCGAGCGTTCGCGGTCGGTGAAGACCAGGATCGGCTGACGGCCGGTTTCCTTGAACTGATGGCTGGACGAGAACGGGATCAACGGCATCAGCTGCTCGCGATACTGGACCATGACCTGGCCGTGCGAGGTTTCGGTCTCGGCCATGTCGATTTCTTCCAGTCGCGCGACCAGCGCCAGCGGCACCGCCTTGAGTTCCGGGCCACCGGCACGGAACACCAACAACGACGTCTTTTCCTCGTCGGTCGACACTGCCTGCACGTCCGCTTCGGTCCGATGTTCGGTGTCCATTTCCCCAGCCGCCTCGGCAATACCGTTGGGGTCGAGGATCATGATCACGCTGCCGTCGCCCAGGATCGTATTGCCGGAATAGAAGGTGATGTCGCGCAGGATCGGCGCAACCGGCTTGACCACGATTTCCTCGGTATCGAACACCCGGTCGACAATGATCCCGAAGGTGTTGGAACCGACCTGAGTGACCACGATGAAGACTTCCTGGTCGTCGGCAATCGCCTCGGCAACCAGGGCGTCGGTGGTCTTGGTTTCGTCTTCCGCGTCCTCGTCGAGGTCTGCGGCAGGATCCTGCAAACGCAACAGTTCACGCAGCGAAATCAGCGGCAACAGCCGGTCGCGCAAGCGCAACACGGCCGATTCGTTGATCATCTCGATGGCGTTTTCCGACTGCGAAGACGCCCGCACCAATTCCAGCACGCTGATCTGCGGTACCGCGAAACGCTCGCCCGCGCATTCGACGATCAGCGCCGAAACGATGGCCAGGGTCAGCGGGATCTTGATGGTGAAGGTCGAACCTTTGCCCGGGTTGGTCTTCAGTTCGACCGTACCGCCGATCTTTTCGATGTTCGTCCGGACCACGTCCATGCCGACGCCACGACCGGAGACGTTGGTGATCTTTTCCGCCGTCGAGAAACCGGCCTTGAAGATGAACATGCCGATCTGCTGATCGGTCATCTGCTCCAGGTCGGCCTCGGTGGTCAGACCGTTTTCCAGCGCCTTTTGCTTGATCCGGTCGATGTTCAGGCCACGACCGTCGTCGGCGATCTCGATGATGATGTGACCGCCTTCGTGGAAGGCGTTCAGGGTGATCGTCCCGGTCTCGGGCTTGCCCGCATCTTTGCGGCCGGAAATATCCTCCAGCCCATGGTCGGCGGAGTTGCGGACCATATGGGTCAACGGGTCCTTGATCAGCTCCAGAACCTGGCGGTCCAGTTCCGTTTCGGCGCCGAGCATGACCAGTTCGATCTTCTTGCCCGATTCAACGGCCAGGTCGCGAACGATACGCGGCAATTTGGCCCAGGCGTTGCCGATCGGCTGCATGCGCGTCTTCATCACCCCTTCCTGAAGGTCGGTGGTGATATGGGACAGGCGTTGCAACGGCACCGTGAATTCGCTGTCGTCCATGCCGCGAACCATCTGCAGAAGCTGGTTGCGGGTCAGCACCAGTTCCGAGACGAGTGTCATCAGGTCTTCCAGAACGTCGACGTTGACGCGGATGCTCGACGCCGCCACACCGGCGCCGCCGCTCTTTCCGCCATCCTTTTTGTCGGCGTCTTTGCTTTCGGTCGGCGCGGGAACGTTGCTTTTGCCCTTTTCGGCTTCGCGTTCCTTGACCATGTCGGCTTTCAATTCGGCCTCGGTCGCGGCGCGCGCTCCTGCGGCCTGGGCGGCTTCGACCTCGGCCAGAAGCTCTTGCGCCACCGGGGCGCCGTGTTCATTCGTCGCGGGCGTTGCCGCCATGGCGGCTTCGGCCTCACGCTCAGCGGCGAGTTCCGCATCAAGCTGCGCCTGGGAGGCACCCTTGATGCCCGCCGCCTGGGCGGCTTCGACTTCGGCCAAAAGCTCGGCCGCCACCGGGGCGCCGAATTCATTGGTCGCGGCATTGCCGCCACCGGAAGCAGGCGCTGCCACGGGCGCCGCAGCCTGAGGCTTGGCGCCCCCGCCTTCGGCATAAGCGTTCAATTCGTCGATCAGTTCCTGGTCGTCGCCTTCCGGCTCCTGACCCGTCTCTTCCAACTGCCCCAAGAGGTCACGGATACAGTCGAGGCAGCGCAGGATGAGCGTCACCGCCTCGGGCGTAACATCAAGCTCGCCGTCGCGGAACTTGCCAAGCACGTTCTCGCCGGCATGGGCGACCGATTCCAGTCGCGGCAGACCAAGGAAGCCGCAAGTCCCTTTGATCGTGTGAACAAGGCGGAAGATATTCCCCAGAATTTCCTTGTTGTCTGGTTCCTGTTCGAACTTGACCAGTTCGACGTCCAAAACCGCGAGGCTTTCCGACGTTTCCGTAAGAAATTCTGTAAGAAGGTCATCCATCTTTGAAACTCCCAGGAGCGCGCCGCTCCATATTCAAGACCCTGCATCCTGCCCTATGCGCGCATAACTGCACAGAGCGGCATCGCATTCAATCATATTCCCCGATCGGCCCACAGGCCGAAAAGAACGTCAACTCACACCCTCGCCTCTAGAATGCTGGACATTCCTAAGGGCGATTTTTTTCTAAGGCTTGAAAATTAAAGCAAAATGGCCCCGAGGCGGCAAATGATTTCACGGCGATTGGACTATGACTGATGGCCTAGCGCATTTACGGACGCCTCTGCCGAAAGGCCGCGTGGGTGGTCTATTTTTCTTTTGGAAACAAAGCCATAAATCGAATTTCGTCCTCAGCATCGGTCGAAGTCTCGATCCGTCCGCTTTCTGCGACCGCCAGCATCTGGGCGAAATAGGCATGGACGGAACGGGCATTCAGGACATCCGCCGGCGCGTTCGGATCAAGAGCTTCCGCAACGGTGTCTTTCAACGTCGCTCCCTGCCCAGCGGCGCTGACCGCCAGGCCCATTCCTTCGGGTAAAGCCGCCGTATGAACCGTCACAGATCCGCCCCGCGGCAAACAGTCCGCCGCCAGCATGATCATCAACAATAAGACCTTCCCGACCGGCGCAGGCAGACTATCGGGCGCATGCGCGCTCTCCGGCCATTCCAGAACCGCCCGTCCCTCGGTCAGCAAGTCTCCGGCCAGTTCCCGGGCCTCGTTCAAGCTGAGCGTTCCGACGGCGGACGTCTTGCCGCCAGCCGCCCCGAAGGCGATCCTGAAGAATGCTAACCGGCGGGTGACCTCGGCTGCGCTGGACGTCACCAGATCCATGGCATCCGCATCCATTCCGCCGTCTTCGGCAAGTTCCAGGCCCGCGTTCACCGCGCCGGCCGGACCGACGAGGTCATGGCAAAGCCGAGAACACAACAACTGCGCAAGGCGAATATCGGCGGTCATGGCGTGCGGGTGCTCCTCGTGTTTTAATATTTTATCATTTTAATTTAGTGTCGCCCGCAGGAACGACGCCGACGACTATTGCCGACGCGCAAAAGGGGCACAAGGGCGAAGCGCCCGACCCGTACAGGACTATTATTGAAATTCCTGCCCGCAGAAGGTCGTTTCCCGGCTTCACGAACCAAGGGGAGCATGCTATATTTTCGCTGTGGTATACCAAATGCCACATCAGCAAAATCGACCGATAAAAAGACTGACACAGAGAATTCGGCAAAAAGCCGAGCCGTATCAGACAAAACGCCCCGCTGGGGGAGAACGTTGTTTTCAGCGCTCTCTTAAAGGCTAGAAGGCAGAAAATGCCCGACGGTCAGCGGACGCGAGCCAGGAGGAACCATATTCATGTCCACCGCCACCGCCCCGAAAGGACGCCGCCGCGAGCGCGCCGCCTTCGTCAAGGGCCGCCAGATTTCCGACGGGGCCATTTCAGCGATCAATGACCTTTTGGGTGATCGGCCGCGCCGCCGTGAGTTTTTGATCGAATACCTACACCTGATTCAAGACAAGTTCGGCCACCTTTCAGCCGACAATCTGGCCGCACTGGCTGCTGAATTGCGCATGGCGCAGACCGAGGTCTATGAGGTCGCGACCTTCTATCATCACTTCGACGTGGTGAAGGAAGGCCAGGACGCGCCCCCGGCCATGACCGTACGGGTCTGCGACAGCATCACCTGTTCGATGAAGGGCTCCGGATCGCTTCTTGAAAAGCTGAAAGGCATCCTTGGGCCCGACGTACGCGTCATTCCCGCGCCCTGCGTTGGGGCCTGCGACAAGGCCCCCGTGGCGGTCGTCAAACAAAAGCAGATTTTCAACGCCGACGCCGACGCGGTCAAAACCGCCGTCGACGGCAACGACGTGGCGCAGCCCCTGCCTAAGTATAAAGACCTTGCCGCCTATCAAAACGAGGGCGGTTACAAGGTCCTTGGCGAATGTCTGAACGGCTCCCGCGACCGTGAACAGTTGATCGAAGAGATCAAGGCCGCCGAACTGCGCGGCCTGGGCGGCGCCGGTTTCCCGACCGCCACCAAGTGGGGCTTTTTGAAGAACGCGCCGAAGCCGCGTCTGGTCGCCATCAACGGCGACGAAGGCGAGCCTGGCACCTTCAAGGACCGCTACTGCCTGGAGACCGATCCCCACCGGGTGATCGAAGGCGCCTTGCTCGCCGCCTGGGCGGTCGAGGCCGAAGCCGTCTACATCTACCTGCGCGACGAATACCCCGCCTGCCGCGAGGTTCTGTTGGCCGAGATCGCAAAGGTCGAGGACGCGGGCCTGAACGGCGATATCAAGCTGAACCTGCGCCGCGGCGCGGGCGCCTATATCTGCGGCGAGGAATCCGGGATGCTGGAAAGCATCGAGGGCAAGCGCGGCCTGCCGCGCAACCGCCCGCCGTTCCCGGCACAGGCTGGCCTTTGGGGCCGCCCGACCCTGATCAACAACATCGAAACGGTCTATTGGCTGCCGAAGATCATCGAACACGGCATGCAGTGGTATCAGGACCAGGGCCGTCCGCATTTCTATTCGGTCTCGGGCCGGGTCAAGAACCCGGGCGTGAAACTCGCCCCGGCGGGCACCACCGCCCGTCAACTGATCGAAGACTATTGCGGCGGCATGGCCAACGGGCATGAGTTCAAAGCCTATCTGCCGGGTGGTGCGTCGGGAGGCCTGCTGCCCGCAAGCCTGGCGGACGAACCGCTGGATTTCGGAACGCTCGACAAGCACGGCTGTTTCATCGGCTCGTCGGCGGTCGTCATCTTCAGCCAGGACGACGACGTAAAGGAAATCTGCAAGAACCTGATCAGCTTCTTCGAAGACGAAAGCTGCGGCCAATGCACGCCCTGCCGTGTCGGCTGCGAAAAAATGCTGAAGCTGATCGATCAACCGAAATGGGACGCCGACCTGATCGGCGAACTGAGCCAGGCCATGCGCGATGCATCGATCTGCGGCCTGGGACAAGCCGCCCCCAACCCGGTACAGGCGGCGCTGCGCTTCTTTGGGGAGGACGTGCAATGAGCGAGCCGATTAAGTTCACGCTGGACGGCAAACAGGTCGAAGCCCAACCCGGCGAGACCATCTGGAATGTCGCCAAACGCCAAGGCAACACCATCCCCCATCTGTGCCATCGCCCGGCCAAGGGGTATCGCCCCGACGCCAACTGCCGCGCCTGCATGGTCGAGATCAAGGGCGAACGCGTCCTGGCCCCGTCCTGCCGCCGCGAGCCGACGTCGGGCATGGAAGTCATGACCGACAACGAACGGGCGACCAAGGCCCGGCGCATGGTTCTGGAACTGTTGCTGTCCGATCAGCCGGAACGCCGCCAGGCCCATGATCCGGACAGCCTGTTCTGGCATTGGGCCGACAAGGCGGACCTCAACGAAAGCCGGTTCGAAGCCCGCGACCACTGCCCGGCGCCGGACCGCTCGCACACCGCCATGGCGGTCAACCTGGATGCCTGCATCAACTGTAACCTCTGCGTGCGGGCCTGCCGCGAGGTCCAGGTCAACGACGTCATCGGCATGGCCGGTCGCGGCCACAAGTCGCAGATCGTGTTCGACATGAACGACCCCATGGGCGACAGCACCTGCGTCGCCTGCGGCGAATGCGTTCAGGCCTGCCCGACCGGGGCCCTGATGCCGTCGACCATGGTCGATGACAATCAGGTCTACGTCGGCGCGCCGGACCGCAAGGTCGACAGCCTGTGCCCCTATTGCGGCGTCGGTTGTCAGGCGACCTTCCACGTCAAGGACAACAAGATCATCTATGTCGAGGGCAAGGACGGTTACTCCAACCAGAACCGCCTGTGCGTCAAAGGACGGTTCGGCTTCGACTATGTCGACCATCCGCATCGCCTGACCAAGCCGCTGATCCGCAAGGATGACGCGGGCAAGGACGGGGAACTTCAGCTCGACCCGGCCAATCCGCTGACCCATTTCCGCGAAGCGACCTGGGAAGAAGCCTTGGACCGCGCAGCTGAGGGCCTGAAAAAGGTTCTCGATCGCGACGGCCCCTCGGCCATGGCGGGCTTCGGTTCGGCCAAGGGTTCGAACGAAGAAGCCTACATGGTGCAGAAACTGGTCCGTCAGGGCTTCCGCACCAACAATGTCGATCACTGCACCCGGCTGTGCCACGCGTCCTCCGTCGCTGCGCTGATGGAAGGCATGAATTCCGGCGCGGTCACGGCCTCGTTCAACGATGCCAAGGACTCCGACGTCATCATCGTGATCGGCGCCCGTCCGACGCAGAACCATCCCGTCGCCGCGACGTTCCTCAAGAACGCCGCCAAGCGGGGGGCCCGGCTCTACGTCATGGACCCGCGCAAACAGGACCTGTCGCGCCACGCCACCCGGCATCTGCAGTTCAAGGCCGGACAGGACGTGGCGATGCTCAACGCCCTGATCCACACGATCATCCACGAAGGGCTGACCGACACCCAGTACATCCAGGCCAATACCGAGGGCTATGAGGAGTTGAAGGAAAACTCCAAGCAGTTCTCGCCCGAGGCAATGGCCCCGGTCTGCGGCATCCCCGCCGAGGTTCTGCGCGAAGTCGCGCGGGACTACGCCACGGCGGAAAAGTCGCTGATCTTCTGGGGCATGGGCGTCAGCCAGCACGTTCACGGCACAGACAACGCCCGCTGCCTGATCGCGCTGTCGATGATCACCGGCCAGGTCGGTCGCCCGGGCACGGGCCTGCATCCGCTGCGCGGTCAGAACAATGTGCAGGGTGCGTCCGACGCGGGCCTGATCCCGATGGTCTACCCCGATTACAAATCGGTCGAGACCGAGGACATCCGCTCGGTCTACGAAGACCTGTGGGGCGTGAAGCTGGACGACAAGCGCGGCCTGACCGTGGTCGAAATCATCCATGCCATCCTGGCCGACGAGATCAAGGCCATGTACATCATGGGCGAGAACCCGGCCATGTCGGACCCCGACGCCCAGCATGCCCGCGAAGCCTTGGCCAAGCTGGAGCACCTGGTGGTGCAGGATATCTTCTTCACCGAAACCTGCTTCCATGCGGACGTGGTGTTGCCCGCCTCGGCATTCCCGGAAAAGGCGGGGACGTTCTCGAACACCAACAGGCAGGTCCAGATGGCCCGCCCGGTGGTCGACCTGCCCGGAGAGGCCCGCCAGGATTGGTGGATCATCCAGGAAATCGCCAACCGCCTGGGCCTGAACTGGACCTACAGCGGCCCGCAGGACGTGTTCAACGAGATGAAGAAGACCATGCGCTCGCTGGACAACATCACCTGGGAGCGGCTGGAGAACGAAGACAGCATCATCTATCCCTGCAAATCCGAGGACAGCCCCGGCGAAAACATCATCTTCGGCGAAGGCTTCCCGACCGCGTCGGGCCGCGCCAAGCTGGTGCCCGCCCAACTGGTCCCGCCGGATGAGCTGCCCGATGCCGAATTCCCGCTGGTTCTGACCACCGGCCGCATGCTGGAACACTGGCACACCGGCGCCATGACCCGCCGGGCCACGGTTCTGAACCTGTTGGAACCGGAACCGGTCGTCAGCATCAACCCCTTTACGATGGGCGAGAAAGGTTTGGCCCCGGGCGACCGGGTCAAGGTCGAAACCCGTCGCGGGGCCATTGAGCTGAAGGTCCGCGCCGACCGCGACGTGGCCGACGGCATGATCTTCATTCCGTTCTGCTATCACGAAGCAGCGGCCAACATCCTGACCAACCCGCAGTTGGACCCGTTCGGGAAAATTCCCGAATTCAAGTTCTGCGCGGCCCGGATCCAAAAGGTCGACGACGCCCAGCAGGCGGCGGAATAGATTTAGAGGGAAGAGGAACTAAAAAACGGGGGCTCTAAGCCCCCGTTTCTTTTGCCGTGCCCGCGGCGGGCGGGCGGCGAATTCAGCTTTGGCCGCGCTTGACGATATCTTCGGCGATGGCATGAACCGAGGGGCTGCCCTCCTCGACGCCGGAGATCGCCGCCGTGCGGTCTTTCACCTCGGCCTTGATGTCGTCCATGCTGACGCCCGCGTTGCGAATCAGCACCGCCAGGATCGATTCAATCGCCAGGATATGGGCGGCGAGGTTCTCGGATTCTTCCATCCGCGCCTGCGAGGCTTGTCCGAAGGTCTGAAGCTCCTCGGCGATCTTCGTCAGGTTGCCTTCCAGATCCTTGATCTGGGTGAAGAAGCCGGAGTCCTCCAAATGTTGGACGAAGGCTTGCGAAGCCGCCTGGCTTTCGTTGTCGGACATATATCTACCCCCTTCAGGACTTTCCGAATCTCGCGATCAGCATAGCCGTTGCCATCCAGCCTGTCATGTTCGGCAACCGCTGCATTCCACAGCGTGGAAGCGCGAGTTGAAACGCCCCCGCAATTCACTAGAATATGGGCAGCATAACATCGGCACCTGAGCCCATCGGCCACCAAAGCGCCGAGGCCTGACAATTGGGGTGGAGACACATGAAGTCATTCCTGACCGGCACCATTGCCGCCGTGATCATCGCCGTCGTCGCCGGCTTTGCCTTGAACGCGACCGACAAAACCGCCGGCGAGAAATACTCGACCAGCAACGTTCGCCTGCACTAAGGCAATCAGCTTTTTCCAAAGGCTTTTTGACCGGTCACCCTGACCGGAACGGTTTCGCTGTGCCAGGCCACTGCCCGGCAAAATCTGCCTAACCAAGGGCAGACGATTCCGATTGAAAATCAGACCTAAGCCTTCAGCCGGATTTAAAGTTAACAAAAAATCAACAACTTGGCCTGCCCGCGGCCTGGGCATGCATCTTGCGTCGCACTTCCTGACGGATAGCAGCTTGGGGAAGCAGACGCAGGAGGCAACGCATGTCCACACCCATCAACGGCGCCCATAGCCAGTTCAATTATTTTTCCTATTACCGCGAGTTTCTGACCCGCCAATCCATGGAAGGCGAAACCCAGACGACGGGCGCCACCACCGGAACCGGCGACGGCACCGCCCAGTCGGACGAGACGGCAGAGACCGATACCGGCACCGATACCACCGGGCAGTTCATCGACTTCGTCCAGGCGTTCCGCAAATGGGCGGTCCTGTCGGAAATCCTGTCCGGCAAGGAAGATGACGAATCGGCGGAATATAAAACCGAGATCGACGGTGGCGAAGGCGACGACGAGATTGAAGCCGACGGTATCAACGTCTCCGTTCAGGGGGGTGACGGCAACGACAGCATCAACGCCACCGGATATCGCGTGGCGGTCAACGGCGGTAATGGCGACGATACGATCAACGCCGGGTCCCGCTGGTCCGGTCAGGGGCCGATCTTTACCTCGCTCATTTCCGGTGACGACGGCAACGACACCATCACCACCACCGGCCTGGCCGGCCTGGTCAGCGGCGGCGAAGGCGACGACAACATCACCGGCAAGGACGGCATGATGGAAGTCTTCGGCGGCAGCGGCGACGACACCATCGTCGCCGAGCGCGGCGCCAACAAGATCTTCGGCGGGGCCGGGAACGACACCATCGTCTCGCACGGCAACCTGTTGTGGGGTACGGCCTTCGGCGGGGCCGGCGACGACGTCGTCAGCATGTCCGGTCGCGCGGTCAAAGCCTATGGCGGGACCGGCAATGACAAGCTGACCTTCGACAACGTGGAATCGTTGATCGGCTACAGCATGACCAGCGACGGCATGGCCCCGTCGGTCGAACATCGCGCGGTCGCCAGCGGCGGCCTGGGCGACGATGAGATGACTTTCAACGACTCTTACGCCGATATCGAATATTACGCCGGTGACGGCAACGATACGATCGACGGGGCGGACGAGCGCAGCACCTTGAAGCTGGGCAGCGGCCTGTCATTCGACGACACCTCGTTCGCGGTCAATGGCGACGACCTGACGATTTCGTTCGGCGCGGCCGGTGGCTCGGTAACCTTCAAGGACTATCAAACCAAAGGCCTGCCGTTGATCGAATTCAACGACGGGCGAACCTTGGATGCGTCCAGCACCATCGCCTATGCGGGCGGCGATCCCGACGCCTATACGGCGAACGATATCGCCTGATCCCTTCGTTACCGATCAGCGCAAAGAGAAAGGGCGGCCCCGAAAGGCCGCCCTTACTTGTGTTGGATGGAATGTTCTTGATCTTATTCCGCCGGCTGCGCCCCACGGGCGTCGGCCTTGGCCATCTCTTCCTCAACCCAAAGACTGTGGTGTTCCTTGGCCCAGTTCAGGTCGACCTGACCGGACGCCACCGCATCGATGGCCCCTTCCATTCCGAGGGAGCCAATGTAGATGTGGCCGATCACCGCGCCGATCATGACCAGCGCGACAAGCGAGTGCCACAGCACGGAAAGCTGCGTTTCCTGCAGGATCGTCAGATGAACCGGCAGGTCGAACCCGAGCTTGTTCAGGATCGCGAAGGTCCCGGCCCAAGGCGTGATATCGCCCGGGAACATCAGCGCCAAGCCGGACAGGCTCAACGACGCGCCACCGAGCACCACCATCCAGAACACCAGCTTCTGGCCGGCGTTGAAACGGGGGGCTTCGGGGTGGACGTTCTTGGAGAACAATCCGCCGCCGACGGCCAGCCACTTCAGATCGCGCAGGCTCGGAATGTTGTGGCGAACCCACAGCAGGAACATCAGGACCACGCCCAGGATAAAGGCGAAGGCCAGGTAGTTGTGTCCCAGTTTGCCGTAATAGGTGATCGTCCCAAAGGCCTCGGGCCCCAGGATCGGCTTCAACACATAACGGCCGTAGCTGACGTTCAGGCCGGTCAGGCCCAACACGATGAAGCTCGATGCCGTCAGCCAGTGAACGCCACGCTCCAACGCGTTGAAGCGTTCGATCGTCCGGCCCTGCGGATCGCGCCCGTGGTCGATCCGGATCTTGCCTCGGATTAGGTAGAACGCGGCGATGACGACGACCGTCACCAACAGGAAGATGGCGCCGTACTGCGCCAGCGGGCCGTTCTTGATCGCCCGCCAGGAATCGCCGTCGGCTTGCACCAACTGCCCCGCCTGTTTGTTCGGGATCGTCACCGTACCGGTGATGCCGCCGCGCACCGCGCGCCACATTTCGGCCTGGGACAAAGAGCCCTGCGCGCCGCCGGGAACGTTTCCGCCCGTTTGCGCTTGGGCTGCGGAGACATTCAACGAAGGCGAACCGCTCAGGCCCGCCGCCGTGGCATAAGCCACGATCAGGGCAAGGGCCAAAGCCCCCGCAAGATTACGTATGGTCGACCAGGACATCTCTCATTCCCCTGTCATATCCGTTTCGGGCTTGCCGTACGGCGCCCTATTTCGCACCGGCTTGATTTTGCAGGCGCGTGTTCATCTCGCCGGGAACGCGAACGTCCTGGCCCGAGTCCTGAACTTTGCCGCCGCCGGCGAAGCCGGCACCGGATGCCCCGGCCTGTTTCCGTGCGCGCGAGCGCAGTTCTTCCAGTTGGGCTTGGCTCAGTTCGGTATCGGGCTTGCCTTTGTAGACGCCCTGTTCGTAGCGGATCAGCCGGCCTTGTTCCTCGGCGCGGCAGCCGACGAGCACAACCGCCGTGATAGCGATCAGGCCCAGCGTTTTGGCCGCGCGGAGCATAGAAATTCGTTGTTCGGTCATGCTTGATTCCTTGTCATGCCTCGATGGCGCGTGCCGAATTGGCCCGAACCTCGATAGATCACCCCGCCGCACGAATGCGGCGGGGGACCTTCGATAAGGCTACAGGATGGGCCTTACGAGCCCGCCTTCAGCTGATAGGCGGTGCCCCAGCCCCAAGCGCCGGACCCGAAGCCACGGGCCACGACACGCTCGCGGTAGATGTTGGACACCATGTCGCCGTCGCCGCCAAGGAGGGCCTTGGTCGAGCACATTTCGGCGCACAGCGGCAACTTGCCTTCCGCAAGGCGGTTACGGCCGTACTTCTGGAACTCGGCGGCGGAGTTGTCTTCTTCCGGACCACCGTTGCAGAAGGTGCACTTGTCCATCTTGCCACGGGAACCGAAGTTACCCGCCTGCGGGTACTGCGGCGCGCCGAACGGGCACGCGAAGAAGCAGTAACCACAACCGATGCACAGGTCCTTGGAGTGCAGGACCACGCCTTCTTCCGTCTGGTAGATGCAATCCACCGGGCAGACCGCGATGCACGGCGCGTCGGAGCAGTGCATGCAGGCCACCGAGATGGACCGTTCGCCCGGCTGACCATCACGGATGGTCACGACCCGGCGGCGGTTGATGCCCCACGGCACCTCGTGTTCGTTCTTACACGCGGTGACGCAGGCGTTGCATTCAATGCAGCGCTCGGCATCGCAAAGGAACTTCATTCTTGCCATTGTTGCGTCTCCCTAACCTAGGCCGTTTCGATCCGGCACAAGGTGACCTTGGTCTCTTGCATGTGGGTCACGACGTCGTAGCCGTAGGTGCCGCACATGTTGGCCGCTTCGCCCAACACATAAGGATCGGCCCCTTCCGGGTACTTGGCGCGCAGGCTTTCGCCCTGCCAGTGACCGCCGAAGTGGAACGGCATGAAGACAACGCCCGGCGCCACGCGTTCGGTGACGAGAGCCTTGACCTTAACCTTGCCGCCTTCCGGCGAGTGCACCCACATCTGTTGACCGTCCTTGATGCCGGCATTGTTGGCATCGACGGGGTTGACCTCGCAGAACATGTCCTGCTGCAGCTCGGCCAGCCAGGCATTCGACCGGCTTTCGTCGCCGCCGCCTTCGTATTCAACGAGACGACCAGAGGTGAGGATGGTCGGGAACTTCTGAGAGAAGTCCTGCTTCTGGATGGACTCGTACGCCGTCGGCAGACGGTAGTTCTTCGTGTCCTTGTACGTTTCGTACTTGGGCAGAAGATCCCGCCGGGGCGTGTAGAGCGGCTCGCGGTGCAACGGCACCGGATCCGGGAAAGTCCAAACCACGGCGCGAGCCTTGGCGTTACCGAACGGCGCACAACCGTGCTTGATGGCGACGCGCTGGATACCGCCCGAAAGGTCGGTCTTCCAGTTGGTCTTGTCGCCGGCGACGGCCTCGATGGCCTTCACTTCCGCTTCGGTCAGGTCCTTGTCCCAGCCCAGCTTCTTCAGCATGGCCATGGTGAATTCCGGATAACCATCCTGAATTTCCGAACCGACGGAGTAGGAACCCTCGGCCAGGAGCGAGACACCGTTGCGTTCCACGCCGAAACGGGCGCGGAAGCACAGGCCGCCTTCGGCGACCGGCTTGGAGGTGTCGTACAGGATCGGCGTACCCGGGTGCTTCAGTTCGGCCGTTCCCCAGCAGGGCCAGGGCAGACCGTAGTAATCGCCGGCAACGGGGCCGCCGACCGCCTGAAGCGAGGTCTTGTCGAAGGTCGCCTGGTTCTGCATGTGGGCGCGCAGGCGTTCCGGCGACTGACCGGTGTAGCCGATGGTCCACATGCCCGAGTTGAATTCGCGGGTGACGTCTTCGATCAAGGGCTCGTCATTGGTGACCTTGACCTTCTTGAACATCTCATCCGCGAAGCCAAACTTCTTGGCGAACTTGTACATGATGACGTGATCGGGCAGCGATTCGAACAGCGGCTCGACGACCTTTTCACGCCATTGCAGCGAGCGGTTGGACGCGGTCACGGAACCGTAGGTTTCGAACTGCGTCGATGCCGGCAGCACATAGACGCCGTCCTTGCGGTCCGGAATGACGGAAGCAAAGGTCGGGACCGGATCGATGACGACCATCAGATCCAGCTTTTCCATCGCCTTCTTCATTTCCGGCAGTCGGGTCTGCGAGTTCACGGCGTGACCCCACAGAACCATGGCGCGGACGTTGTCGGGCTGGTCGATGTTCTTCTTGTCTTCAAGAACGCCGTCGATCCAGCGGCTGACCGGGATACCCTTGGACTCCATCAATTTCTTGGAGCCGAAGCGGCCCAGGATGTAGTCGTAGTCGACACCCCAGACACGGGCCCAGTGCTTCCACGAACCCGCCTTCAGGCCGTAATAGCCCGGCAGCGAGTGCGACAGGATGCACATGTCGGTCGCACCCTGCACGTTGTCGTGGCCGCGGAAGATGTTGGCGCCGCCGCCGGAAC